>NZ_JABSPU010000034.1 GCF_013214815.1 Gilvibacter sp.
ATCAAGAACTTCGATTTCACCCCGATTGGAAGCATGTAGGCAAACCTGGATTATGATCTTATTGGACAATCCGAAGGAGGAAAACCTATCCGTTGAGTTTTTTGGAAAGATCAGAGTCTTTGATGGGTTTCACACGGGTAAAATGATGGAATTGTTTGTCAAAGTAAGGCAGCAGTATTGTGAAAAGCGGGAAAGAATGCAGGTACTATTTACGTTATCACCAAGCCCATTCGATAGGCCTATCTGGAATGAGTTAGACGCGGTTGCTTTTAAAGAAAACGCCTGTGATTTAAATGAGTAAAGGTGCTTTAAACTACTTCTTTTTCTTGCCGAATCCGTAGAGATTCTGCCCTACAAAGTCCTTTGGAAATTCATCATCGCCTTTAAAACCAATAACAATGGTGCCGCTGTCTTCTGGAATGTAATTCGTTTTGAAAATATAATCCCACAGACTCAGACTGATTCCATAGTTCACACCGTTTCTGCCTTCTGGCAGGGTATAGGCATGATGATAAAGATGCATGACGGGGTTGTTGAAAATATACTTCAATGGCCCCCAAGTGATCTTGATGTTTGAATGATTGAAGTGTCCAATCGCAATGGCAATGAAATGGACAATATAGGCCTGTTCGGGTTCAAATCCGCCTAAGATCATTACCCCAAAAGTTTTTAGGGGTTTGTACAAGACATTTTCCATCCAATGATAGCGCAAGTGCGCGGCAAAGCCCATCTCTTTGACGCTGTGATGTACTTTGTGGAAATTCCAGAGGAATTCATATCTGTGTAGTAAGACGTGGGTGAACCACTGCACAAAATCGAGCAAAATAAAGAACACCAATAATTGTAAACCAGGAGCCCATCCGGAGAAATCAATTAGCGCCAAGCTACTCGCGGTAATATTTACCTCTGCAAACAGCAAACTTAGGATCTGATAAAACCCACTGATCACTATAGAAAAGACAAAGAAGTTGAAGTACATATAAAAAGCGTCCAACCAAAAATCTTTGCGGATGGTTTTTTGCTCTTTACGCCAGGGGAAAGCAATTTCTAAAAGCCACACTGCTAAGGAGATCACAGTAAGACCCCAAAAGAAGTTGTTGTACCAAGGCACTTCAAAGATGATGGACTTCCAGGTCCAGTCTGCGGTACCTACAATTGCATTCCAAAAAGCTTCTAAATACTTTTCCATATCAGTTTTGCAAAGTTATTAAACTATCCTGGCTTATCGGCAATTCAGCCAGCGCACTCCACTGAATCCAAGATCCGTCGTAATTTTTGACGTTGGTATAGCCCAAAAGCTGAGTCAACACAAAGGTCAAATGGGCAGAACGCACTCCGCTATGGCAGTAAACTACAATGGGAATGTGCTTGTCTGCACCTAAAAAGTCTAGCTCCTCTTGCAAGGCTTCAGCGCTTTTAAAACGATGGTCTTCTTGCAGTAAAACTGAAAACTTCCAGTCCAGATGTTTGCTTCCTGGAATCCGTCCAGCGCGGCTAGCACCGTTTTTCATTCGAGCTCCAGAATATTCTTCCTGTGTCCGCGCGTCAATTATAATGGCATCGGTGTCGAGAAGCTCAAACAAGCTCGCTTGGTCAATAGACATAATGTTTTGCGGACTATTTACAGGCAACTTAAAATCACTATTCGCAAGTGAATTGGGTTTAGAGCTCAACTGATTTCCGGCTCCGCTCCAAGCAGCGATTCCTCCGTTGAGAATGATCACATTGTCGTGGCCATATTGTTTGAGAACCCACCAAAAACGACTGGCATCACAGCTGCCATCGCCGTCATAAACCACTAAGGTGGTGTTATTTTTTATGCCGAGTTTAGAAAATCGTGTCTCTAACTGTTGGGCCGTGGCCATCATTCCTGCATGGGTGTGATTTGGATCTTCAATGTCTCTACGCCATAAATTGATTGCTCCAGGAATATGTCCTTGTTCAAACTCCGCGGCTTTTCTAAAGTCAATGAGTTGAATACTTGGATCATCGAGCAAGTCCGCCAACGCATTTACTTCCAGAGTAGGGCCAATGAGTGCGCTTTGCTCGGCTTGTTGATCAGATCGGCAAGCGGCGAGTAAAATCAGCAAGAAGTAATATTTATTCTTCTTCCAATTCATACCACTGAATATCAGTTAAGGCCATTCGTCTGCCTTTAGCTTTAGGAGGATAGTTGGTCACCAAATAGTTTACAATGACCTCTTGTTGATCCCCCAAATCCCAAAGGTTTTGGGTCTCTTGCATCCAAGCAATGGTAGTGTTCCAGCGCTCTGCGTTCATGCGGTTTTGAGTGATGAGTTTGGCAGAATGACAACTGGTACAATTGGATACCACAGCCATAAGTCCTTCAGCTTCTATCAAACCCGTGCGTTGATGAATGCCATCCACGATCAAATCGGGGTCTTCCTCGGGAACCGCCACCCAGGAATCGTCTTTAGAATCAAAAATGGACGGATCATTCACATAGGCCATCACCAGGCCAATAACCATAACAAAAGCAATAAGCAGGCCGGTTAAGGCTCGGTAGAGTTGCTTTACTTGATCTTTAAACGCTTCGGGTCCGTTCATGTTATTGTACTTTAATGGCTATACGGTGACAAGCGTTGTTGAGGTATCCTTTGGGGTTCCATCCTGGCAATACCATGGGCTGTGCTTTGCCTTGACTATCTGTTGCACGGGCCCAAACTTCGTAATAGCCTACCTCGGGAAAATCAATGCTAGCTGTGAAATGTTGCCAAGCGAGGCGATTTGCGGGTTTGCTGAGTTCGCAGGATTTCCAAGTGCTGCCAAAATCTATGGAATACTCCATTTTAGCCACCTCAAGTTCACCGGCCCAAGCATGCCCTCTTATGTTGAGTTTGCGCCCCTTTTTTAGTACAGCTCCTGATTTAGGATAAGTGATCAAAGATTTTACAGGCATGGATTCTATGATGCACATATCGGCATCGGCAACCTTTGCTCCTGGAGCGACAGGTTTGCAAGGTACGCGGTAAGCTGTTCCGGTCATTTTTGCTCCATCATGAACTATATTTCTAATGCTGATGCGCTCAATCCATTTTCCAGAAACAGAAGCCGGCCAGCCACCAGCAACCAAACGCAAAGGGTAGCCGTGGGCTACCGGGATGTCCTGACCATTAAGTTTAAAGGCCAGAAGCGTTTCCTCTTGAAGCGCTTTACTCATAGGGCAGCCTCTAGAGATCGGTTCTTTGGTAGGATCACCACTAAGATGAACGTCTGCAGCGTGATACCCTATATAAACGGCATCACTGGCTATTCCAGCATCTTCTAAAACGTCTCTGAGCCGAACACCAGTCCACTGGGCACAATGGACAGCGCCAACAGTCCACTGGTTGCCTTTGGCAGGCGGATCAAATTCGCTACGGCCGTTACCGCCACATTCCAGCGTGAGTTGATAAGTATATTGTTTGAACTTGGTCTTTAGTTCCTCAAGGCTATAAGTTTTTGAATTCTTGACGGACTCGCCATCTATGGTCAACGTCCAATTGGCAACATCAATCTCTTGAGGGATTAGCCCATTGTTTCTAATGAACATATTGGCATTGCTGGTGATCTTCTCATCCAGCAGATGAGCCCGGGCTTCTATGTTCCACGGGCGGTCGTTGAGCACCACCATGTCTTTGTTCTTTTTGAAGAGTTCAAAAGGATCAGGATCTTGAAGTCCCAAAGGGGTGTAACCTTTGAGCAAATTGGCCCCAAAGACTATTTCTGTGCCCAAAGCCGCGGCGAAAGCGCTTAGGGCTGTTTTTTGAATGAATGCTCTGCGTTTCAAGTTAGTTGGTTTTTAAAACCCAAGCCGTAAAATAGCGCTTCTGCTAGAATTGCATAGTAATCAGAGTTACAATGCCGGCAGGATCAGTGGTTTGCCTGGATTAAATCCTCAGAAAGTTATAAAAAGGAAATGGAACAAGGATAAATCTCACAATTAGAAAACAGAAGAACGATTATTTAGATCTACAGAACGAGAATATAATAATGAACCAGTTATATCTCCCAGGCATTTAGTAAGTTAAAATACCCCCTAAACGGTATGTGGATTCTTCCTGTCAGCACCTACTTTGCAAAAAAACCATAATGATGAGACAGTTTCTTTTTATTACGGCGCTACTCTTAACGAGCCTAATACATGCGCAATCCTATTATAACGGCCGATTTACTATCGAGACTTACAGCTATGGGGATCGAGATTTTACGCTCTACGATATGTCTCGAGCTTCCATTGATTCTTCAGGAGCTAAAATAGGAGTAAAGTACTTTGCTACTAATTCCTATGACAGGCTGACGGAATGGAAAAGAGACAAGGAAATATTACTAATTACCTCTGCAGGATACATGGATGGTTGGAATGCAAATGCCAAACCTGTTGGTCTCTCGGTGGATGATGGACAAATAATCAACAGAAGTGCTAGCTTTGATATGGACGGATTGGTTCTTTTTTATAATGTCGCTCCTCAAAAAGGAGGTATTTCTATTTTCGATATGGACAAGAAGTACGTAAACTTAGAATACCCAGCTAAAAGTGGGAGCTATCAGCTTTTTGATCCTCGTGATAATATTACAGACAGATCAAAATTTTTAAATGTGGCGGTAGAACTTGGATTGAGTGTTTTGCAAACCCATTTGGTATATTCTGAGAAAAAAACTCAAGAAGAGAATTTTGAAAATATCTATCAGGGTAATGAACGCGAAAGAAGGTATTTAGCAATCACAATTAAAGATAATGATGTTCATCATATCGTTATTGATGTTCCAGACGCAATTAAACTTCTTGAAGGAGCGAATGATACAAAGAATATCTTAGAGTATCTCGGTCATAAAGTTATATACATATTGAACCTAGAAACTGGCAATGTGAACTTTTTGCGCTCTTCAACAGATGGCCAAATAACTAATCTTAATGAACAAAATGGTTTGACCCAAAGAGAAGCTCAATTATTGCAGGATTGGGGAAATTATATTGTTTGGTATATCATAGACTAAACTAACAACCGTATGTCATTTCACCGATGTTAAGAGTTTGTTAGCGATTTTTACGGTTTTACCTTACGTATTTGTCCTACATTATGTACTTTTAGGATTATACCCAGCAATGGGTATGTTACCATCTCCCAACATAGTATAGTTTTATCCAAGCCTAATGATGGGCGAATAGGATACTGTAGGTTTAAATGAAAAAAAGCAGCCATCACTACTACCTGATCCCTGCAATGTTTTTGTTGGGATGCTATTTGGGAACCACTACGACCCATGCGCAATGCTACAGTCGTGACGCGGGTAATGCCTTGAACTCGGCTGTTGGACAATCCATTGACTTTCCCGTAAAACAAGAGCTGGAGCGCTTCTTTAGTCTGCAATCTATCATTTATTTTCAAGAAGAAGTTGACGGGTTTTGTTTAGACAAAACACAAAGCCAGGCTGATGTCCACATCAGTTTAGGAAATACCTTTTTGAATTATCTCAATGCCAATGGGGATGTGGTAGATCCTTACCTGGCGAAGCTTTTTTCAGCCTCCGTTTACGGACAATTCGAGCAACGAATAGAACCAACCGAATATGACTATATCACCGATCACATTGCTGGATACTACGTTTGCTACCAGTATATCGCTTTGAACTGGGATTCTGTGAATGCGAGTGTTTCTAGTTTGGTGGCAGCTTCGGACTTTTTAAATGAAGTGCTCAACAAATACGCTCGCGTACGCATGGACTATTTGCCGCATCAAACAGGAGCAAGCTTGAATGAGCGCAAGATCAAAAAGTCCTTTTTAAATGGGGCCTATTACGCCATGCCCAGAAATTACAGACAACACATTAGAGACACCACCGATTATAAAAACGATTATGCCGGCCTTATGAATACCATCATTGACGATAGGCAATACGCCGCGCAACAACCAAACGATACTTTACCTATCGTATTTGAAATTAAATACAACACACTTTAACAACCATCAAATATTTTAAGATGAGACTATTTTACACCACTATTTTTACCTTGCTTTTGAGCGTCACTATGCTCAATGCGCAGAGTTATTTTAATGGCAAGTTTAGAATTGAAGCCTATGACTATGGTGATAGAACTTTCACCCTTTATGATTTTTCTAGAGAGGGAACCTCTGCCACCAATCTCAAAGCCAAGTATTTTGCCACCAACGCTTATGACCAATATCAAAATTGGAAGTCAGGTAAGGAAATCTTGTTTATTACAGCAGGTGCCTTTTCAGACGGTTGGGACTCTAGTGCAAAACCTGTAGGTATTTGTGTGGATAACGGTCATATTGTTAACCGATCTCCAAAGTCAGAAATGGACGGAATGGTGATTGTATACAATGGAGCCGCCCAACAAGGAGGAATCGCCGTTGTAGACATGGACAAGAAATACGTCAATGTGGAGAATCCATACGGCAGTGGAAACTACGAACAGTACGATCCACGAGATAATATCACCGATCGAACCAAGTTCTTGAATTGGGGAGAGGATGCTGGTGTAACCTTGTTCCAAACCCAACTCGTATATTCTGAAAAGAAAACCTATGATGAGAACTTTGGGAACAAATTTTATGGTGCGGAAAGAGAGCGTCGCTATTTAGCCATTTGTATCAAGAATGGTATTGTACATCACGTTGTAGTTGATGTGCCAGAAGCCATTTACCTTGGAGAAGGTGCTGAAGACACTAAAGTTGTTTTAGAATATGACGGCTTTAAGGTGCTTTATATTCTCAACTTAGATACTGGAGACAAAAACTTGATGCACTGCTATAACGGAAGCTATCTGCAAGACATGAAACCTTATAAAGGCTCTAATACCGACGCTGCCAAAATTGAAAATGCGACCAACTTATTGATCTACTACAAGGACTAATCGATAAATGAGAACATTAGCAATAACAATATTAACGCTGCTTTTGAGTGCAGCACCTGCTAGCGCTCAAGAATTTGACGAGAACTTCGTGCATTACAGCCGTGTCCTTCTGGGTAGAGACTATGAGGTCTATGCCTTTAATATGGGCTATACGGTCAATGCGGAGTACTTTGCCATGGAAGCTCAGGATCGTTATGAGAATTGGTATAGCAACAAAACTGTAATGCTTGCCTGTAGCGGTGCTTTTTCAGAAACCTGGGATAAGGATTCCAAACCTGTGGGGATGACCGTAGAAGACGGGGTGATCAAAAACAGAAGTTTGGATCCTGATATGGATGCCTTGGTGATCGTGGTAGAAGGAATGGTATACGCCATGGACCTTGATGAACTTCAAGGCGGATTTGAAATGGAGGACGGAACCTTTTTACAAATGAATCCTCGGGCCAATTATGAAGACAGACAGATTCTGCTTCAGGCTGCAGAAGAGGGCAACTATACCATTTTTCAATCCCAATTGGTCTATTCTAAGGATAGAAATGACAATTTCTACGATCTTAGATACGGAAAGAAGCAAGAACGTCGTTTTCTAGCAACAGCTACCTATGAAGACAATTACTACAACATCATAATTGACGCTCCGGCTGAGTTGGAGCTCAACCTATCTGCTAAGTTTACCCTCAGGGTCTTGGAAGAGATCGGTTATGACGTGGAGTATATCATCAACCTGGATACGGGTGGGAAGAATATCTTTCTGGTCCGTGAGTCCTGGGATGGACTTACCTACAAAGCGGATGACCGCTTGGAAGACGCAACTAACTTAATAGTCTTTTACTCTTATGATTAATTTACACAAACATTATAAAATGCGTGGTCTTTGGACCTTGTTGTTCGCTGTTCTACTCAGTATGGGGGCAATCGCTCAAGAGGCCATGCAAACCAAAAAGCACAAGGGTAAAACCTATCTCGTGGTAGAATACGACCCGGCAAAACATACCTTGGAGCTTCATAATACCGCTGCGACTCAGTGGTCTTTTGATAAACACCACAATCAAAAGGCACAATTGGGAGAACAAATGGTCTTTGCCATTAGTGGAACTTCCATCAATGACAAGAAAGAAGCTTATGGCTTGGTTTTCAAGGATGGTAAAGTGCGACAGCAAGGTGCAGAATTTCAAGATCCAGCTACTTTTCAGACTAAACAATTGGAAGGTATTTTTGCTAAAGACTTAGGCGGCAAGACCGAATTAAGGCCATCCAGTAGATATACCGCAGCAGATACCGGCAGATTTGAATTTGCAGTAGAATCCACACCAGTTCTTTTGGCCAGAGGGGCTATGCATCCCAGTTTAAAAGGTTATGCCGCCGAGACTACCATGAGTGTGGTGGGAACACGAGCCGACGGTTCCGCAGTTTTTGTCATTGCTCAAGATGCGGTGAGTTACGCTGCCATGGCAGATTTTATGAAGTCTCAGCTAAAGGTAAATGACGCCATGATCATGCGTCGTGATGATACTGCTTATTACACTCCAGAAACAGGAGAAGTGAATCCAAAGAAAGCCGGTTACGGTCCTATATACATTTTGGTAGCCAAGGAAAATGCTGGAGGAGCGAACGTTGAAGAAGATATTCAGATTCCTCAAGAAGTAGTGATGAAAGAGATCACGGATGAACTCACGGAGATCATTCAATTCGGTAAACGCTATGTCATGTGTAAGGTAGATCCGAAGAAATACAAGGTAGACCTATTCAATGAAAGCGAAGATGGAACTCGTTTGCATGACATCAACAGTGTGGCACGCTACCATCAGCAGAAAAAAGACAAACATATCTTTACCATGAACGCGGGGATGTTCAATGAGAATCGATTGCCGGTAGGCTTATATATTGATGAGGGCGAGACCGTTTTCCAACTCAACACAAAAAAGAATGGGCGTGGGAATTTCTATGACTTCCCGCCTAATGGGGTCTTTTTAATCACTGCCAAAGGAGACCCGATGGTGCTAACTACTGAGCAGTATGTCAAGGCAAAATTTGGGCCTAAGGATGTTCAAATTGCTACCCAGTCTGGCCCTATGATGGTTTACGGCGGTAGGTTTAACGAAGCCTTTAACGAGGGCTCGCCTAACTTGAATATTAGAAACGCCGCTGGAGTGGATAAGGATGGAAACATTGTTTTTGTGATCTCTATAGACAAGGTGAACTTTTATGAGTTCTCTACGCTACTAAGAGATGAATTGAATTGTGATAACGCGCTTTATTTGGACGGTTTCTTAAGTCAATGGGCAGCTCCTGGGGTGAAAGATCGCTACGATACACGATATCAATTAGGACCGCTTTTAAGCGTAATCAAGAAGTAAAAGGATCTATGAAACAACTATTAATAGGTTTATTATTTGTTTTTGGACTACAGCTACAGGCACAAGACGACAAACTGTCTTTGGACGCCTTTTTTGAGGTGCCATTAGAGCAATTGGATCCTGAAGCACTCGCGCCTTTAAGCATTGACGATCTCAATCGCGGATTTGAGCGGGCCGTTGGTTTTTTAAACGATACGACCGTTGCTGATAATGAACTCAAAGGGCAGATCTATTTGGCCGTATTGGCAGATCACATTAAAAAGCGTATTGAGTCAGAAGACATCAACACCAGAAAGCGCGATGTTAGAAAACTACTCAAGCGCTTTGAGACTGAAGATTACTTTATTGATCAAGGTAAGATCCCAGACTTTTTAAAGCTGATGCATTACTCCTGTGAAGGCCGATTTGAATACATCTACAGCCGTTTTAAGTTCAGTAGTTTCTTTTACCCGGTGATGATCGCTTTGGTGATCGGGATCGTGTTTGTGATTCTAAACGTGAGCGGTAAACTCCGCTGGAAATACCGCCGCTTGGCCAACAAGATCATGCTTGTTATGGCTGTTTTGGCCTTGATACTCGTACTAATATTTAAATTTACCTGTGACCAATATGTGCTCTCGGATTCTTTTTACGGTATTCCTATGTAGCTCTTTATTGAGCTTCGGACAGCAAAAGCGCGAATTGATCATTCCTTTTGAGCGCAATGCTGCCAATGTAATGGAGGTTCAAGTAGGCTTGAATGGCTTTGAGACGCCCTTCATCTTTGATACAGCAGCTTCTAAGGTTTCCTTTGGAGATGGGCTTTATGGCCAATTGGTTCGTGCTGGTGCTTTAGGACCAAAGAACATCATTTCTAAGACCAGCACTATGATGGCTAACGGTGAATTGGCGGACGCACTATTGATTCGTATTGATCGCCTAGCACTCGGCAGTTTGGTATTGGAAGACGTAGACGCCATGGTAATCCGTGGGGCTAATGTTCCGCCTTTATTAGGACAGAGCGCTTTAGAGAACTTCGGAGCCATAACTATAGACAATAGAAAGAAGGTGATTAAACTCACCCAAGAGGTCGGGACTACTGCACAACGTAAAATAACCGTTGACAAATTGCGGCTAGTGGCCTGCACCGATTACTCCCGCCAAGCAGTCGGTCAGCTCAGTCAAAATACCTTCAATCAAGGGCAAGATGCTCTTTTGGTGCAGTTCATTGAGATTGAAGATGATCTGCCTCCCGCCAATGCGGTTTCTAATTTATCAAACGTCATAACCATACGCTATTTTGACGAACGCGACCTGACCAAGGCTCGATTGTTTCAACAAAAAATAGCGGCAAAATATCATCCAAGCCAAATCTCTTTACAGAATATGGCGCCTTATTTTAATCAACCCATACCTGACTATTTCGAGATATGGATAAACTTTTAATACTAACATTAACGCTAAATCGATGAAAAAAACACTCATTCTACTGTGTATCCTTGTAGTAAGTGTGGCCATGGCACAAGACCCAGGGCCTTACAAAGGATATTCAGGTATCAGCGCGATCAACATGTCCATTGACACTAAATGGCCAGCAAACGCACAAGGAAAGACCATAATCCCAGTGAGCTGGGAAAATGCCACTCCTGCCAATGCTCAATACCGAGCATGGGTAAAAGAGGCCGTAGAAGCGGCATGGGAAGCCAATGCCAATATTGACTTTGTAGGTTGGGGACAAGCCAGCCCAGGAGAGCGAGGAATTCGCATTTTGGCCGATGATTACACCCATCCACACACCAAAGGATTGGGGACCCAATTAGACGGGCTTCAAAATGGAATGGAACTCAACTTTGGTTTCTTAGGAAGCTTTAAATGTGTTGGGTACACCAAGGAGGAATGTATCAAATTCATTGCTGTTCACGAGTTTGGACATGCCATTGGATTGGCTCACGAGCACAACCGTCCGGATTGTCTTTGTGGAGAAGCTCCACAAGGAAGTGGCGGTGGATACTATGTGACTCCTTGTGATTTGTATTCTGTGATGAACTATTGTAACCCACGTTGGGGGAATCACGGTGTATTGAGTTCTTTAGATGTCTCAGGAATTCAACAGATCTACGGTCGTCCTAATGTCGCCGCAGGAAGTGTTGAGCTCGCTGAGGTTCGCATTGTACCGGCTTACAAAAAAGACGTTCAAGGACTGCGCGAAATTCAAACAGCCATAGATAGCAGCAGTAAATTTGATATCGCTCAGTTTACAGAGGAGACTACCCCGGTGATCGAAGTGAGTCAAGCGGCGGTAGATAATCTTCCGAATGTTTTGACCATTCGTTATTTCCATCCAGACGATGAAGAAAAGGCCCAATCCATCAAGACGCATTTGACGGATCTTGGGGTGAGTGGCTCCTATATTTCTATTGAGAGTATGATGAGCCGAATGAGTAGAACATACCCAAGGTATATTGAAATCTGGAAGAAATAATGATACTTAAGAATCTATTAGCCTTGGCTTTGATCTCTTCTTTGGGATTAAAGACCTGTGAAGATCCAGGAGAATCTATCGCAGTGGATCAGGCAAACAATATCGCACTCTCCATCCCGATGTTTCCGAGCCCATTTACTATGAAATATGTGGTAGATGACGGATCGATCTTTGTGCATCAAGTGCATCGTACTCAAAATACCGATACCATTGTTTTTCAAGCTGCCTTGAGCAGTGCAGACTACAGTGATATGGTGAGTACAATTACAGGATTTGATAAAGATGAATACATCAATAACTGTGTAGAAGACGGACAGATCTTTACCTTGGTATTGACCCAGAACGATACGATTTCACGTCAAATTAGGGTTTCCAATAAATACAACGAGAACTTTGGAAAAATGGTTACTGCCATGAACTCAGAGCTCCCTGATGATAAAAAGATCTATTATGACAAAGACTCACTGGAACAATTGCCACAAACCTGTAATTGATCCAGAGAACTATCTAGTAGTGATGATTAGTTCATAAGAATCCGGCGCTGAAAAGCGTCGGATTTTTTTTATAGGTTGAGCCAGTTTTTGTGAGGAAAACCCGCGCCCCGCGCCCGGGTTTTTTAATGCTCTTAACTTTGAGGATCGATCAGATTTGGCTAGCTTTGAGTAGTGATTCAGTTAGAATCTGAATAAAAATTTAGACCGAGGTGTATCGTTTATATCGAAACATAAAATCGCCCTTTTCATAGTCTTCTCTTCCCCAAGCGGATTCACTCCGCCTATGAACACGTCTTTTTTATTCACTCCACCTAAACCAAACAATTATGACCCGAGAAGAACTAGTGGCGGCCATTGTAGCCAAATATGAGGCCGTTGGTCAAAATCCAGATGTGCATTTGTCCGGACTCCTGCACGCAGAATCCATCAATTATTGGGATTACATTCAGCTCGATGCACTGTTAGGATTACAAATTAAACGCACTCAACAACCCGATGAGATGGTCTTTATCATGTACCATCAGATCAATGAACTGCTTTTTAAGATGATCCTTTGGGAGATGGATCAGATCTCTTTTACAGATGATATTGCTCCAGAAAAGTTCACCATGCACCTCATGCGGATCAGCCGCTATTTTGATATGCTGTCCAATTCCTTTCACATCATGAGTGAAGGCATGGAGCTGGAACAGTACATGAAGTTTCGCGATACTTTGACTCCCGCGAGCGGATTCCAATCGGTTCAATACAGAAAAATAGAGATCGCCTCCACAGAACTCATCAACCTGATCGATTACAGACATAGAGCAACTATAGACCGGCAGACTCCTTATTTGCACGCCTTTAATCATATGTATTGGCAAGTGGCTGGGAAGAACCACAAGACGGGAAAGCCTACCATGCTCATGAAGAACTTTGAGAGCCGCTACAAAGAAGAGCTCATTGCTTGGATGAAGCGCTATAACGAAGTCAATCTCTGGACCAAATTCAAGGCTTTACCAGATTCGTATCAGCAAAATACCGCCTTGATCAATGCTATGCGCCATTACGATCACACCGTGAACATCAAATGGGTGATGCATCATTACAATACCGCATCCCAATATTTAGACTCCGGAAAAGGCAGCTCAGAAGCCACTGGAGGCAGTGAGTGGCATAAATATATGCACCCTAAATACCAGCGCAGAATTTTCTTTCCAGAACTTTGGAGTCAAGAAGAGTTAGACCATTGGGGGGTGAATAATCTGGAGGGGTATACGACTTTGAAGGAGTAGGTTTAAACAAGGTGGGCTTTTAACAAAACCTTTGAATCTTTCGTTAAACCTAGCCTAAAAGCGTTTGAGGCTGAGACTTTTTTTACAATCTTTAGAAAAAGCAATCAACTTCAACTATGAAAAAAACACTACTTCTTTTTGTCTTTACCCTATGTTATTCGCTTGGTTTTGGGCAATCTCAACAACAACAATTTCAAAACGTGGAGACCTTTGCAAAGCTTTATGGCTATGTGAAGTATTTCCACCCTACGGATGAGGCCTACGCCATGGATTGGGACAAATTTGCCATTTACGGAGCCCAAGAAGTGATCAAATGCAAAGACCAAAAAGAGCTTCACGACACTTTAAAACGATTGTTTATGCCCATGGCTCCAAGCTTGCAGTTAGCCAGTTCAGAAAGTCTTTTAACGGAGATAGATCAAAGCTGTAAAATGACCTATTGGCAGCATTTAGGGTTGGGTTATGATGCTACCTCCGGAGGTAGTGTTTACCAAAGTTCCCGTGTGGGAGCCATGATGAATCAAGCCTCTCAAGGCGGAAACAATCAGTTTGCGAATTTGATGACCTCTTTTGATGCCAAAGATCTTGCCAATAAGTATGTGAAAATGACCGCTCAAGTCAAGTCCATTGCTGGGAATGTTGGAGAAGGCCGTTTGTGGCTTCGCGAGGATAAACAAAGCGGAGGTATGGGCTTCTTTGACAATATGGCTGGCCGTCCGGTAACACAAACAGCGTGGGGAACCTACACGATTGAAGGACAGTTGGGTGAGGAGCCAGACCGTTTGGTTTTGGGATGCTTACTCATAGGCTCAGGAGCAATTGCCGTGGACGATTTTAAACTGTACTTCCGCGATTCAGAAAGTCAAGATTGGACCGAATTTGATCTACACAACGCCTCCTTTGAGAGCAGTGTCATAGATGATACTTCTGGTGTGAACAATAAATGGTCTACCTATGGCCAAGGCTATAATTTTGACCTTAACAGCGCAGATATTGCAGAGGGATCACAGGCAGTGCTTATTCAAGGCGAGCAAAAAGCGAAACTAGTCAAAGGGCGTACGATTTTTTCTACGGCTCCAGATCGCGGCGCGAGTTATACAGCCATGATCGGGAGGGATCTTTATGCGCGTGTGCCTTTAACGGTTTGTATTGATGGAGATAGAAAGACCTATCCAAAAGGCGACGCAGACGCGCTAAAAGCGCTCAAGGATGCAGTAGCAGCTGTAGGAGTTGATGCAAATAATCTGGAAACTCGTTTGGGGAATGTGGTGAACACTTACAATATCTTTCAGCATTTTTTCCCGTATTTTGATCAAACCGGGGTGGATTGGTACGGGGCTTTTACAACAGCTTTAGGCAAATCATTCTCAGATAAAACCGCTAAGGATCACATCCAAACAGTAAAGGAATTTACTGCCCAACTCAAAGACGGTCACGTAAGAGTAAATGCCGCAAGCAGCGCTGAAAACTTCGCTCCGGAATTTGTCTGGGAAGTGGTTGAAGGGCAATTGGTGATCACAAAATTGCTCAATCTAGACCTACCCTTAAAAGTGGGTGATGTAGTTACTTCGGTTAACGGCCAAAAGACTGCAGATTACTTGACGAGCATCTACAAAGGCATTTCTTATGGAACTGATGGCTGGCGAGATTATCGCGCCAAAACAGAAACCATGAGAGGTGAAAAAGGAAGTACGCTTGCCTTAGTGCTTAAAGATGGCAGAACAGTCTCTGTAACGCGCAGCATGGACATGTACAGCAATTATGAGCTGTTTGAAACAGAAAAGCAACCTCATAAAAAGGTGGGCAAGAACTCTTATTACGTCAATTTAGATGTAATGACCATGGACAGTATCAATGCCTTGATGCCTAAATTGGAACAAGCCAGCGGATTGATCTTTGACCTTAGAGGTTATCCCAAAGGAAATCACGAGCTGATCTCACATCTGCTCAAAGACAATGATTACAATAAGTGGATGTATATTCCAGAGTACATTTATCCAGATCAAAAGGATCGTGAGTTTCGTGCCAGTGGATGGAATATGCCTACTAAGAAGCCTTATTTAGGCGACAAGAAAGTGGTCTTTCTCATTGATGGGAGCGCCATTAGTTATGCCGAAAGTTATATGGGCTTTATTAAAGGGTATAAATTGGCAACCATAGTGGGACAACCTACGGCAGGAGCCAACGGTAATGTCAACCGCTCAAGACTACCGGGTGGAATCACCATTAGTTGGACCGGCATGCGCGTGTTGAAGCACAACGGAGATCAGCATCATGCGGTCGGAGTGCAACCGGATGTTTTTGTGACCCGAACGGTTCAAGGCATACAAGCAGGTCGCGATGAATTCATGGACAAGGCCATGGAGATCATCGGAGAAAAGTAAAAAAGAAAAGCGCCCAAACGGGCGCTTTTTTTATTTGTCTTGCAAGAGGCTTTTGAACTTGCCTTTTGATTTTCTGATTCGCACGGCGACCACTTTGTATTCCGGGCACATGGCTTCGGAATCGTGTACGTCTCCGGTAATGTTGTTGATCATAATATCCGGAAAGTGGAAGGTTGTACTCAAGATTCCCGGTTTGACCTCGTCCGTAATTCGAGCTTTGACGTCTACCTTACCTCTCGGGGATTCTATGCACACAAAATCTCCATCGTTGATCAAATGACTCGCAGCATCTTCTGGATTGATCATTAAATAATCACTCTTTAAGATCTGCTCATTAGCTGTACGTCGGGTCATAGCACCACAATTGTAATGCTCTAACTCACGATTGGTAGTCAAAATATACGGAAAGTCTTTTCCGTGTTGGGTGATCTCCTGAGTTTCCTCCCAAGGATGGAACTCAAAGTACCCTAGCCCGCGTTTAAACTCTTCTTGGTGTAAGATCTGGGTATCGGTACCGTCTGGTGCCACAGGCCATTGCAGCCCATTATGACCCAATCGTTCCCATTTGATTCCAGCAAAGAAAGGTACGATCTGAGAGATCTCCTCGAGCATGCCATCTGGCGTATAATCGGGTTGCTTATAACCCATGCGGTTCATGATATCTACTATGATCTGACCATCAGGTTTGGTTCCTTCAATCGGTTTCACCACTTGACGCACCGCTTGTACACGGCGTTCTCCGTTGGTAAAAGTTCCACTCTTTTCTAAGAAAGAGGAACCGGGTAGAATCACATCAGCTTGCTTGGCCGTCTCGGTCATAAACAGTTCTTGAACAATAACAAGATCAGTTGCATTGAGTGCTTTGATCACTTTCTGCGTATTCGGATCGGTCTGCACCACATCCTCTCCAATGATCCAAATGGCTTTTAGTTTTCCGTCCAAAGCGGCGTCAAACATCTCTGGAATCTTATACCCAATATGCAAAGGCAGTTCAGAGCCATAAAATTCGTTGTAGCGTTTGTTGATCTCCGGATTGGTCACATCCAGTTAACCGGCACCTTGGTGCGGTTGCACCCCCATGTCGGCGCTTCCCTGAACGTTGTTTTGTCCACGAAGCGGATTCACTCCTACACCGCGTCGACCAATATTTCCCGTCAACATGGCTAAATCCGCGATCTGCATCACAGTAAAGGTTCCTTGAGAGTGTTCCGTAACCCCCAGACCGTGGAAGGACATGGCATTGGGTGCCGTCGCATAAGCAATAGCAGCTGCTCTTACTTGCTCTCTCGGCACACCAGAAACGGCTTCTAATTTGTCAATATCAATGGCCATAAGCTCTTTGATAAAGTCCTCATAACCTTCTGTGCGGTTCTTTATAAAACTTTCGTCAACCAAACCTTCATCAATGATGTAATACATCATCATGTTAAGTACGGCTACATTGGTTCCAGGTCTCAGTGCCAAATGATGATCGGCATAACGCGCAATTTCAGTTCTACGCGGATCGATCACAATAGTCACATTGTCTTGCTTCATGGAAAACTGCTTGAGCTTGGCTCCGGTCACCGGATGTGCATCCGTAGGATTGGCGCCAATTACCATAATGCAATTGGTAAACTGCAGATCTTCTATAGAATTAGTCGCAGCTCCGGTTCCAAAGGTGCGTTGCATACCCAAGGCGGTAGGCGAGTGGCACACGCGTGCACATCCGTCAATATTATTGGTTTGCAATACCGCTCTAAAAAACTTTTGCATCAAATAATTCTCCTCATTGGTACAACGAGAAGAAGAAATACCAGCCATGCTGTCTGGCCCGTAAGTATCTTTATAATGGTTGAATTTGTCCGTGATATAGCTGTAAGCCTCATCCCAACTCACCTTTTCAAATTCGCCATTGCGTTTGATCATTGGAGAGTCCAAGCGCTCTGGATGGTCATAAAATTTGAAGGCAAATCGCCCTTTAAGGCAAGTGTGTCCTTGATTTACTTCTGCATCATAAGGTGCAGTTATGCTTAAGATCTCACCGGAGTTTGTGGCTACATCCAGGTTACATCCAACACCACAATAGGTACAAACGGTGCGTGTAGTTTCTGTGGCTTGAATGGCTTTGGATTGGAACACGTCCGAAATCGCGGAGGTAGGGCAGGCCTGAGAACAGGCACCGCAACTCACACAATCAGAATCCATAAAACTCTGATCCAAACCTTTAATGATATGAGCATCAAAACCGCGCCCAGCCATGCTGAGCACAAATTCGCCTTGTACCTCATCACAGGCGCGAACGCAACGGTAGCAATTGATACACTTGCTAAAATCTGAGGTCATATACGGATGACTCAGATCTTTGGTTTTGTGCAAATGATTGTCTCCTGCGGGATAACGTACATCGCGAATCCCAACTTGAGCTGCAACGGTCTGAAGCTCGCAATTGCCATTGACTTCACAGGTCAAACAATCTAAAGGGTGATCGGTCAAGACCAATTCAATAATGTTCTTTCTGAGCTTTTGAACACTAGCGGTTGAAGTATAGATGTATTGCCCTTCACTGACTGGAGTATGGCAAGAAGCCATGGTCTTTACAGGGCCACCTTCTTCTAAAGCTACTTCTACCGAACAAACACGGCAAGCTCCAAAAGGATCTAAATTGGGAGCATCACAAAGGGTAGGGACTAGATTGTCGTCTTTGTGGCGACGCACAAAAGAGAGCATGGTTTCTCCCGGTTCAAAAGTGTAGGCGATATCGTTAATATAGGCTGTCTTCATAGCTTAACTGAAGTAATTTTTAAGTTCGTCATCAAAGTGCTGCACAATATTTCTGATCGGTAGCGGAATTCCCCCACCATGAGCGCACAGTGACCCTTGTTCCAAAGTGGTCAAGAGGTCTTGAAACAATTCCCGGTCAATGGTCTCTCTGCCTTGGATGGCTTTGGAGGCCAATTCGTGACCGCGTTTGGTGCCTAAACGGCATGGAAAGCACTTTCCGCAGCTCTCATAAGAGGCAAAATCAAAAAGGTGTTCTATGTATTTGATCATCGGATAGTCTTCTGGAATACTCACTACTGAGGCGTGTCCCAAAAGGAAACCGTGTTCCTTAAAGGATTCAAAATCCAAGGTGAGGTCACCCAGCTTTTCTACCGGAACAACTCCTCCTAACGGCCCTCCAATTTGAACGGCTTTTACCGCTTCCTTAAAGCCTCCACCCAAGTCTTTAATTACGGTCTTCATGGGTGTTCCCATGACCACCTCATACATGCCGGGCTTGTTGAAATAACTGTCCAAACACACCAATTTAGTTCCTGAAGACTTGTCTGTTCCTATAGCCTTCCAAGCTTCTCCGCCTTCACTGATGATGTAATGCAAAGCCGCAAGCGTTTCCACATTGTTCACCACCGTCGGGCGATTGAAGAGTCCGCGTTGTGCGGGATAAGGAGGTCGTACGCGCACTTCCGGGCGCTGACCTTCTATGGAATTGATCAGGGCTGTTTCCTCTCCGCAGATATAAGAACCCTGCGCTTGAATGATCTTAAATTCAAAATCGAATCCGGAGTTACCAATATTACTGCCTACCAGACCTCGATCTTTTAGGGCATCTATGGCTTGCTGCACAATTTCAACAGCTTCTGGATATTCTGCGCGGATATAAAGTATACCGTGATTCGCTCCAGTCACATAACCGCTGACCAACATGCCAAAGAGGACCGAATGTGGTTGCTCTTCTAGCAAATATCGGTCTGAATAAGCACCGGGATCACCTTCATCTGCGTTACAAATAATGAACTTTACCGGGCCTTCCGCATTGCGACAAAACTCCAATTTGAGTCCCATTGGGAAACCAGCTCCACCACGGCCACGCACGTTTGAGGTTTTGATCTCTTCCAGCACATCGGCAGAATCTTGAGCCAAAACGGCCAACCAAGGTTCGTAATAAGTGTCCACATCGGTGAAGTCTGCCGTTAAAATGGCATCATGGCTTGCGGCGACATTATAGCGGTCGCCGTGATGCTCGCCATCACCACTTACAATCTTATCTAGCGCATCAATGGCTGCTCCAGAGTAATTATGTCCCTTATAATGAAAGGCAGAATTTTCGTGGCATCTGCCTAAACAGCACATATGCCCAATTTGATCGTCTGTGAACTGTTTTTTCAGTTCTTTAATAACGCCTGGTTGCGTTCCCGCGCATTCGCAAGCGGTTCCATTACAAACGTAAACCTGTTTGCCTTTGTTCTCGGGCTTCAGAAAATCGTAAAAGGTGGCTGTGCCATAAGTATTAGCTTTCCCAATCAGGAATTCATCGGCCAAGAGGGCCAAAGCCTCCTCGTCAGGGGTTCCGGCGGGTTGTGCCAAATTTCCCAGCTTGTCAAAGAGGTTTTCCTGCAGGCCTTTTCTGCCTAAAAGTTCACTTAAATTTTCTGACATGGATTAACTCGCTTTAATGTTGTTTTGTGGTTTATTTTTTATGCGCTGCGGATGTGAATAACAAGTCGCACGTCCGTCGCGGCAGAATCCCATCAAGGTAATGCCCAACTCTTTGGCGTAATCTACCGCCAAGGAAGAAGGGGCAGAAACGGCAGCCAAAAAGGGGATTCCGGCTTTAAATGCTTTTATACTGATCTCATAAGAGATACGACCGCTTACCGTCATGGCTTTTGCTGCTCTGAGCTCGCCTTGCTGCAGCAAATGGCCAATGACTTTATCTACGGCATTGTGTCTCCCGATATCTTCCGCAGCTACTAAAAGAGCGCCAGAAGCGTCAAAGGCTGCAGCCGCATGGGTACCTCCCGATTGTTTGAAATCAAACTGCTGCTGATTCATTTTAGCAAACATGGCACTAAAGGCCGGGCCATCAAAAGTAATGGGTTCGTCCAGCGTTTTACCCAGGAAGCCTTGTTCCGTCAGTTCCGTCTTGCCACAAATTCCGCAAGAAGAAACAGACAGCAAGGAACGTGAGTTGGAATAACCCATTCCGAGCTTATCCCCTGGAATTTCAAGATCTACCACAGTGACAATGCCGTCCTCGTTCTCTTTATGAAGCACCACCTTAGGATGGAAGCTCGTATCATTGATCACCGCTTCACTGTGGAGCATCCCGCGAATCAAGGCCTTATCATCACCAGGAGTCCGCATGGATAGGGTAAAAGGCTTGCCGTTGATGTTAATCTGCAAAGCCTCTTCCACCGTCAATGCATCCACCACGCGCTCGGCCTGTTGGTGGTCAAATTTCTTGCCTTGATAGTTTCGGGTTGCCATGATTTTAGAGCTCTAATAAAACGCAGAAAATCAAACGTTTACTAAATATACGGGTTTTTCAAAATTAGATCAGTTGTATTACTTTCAGTCGGCTGTTAAAATAGCCCGCTGATATTTCCTTCATTGTCGATGTCAATATTCTCTGATGCAGGATGCGCCGGTAGCCCAGGCATACGCATCATATCTCCTGTGATCGGCACCAAAAAGCCAGCGCCAGCGGCGATCTCAATTTCACGAACCGTGAGGGTAAATCCACTCGGTCGTCCTATTTGCTTTGGATCGTCAGAGAGTGACTTTTGAGTTTTGGCAATACAAACCGGCAGTCCTTCTAGGCCTAAATCGGCTATGGTACGCAGGTTCTTTTTGGCCTTGGCCGCGTATTCCACATCGGCTGCACCGTAGATCTTGGTTGCAATAGCCTTGATCTTGTCCATCACAGGCATATCCCAACTGTACATGGGCGTAAAATTCGCCTCGTTCTCTTCAATGATGTCCACTACTTGTTGCGCCAAATCCATAGCGCCTTTTCCACCTTTGGCCCAAACTTCTGCCAAAGAAACGCGAATGCTCTTGTTAGCGGCAAATTCTTTGATGCAAGCAATCTCAGCATCGCTATCTGATACAAAACGATTGATAGAAATGATCGGGGTAATGCCAAATTGCATCACGTTTTCCAAGTGTTTTTCAAGGTTCGGTAAACCGTTCTTTAAAGCATCGACGTTCTCTTCAGTCAGATTCTTTAGATCGGCTCCGCCGTGATACTTAAGGGCCCGAATCGTAGTAGTGATCACCACTGCCTTTGGAGCGATTCCTGCACTTTGACATTTGATGTCTAAGAACTTCTCCGCACCTAGATCTGCCCCAAAACCAGCTTCGGTCACTGTATAATCAGCGAGAGACATTCCCATCTTTGTGGCCAGAACGGAGTTGGTTCCCTGGGCAATATTGGCAAAGGGCCCACCGTGAATGATGGCCGGATTGCCTTCAATGGTCTGCACTAAATTGGGCTTTACAGCTTCTTTGAGCAGGGCCGCCATGGCACCTTGTACTTTTAGGTCACTGGCATATATAGGCTCTTTTTTAAAGGTGTAGCCCACAAAAATATTCCCCAATCGGCGCTTGAGGTCTTCCATATCCGCTGCCAAACACAAGATCGCCATGATCTCAGAGGCTGCGGTAATGTCAAAACCAGTTTGTCTTGGAACCCCAGAAGTGGTTCCACCTAAACCGATCACGATATTACGCAGCGAGCGGTCATTCATGTCCATAACGCGTTTCCAAACTACGGTACGCGCGTCAATGCCTAAGGAATTGGTCTTGCTTTGAATGTTGTTGTCAATAACGGCTGCCAAAAGGTTGTGTGCCTTTTCAATGGCGGCAAAGTCTCCCGTAAAATGCAGGTTGATGTCCTCCATAGGTAAAACCTGAGAATAGCCTCCACCCGTAGCTCCACCTTTGATCCCAAATACAGGTCCCAAACTGGGTTCGCGCAATACAACTATGGCTTTCTTACCAATTTGATGCAAACCTTCTGAAAGGCCAATGGACATGGTAGTCTTCCCTTCACCGGCAGGCGTGGGTGAGATGGCTGTTACCAAGATCAGCTTGCTCTGAGCTGCCTTTTCTGGGTTGATAATACTGTGTGGTAGTTTGGCTTTGTGTTTACCGTAGAGTTCAATGTCGTCGGGGCTGAGGCCCAACTTTCCGGCAATGTCGCTAATGTGTTGTAGCGTACATTGCTTGGCAATGTCAAGATCCGTCATGTGCAGTTTAGTTAGTTCAGATTCTACAAAACCAGAGAACGATTCCAGCCTTGTAGGATATGAAGATAGCAAAATTTTATATGCAAAAGGGCGAAATCCCGCTAGGAGTCAAGCGTTAGCAAGGATTTATAGTCTTCTGGAGTGTTGATGTTGCGCAATTTAGAAGCCTGAGCACCTGTATATTCTAAGATCTTTGGGTTACAAGTACTTACTGCTGGTTGCAGCTTTAAACGCCCGTTTTTAATGGCCTTTTCAAAGCTCGGGAGGCAATCTTTGTGATAGCAGCCTACCAACGGATGCGCGTCTTTTGCGGTTTGGGCGTGTATGGCTTTTAGCTGCGGATGGATACTATTTAATAAAGATTCAATAATCTCTGAATCCACCAAAGGGGCATCACAACTCAAAACTAAATTCCATGGAGTTTCTGAACGATGCAATACGGAGTACAATCCTCCAAGAGCTCCGGAGTCTGGAATAAGATCGGGAACGACTTCCAAGCCAAATTCGGCATAGCTGGGTTTGTTTCCGCAGAGATAAACAGTCTCACAAAACGGCTGCATTTGCGCAATGATTCGCGCTAAAAAGGTCTGACCCTTATAGTCCAAAAAAGCTTTGTCATCTCCCATGCGCTTGCTGTTTCCGCCACAGAGAATTATGCCGTTTACAGGAGTCATTTATGCCGGAGGGAGTTGTTTGCTGAGTTGTGCTAAAAGCTTATCACACTCACTGCGGATGTGATTGAATTGAGCCACTATTTGCGTACCGGCTTCTGTAAGTTGCGCTCCACCACCATCTTTTCCCCCAACAGAAGTGATCACCAAGGGTGTCGCTGCTGTTGCGTTCATTTCATCTAACAAACGCCAGGCTTTTTTATAGGAAAGCGAGATGCTCTTTGCTGCTGCAGAAAGTGATCCAGTGGCTTCAATAGCTGTTAAAAGCTGTACCCTACCGTTACCCATGAGGGTCTGTCCGTCTTTTTCTATCCAAAGGCGTGATTTAATTTCTAAGCTCATGCATTAAAGGTCGTGATTTCTGATCATTTGAGGTAAAGTTTTGTAAAAACGATAAGCTTGATAAGGCTTTACCCGTCTGTGAATCAAAAAGTTCACTTTTGAATTGTAATAGAATACAGTCTCATGTATTTGGTTATAGTAAGCACGGGGAGTTGCAGGGGAGCCTGCAGCTCCTTTTGCTCTTAAATTTGTTCTCTTTCTTTTTTGGCTTACGGTTATCGAGTGATTTTCGCGGAGCGGAAATCGTATCGAGATAACATTTAAAATCAGTCTTTAATTTTTGCAGCGAGTGCTGCATCCCTTTTTTATTTTTTCTTTCTGATGTTTTCTTTAAACTACTTTTTCCCATCGCGGCAAAAAGTAGCAAAAAGCGCTAGCGACGCTCACTCCAATTTGAAAAACTACGCTGTCCTCAGCCACAGCTGTGTGGAGTTCGCGCTCGGCTGAGCCTCGCTGCTGTTCCGCACAGCTTTTCTCCCGCGCTGCCAGCTTGTTTTTCTAAATCTTCGTTCGGGGTCGCATTAAAAAAGTTGTCGCTGCCAATGACAACTGAGGTTTGTTTGGTGCGAGATCGCGCAATAGCTGCAGAGCAGCGCGCGACTCAGAAAAACCGAGGGGTTTAGCGTTTTAGAACGCTAAATGTCATCTCAAGCGACTTGACTTTTTGGATACTTTTTTGTCAAGAAAAAAGTATCGAAAAAAAGAAAAATAAAAGGGGGCACGGTACTCACCGCGATTACGAGACCGATCTTAGCTCATTACAGACGTTGAAGGGACGGGTAAAAAGGAAAAAAGAAAACATGACTATTTGTCTAAAGAAAAAAAAGGGCTTGACTTTTGACTTACTTGAAGAGTAGAAAACATCCCATATGGCAAGTAAAGCATTGCAACTCGATAAGATCAAAAGCGATAAGCGCAAAAAGGTCACCATAGTACAGGCATTTAAAACCATCATTTGGCCACGAAGGAATTTAGTCTTCATTGGTTTGGTGTTGATTGTTTTGAGTCGATTGGCTGGATTGGTGCTTCCGCTGCAGAGTAAAACCCTGTTGGATGAAGTGGTTCCAAGTAATGACCTGAGCCAGCTTTGGACGCTTTTGGCAATAGTTCTTGGAGCTATTGTGGTACAAGCAACCACCTCCTTTTTACTCACGCGAATCTTGAGTGTTCAGGCGCAATACCTGATCTCTGAACTACGGGCTCAGGTGCAGAAAAAGGTCCTTTCCTTGCCCATCAGCTTTTTTGACAATACAAAGTCCGGAGCGCTTGTTAGCCGCATCATGAGCGATGTGGAAGGTGTTCGGAATCTAATTGGTACTGGCTTGGTGCAATTGGTTGGCGGAACTTTTACTGCCATTATTTCCTTGGTCTTATTGATCAATATGAATGCGCTGATGACCGCCTTTGTATTTATACCCGTAGCCATTTTTGGCTTTGTGGCTTTAAAGGCGTTTAAGTACATCCGCCCGATCTTTAGAAAACGCGGTGTGATCAATGCAGAGGTTACCGGGCGTTTGACAGAGACCCTTTCAGGGATCCGTGTGATTAAAGGGTTTAATGCAGAAGACCAGGAGAACAAATCCTTTGAAGAAGGGGTGGAGCGCCTGTTTCAAAATGTCAAGAAGAGCTTGACGGCCACAGCGCTGATGACCAGTTCCTCTACCTTTCTGTTGGGTTTAGCTTCTACAGGAATTATGGGAATAGGCGGATATTTTATGATGGGCGGTACCATGACCACGGGTGAGTTTTTATCATTCACCTTGCTGCTTGGTTTTATGATCGCTCCTATAGTTCAGATGAGTAATATTGGGAGCCAACTTACCGAAGCCTTAGCCGGTTTGGACCGTACGCAAGAGCTTATGAACATGGAACCTGAGCAAGATGATGCCCTACGTCCAGAACGCTTGGACGTTCTTGAAGGCGAACTGCGTTTTGACAAGGTAAACTTCGCCTATGAGGAAGGCAAGGCTGTACTACACGACATTGACTTTAACGCACCCAAAGGCAGCGTGACGGCCTTGGTGGGTAGTTCCGGTTCTGGAAAGTCTACTATTGCTGGTTTGGCTGCAAGTTTTTTAACACCAGAAAGCGGAACTGTTTGGGTAGATGGCAAGGATCTTAGCAAAGTGAATTTGAACAGCTACAGACAGCATTTGGGGGTGGTATTACAGGACGATTTCCTCTTTGAAGGAACCATTAGAGAGAACATTCTTTTCCCAAGACCGAATGCCTCAGAAGAACAACTACAGGACGCAGTAAAAGCTGCATATGTCAATGAATTTACGGACCGTTTTGAAGACGGTTTGGATACCTTGATTGGCGAGCGCGGAGTAAAGCTTTCCGGCGGACAGCGCCAACGTATTGCCATTGCCAGAGCCATCTTGGCGGATCCTAAAGTGATTATTCTGGATGAGGCTACTTCCAACTTGGATACCGAAAGTGAAGCCCTCATTCAAAAATCCTTGGCCGCTTTAGTTAAAGACCGAACCACCTTTGTGATCGCCCACCGATTGAGTACCATCCGTCAGGCAGATCAGATTCTGGTCATAGAAAACGGCCGCATTGCCGAACGCGGAGATCACGATGAGTTGTTAGCGAAAAAAGGGAGGTATTTTGATCTCTACACTTACCAAGCTAGGATTTAACCTTACGGACATCGAGTGATTTTCGCGCAGCGGAAATAGTATCGAGATGACATTTAAAATCGATCACTATTTTCAAGGACGAGTCCTTGCACCTTTTCTCATACTTTTTTTCATCGCCAAAAAAAGTATGCAAAAAAGTCTAGCCACCTGAGGAGGTAATTTAGCACTGACGTGCTAAAACTCTCGGTTTTTCTGAGTCGCGCGCTGCTCCGCAGCTATTGCGCGAACTCGCACCGAACAAACCTCGTTTTACCTGAGCAGGCGGCGGGTTGAACACAGGAAAACCTCAATTGCAACAGGAATCGCGATAAAATGACCAATCAATAAAATGCGACTTCGACTGAATCTCGTAAAAATCAAGCCGGCAGCGGTTGGATAAAAGATGTGTGGAATCGGCGCGAGGTGAAGCCGAGAGAGTACTCCACACAGCTGTGGCTGCGGTTGGCGTAGATTTAAGAGATGAAGGAGCGTCGCTAGACCTTTTTGGTGGTACTTCAATCACAATGTCCACAGGACATTGCTCTTTCAGTAATGCGGCGATGGGAAAAAGGACATATAAAGAAGAAAAATAAATTGGTTTGCGGTACTCACCGCAACAAACAGACCAAGCTTCAATTAAGGAGCAACTGTGTCCATCGAATCCAATAAAAAGACACTTTAAGATATATTTAAACCAAACGCCAAGCTATTCCCCTATCTTTGAATATCTACTTATTAATTCTAGTTAATCAAATACCTATGAAAAAACTCTACACTTTAATTGCACTTTTTGTTTGTGGACTGACCTTTGGGCAGATCGTTAACCCAACGAGTGCAACTACTACATTCAACCCTGATTTTGGGACTGATTTAACACGAACCTATGACGGGACGGGGCTGTTTTCCTTCCCATCGGTGACGGCAGAGCATGAAGACACTACACCAACCAACAGTTTTGTGGCTTTAGAAGTTGCAGGAACTATTGACTTTGATCTGGGAGGAACTTTTGATATTGACGGATTGGCCTTTTGGAACCAAAACGCCGGAGGACCTTCTACTGACGTTGGAGTAAACGGAGTAACCTTTTATTCTTCTACGGACGGAGTCACCTATGTGGAGATTCCAGGAGCTCCAACAGCATTTAATGAGGTGTTAGTTGCTCCAGCAGCACCAGAGGTATTCTCTTTTCCTGCTGTAAGCGCTTCCTTCATTCGTATGGAGGTGACCAGCAACCACGGAGGTGGCGGAACCGGTTTTGCAGAGATTGCTTTTGCTGCCGGAGTTCTTTCTATCCAAGACTTTGAACTAAACGCAGGCATCCAAGCTTTTCCAAACCCAGCCAACAATGTGATCTCCCTTGCGGGACTTAGCGAGGCTAAGGATTTTGTGATCTACAACGTGCTTGGAGCGCAAGTGAAGTCTGGGGTTGCCAACAACAATCAGCCTATTCAGATTGATGAGTTGACTCCAGGGATGTATTTCCTTAAGATAGATTCTGGGAATACGGTTAAGTTTATCAAACAATAATATTATTCACTTTTTGTGATAAAACCCCCGCGCCATTGGCGCGGGGGTTTTTTATTATTTATTTCTTTTAGTCACTTTTCCCATTGTGGCAAAAAGTAGCCTTACGGTCATCGAGTGACGACACCGAAGGTGGCGTTGTATCGAGATGACATTTAAAAGCGTTCACTATTTTCAAGGACAAGTCCTTGCACCTTTTTCTGATACTTTTTCCATCGATGAAAAAGTATCCAAAAAATCTAGTCGCGATAAAGTTGCATTCGCCACCAAGGCGGCGAACCCTTTGGTTTTTCTGAGTCGCAGGTCGCTCTGCGACCATTTTGCGACATCGAACCAAAAAACCTCAGTTGCAACGGGAATCGCGACAAAATGATCAATCATTAAAAACGCGACTTTGACTGAATCTCGTTAAAATCAAGCCAGCAGCGGTTGGATAAAATATGTGTGGAATCGGTGCGAGGCGATGCCGAGAGAGTACTCCACACAGCTGTGGCTGCGGTTGGCGTAGATTTTAGAGATGAAGGAGCGTCGCTAGACCTTTT
>NZ_JABSPU010000035.1 GCF_013214815.1 Gilvibacter sp.
GGCCGATACTGGAGATTCTTGAAGGATCTGAACGTTAATTATTTACCGACCAGTCTTACGGTAAACTCCAACTTCATGCGACAGTTCAACTCGCAGAAATTTAGAGAGGTTATTGGAGCGCAAGACGATGGAAACATTGAGTTGCCGGTACTTTATCAACGTAATTACACCTTTGACTTCCAGTTTACTTTGAATTACAATCTGACCAAGTCACTGCGTTTCAATTTCAACTCGGGCCGAAACAACTTTGTCAATAATTTCGTGAATGATGGAGGGCTCATTGACGCTCCCGATGCCGGCGTCTGGGATGGCTTCTTTGACCTTGGGGAACCCAACCGACATTTCCAGTCCTTGCAGCTGAATTACGATTTGCCGTTCAATAAGTTCCCATTCTTGGAGTTCATCAGGGCAACTTATTCCTATACTGGAGACTATCAGTGGCAGGACGGTTCGGATCTCTTTGACAATATTACCATTACCACTTCTGATGGAGTTCAAGACACCTACAACTTAGGTAACTCTATTCAGAATGCCAGTACACACCGTATTAACTCAACGCTTGACTTTACGAGCTTCTACCGTTATTTAGGTATTAAGAAAAAGCAAGCGCCTTCTGCGGATGATAGCAAAGGTGGGGCGAATCCATCTGTGTTCAGCAATGGAGGAGGAAAAGCTGGTAACGCTGGTGGTGGAGTAGCTGGAGCTCCTCCGGGAGCAGGCGGCGGTGATGCTGATGGCGGCGCTAAGCCAAAATCTAGATTGTCTGCTGGAGATCAGGCCCTGAACACGGTGATTGGAATCATCACGGGATTAAAGCGTGCGCAGTTCAATTATCAAGAGAATCGCGGTACTTTCCTTCCAGGATATTTGCAGTCCATAGGATTCATTGGGACCTTAAAACCGACTACTGGATTTGTATTTGGTGGCCAAGCTGATGTACGAGCGCTAGCTGCTCGTAAAGGGTGGTTGACCATCTTCCCAGAATTCAACCAGCAGTATACGACCACCAAGAACAATCAATTGGATTACCAAATGACCTTTGAGTTCTTGCCGGATCTTAAGATTGATTTGAATGGTAACCGTACCCTGTCGGAATCCTATGCAGAGAACTATATCGTTGAAGACGGTTTATACCGTTCGCTAACTCCGAATAGCTTTGGTAATTTCAATATTTCAACCATGTTGATCCGCACGGCTTTCCAAAGCAGTGATGAGTTCAATTCCCAGACTTTTGATCAGTTTAGAAGTAATCGACTTATTGTTGCCAATCGTTTGGCACGTGAATTCTACGGAACTGACGACTTCCCGACGGATCCTTCTACAGGCTTCCCGGTTGGATTCGGAAGAAACAATCAAGAGGTACTCCTCCCGGCATTTTTATCAGCTTACACTGGGCAAGATGCTAATGATGTGCGTAAAGGACTCTTTAGAGATGTGCCCTTACCAAACTGGGATATTAAGTATACGGGACTGATGCGTCTAAAATGGTTCAAAAAGAATTTTAAGCGTTTCTCCATCCAACATGGATATCGCGCAGGATATACGGTAAACCAGTTCCAGAGCAATCTGGATTTCAACGCGGCCAATCCAACAGAGGTTGACCAAGCGGGTAACTTCAAGAATGAATTGATCTTATCCAACGTAAACCTAACTGAGCAGTTCAGTCCACTGATCAAGCTAGACTTTGAGATGAAGAACTCCGTAAAGGTATTGGCTGAGGTTCGTACGGATCGCGCGCTATCGTTGAGTTTTGCAAACAACTTATTGACGGAGATTCAAGGGACCGAGTATATTGTTGGTCTTGGATACCGAATCAAGGATTTGCGCATTGGAACCAACTTTGGCGGGAAGAAGAAGATCCTTAAGAGTGACTTGAACTTTAAGTTAGACGCTTCTATTCGCGACAATAAAACGATTATTCGTTACTTAGATATTGAAAACAACCAAGTAACTGCGGGACAGACCATTTACGGTTTGCAGTTTACTGCGGATTACGCCTTAAGCAAGAATTTGACAGCCTTGTTCTACTACGATCACACCTTCTCGGAATACGCAATTTCTACTGCCTTCCCACAAACCACGATCAGAACAGGATTGACCTTGCGTTATAATTTTGGAAACTAAATACTATCAAATAATACCATTGTTGAAATGAACATACCAGCCAATCTCAAGTACACTAAAGATCACGAGTGGGTTTCTATTGAAGGAGACGTAGCCACCGTTGGGATTACTGACTTTGCCCAAGGAGAGCTTGGGGACATTGTTTATGTAGAAGTAGAAACGGTAGATGAAGCCTTAGATAAAGACGAGGTTTTTGGAACCGTAGAAGCCGTGAAGACTGTTTCTGATTTGTTTTTGCCACTTTCCGGTGAGATCATTGAATTCAATGAATCACTTGAGGATGCTCCTGAAACAGTGAATTCTGACCCATATGGTGATGGATGGATGATCAAGGTGAAGATCAGCGACACGTCAGAAGTTGAAGAATTGCTCGACGATGCAGGATATAAAGCCCTTGTTGGCGCCTAAAACTTTACTTGCGCTCGCATTAATATATACTGCCTTACTTACTGCAGTCTCTATTATGGAGCGGTCCGATCTGCCGCCTTTACCAGTTTTTACGTTCCAAGATAAGTTGGCCCATTTTATTGCCTATGCAGGCTTGGCTGTGGCCTGGGGAGCCTATTGGTTACGCAGAAGTACGCCGAGTTTTTGGAAACCATTCTTATTGGTGCTTGTATTGAGCTCTTTAATTTATGGTACGATAATTGAGTTTTTACAGGCACAGATCACCCAAAGTAGAAGTGCTGATCCTTATGATGTAGTGGCTAATACGGTGGGAATGTTCATTGGCGCGACCGCAATTTTTCTTTTGCGATCAAAAGTCGGGTTAAATAACAAAGTTTAATTTTTTTTGCGCTAGAAATTCTATATTTTAGCGTGCATATTAATTCAGAAACGCAATGGAACCGAAGAAAAATCCTAAAGCAGATTTACGTAAAAGAAGTATCTACTTCTTTCAGATCGGAATGATTGTAATGCTTTTACTGGCATGGCAGGCCATAGAGTATAAGACTTACGACAAAGACGCCTTGGCTCTAGATCAACTGGAACTCGACGAAGAATTCGAAGAGGAAGTACCAGTAACTGAAATTCAGAACCAACCTCCACCACCTCCACCGCCACCACCGGCACCAGAGGTTATCGACATCGTTGAAGATGAAGAAGACGTAGAGGAGACGGTAATTGAATCTACTGAAACAGATCAAGAAGAAGAGATCGTTGAGATCGAAGAGATCGAAGAAGTAGAGGAAGAGGTTATCGCAGACGTTCCTTTTGCAGTAATTGAAAACGTACCAATTTATCCAGGTTGTGAAAACGCTGGAAACAACGATGCGAAGAAAAAATGTATGTCTGAAAAGATCAGCAAGTTTGTAAACAAGAAGTTCGATACCGAACTGGCAGGAGAACTTGGTCTTTCAGGACGTCAGCGTATCGCAGTACAGTTTAAGATTGACCGCAACGGAAACGTTGTAAACGTGCGTGCTCGTGCACCACACCCAAGACTGGAGCAAGAAGCTATCAAAGTAGTACAAGGACTTCCAAAAATGACCCCAGGAAAGCAGCGTGGAAAAGCTGTAGGGGTTTTGTACTCACTACCGATTCTTTTTGCCGTACAGGATTAATTTCTAAAAAGTTTCAACCAAATAGATCCCGCTCTGCCAGCGGGATTTTTTTTGGCATCAATCTTGTGTGTTAAAAACTTTAACATATCGATACTGAGCTAAGTACTAGCCGATTCAGCTCAGTGTTTCTAAAAGTCAGTAGTCATGAAACAAAATGCCAAAAACACAGACACTAACCAACTGACTTCCATCCAAAAAAAACGCCAGGTAAATTTGCGTTGGAACCATACGCGAAATTTTCAACTTGGTCTGATCTTTAGCTTGCTGTTCGTCATTTTTGTGGTCGAAACAGTTCGTATTGAAATTAAGGAGATACCCATCACCTATACCGATGATTCGGACGATGAGGTATTTACTATGACGGATTTTATCGTAGAAACCGTAAAACCCAAGGTAGAACCTGTGGCTAAAGTAGAGCCGCCTAAACAGGTCCGAGACCTTATTAAGGTGGTCAAAAATGATGTGGCCACCACCGTAACGCCGAACATCAGTACGGATCCGCCTGTGGTAGAGGTGAGCCCTGGGGCCAATTTGGTTAAAGGAGATCCGCCTAAGGAGGAACCACCAACACCGATCTACATCAACAATGTGATGCAAATTCCAACCTTTCCTGGTTGTGATGCCGGTGCGGATCGTGAGGAGCAGTTGGAATGCTTTACGCGTATGACTCACAAATTTGTACAACGTCGCTTTGATTATGATATCGGTGCTGAAGAGAACCTTTCTGGGAAAGTGCGGATTGCTTGTCAGTTTACTATTGGTCCGGATGGTGTGGTCACTGATATCAAGGTCAGAACAGCCAACGATGCCTTACGTGATGAAGCCATTAAAGTCATTAAAAAGCTGCCGCAGATGAATCCTGGAATGCATCAAGGCAAAAGTGTTCCGGTGATCTTTTCACTGCCGATCATCTTTCAAATACAAGATTAATTGAAGTCCCGCCGCCTAGGCGGGATTTCTGCTTTTAGGATTCTCAAAAAAACGTATCTTTCGAAAGCCTATCTACGTTTTATGAAATTACCGCTGCGCTCTCTCCTCGTTTTACTACTGTTAACTACGTATTCCCTAAAGGCGCAAGAAGCGCTATCAGATATTGAAAAGTATCCGGTCTTTGAGTCTTGTGAAGGACAAAGTGGTGCTGCATTGGCGGAATGTTTTAATGCTACGCTCCAACAATTTTTTTACGAGAATTTCAAAACACCAGATATTGTTGGTGAGGAGAATTACACAGGAGTAATGGTTTCTCTTTTAGAAGTCACCGCAGAAGGTGAGTTCAAGGTTTTGTATACTGAGGCGGTCTATCAGGAATTGAAGGACGAGGTAAAACGGGTCTTTGGTGAATTGCCAAAAATTGAACCGGCTACCTATAACGCTAAACCCACTTACGTCCAATTCCAGTTTAGTGTAAACCTTCCTTTACAAGCTCCGCAGATCACACAGACCACAACGGCTACGGCAAATACAGGCACTGCAGATTCAGACAATACCAGTTTAGTCGTGGTTCAAGATCAGTTCAATACGGAATATGAGGATATCAAAAGCTTTCCTTATCAAAATGAAGAGTACACCAGTCAGCTGAACATTCCGCTTTCCCATCAGAATTACGCCATGTTTGATCCAGCCATGAATCAAGTCGGCATAAACAACCACACCGCTCAAAAACCTTATGTGTATGAGGAGGTGAATAAATACTACAATTTCGAGGCTGCCAATCAGAAGCTACTCAAAAAGAAGTCCTCGTGGTTGGGTAGAAAATGGTGGAACGAGCATATGGGAATTGTAAAGGGAGAAGACTATTGGTTTACCATTGACCCTGGAGTTGATCTTCAAGTAGGTCGGGGAGACGGCGTGGATACCTATAACAATACCCGTTTGGTTTATTTTCAAGGTGGATTGGGTAAAAAGCTGAACTTCTTTGCAGCTGTTTATGAAAGTCAAGGGCGCTTTGCAGGTTATTTTAATCGATATGCGGAGTCGCTCCGTCCTGACGGTGGAAACCCTGCCATTATTCCCGGGCGTAATATTGCCGAACCATTTAGAACAGATTCTTATGACTATCCCGTGGCTGAGGGTTATTTGTCTTATGCCCCGAGCCAGCATTTCAACATTCAATTGGGGCATGGTAAGAATTTCATTGGAGACGGATACCGCTCTTTATTGCTGAGTGACAACGCTTCTCCTTATCCTTATTTGCGCTTGAATACCAATTTCTGGAAGCTCAAATACACCAATACCTGGATGTCACTTCGCGATGTGCGTTCTGAGGTGACCTTAGACGGTTCCTTCAGAACTAAATACATGGCCAACCACTATTTGAGTATCAATGTGACCAAACGTTTGAATATTGGTTTGTTTGAAGCTGTAATGTGGGAAAATGATAACGACCGTGGCTTTGATCTCAACTATTTGAATCCGGTGATCTTTTACAGAGCCATTGAGTTCACTACCGGTTCCCGCGGAGGAAACGCCATTATAGGTTTGAGCGGGAAGTACAAATTCTCCGATCAGATCAACGCTTACAGTCAAGTGGTTATTGATGAATTCTCTTCTGGAGATGTATTCGGAGGCGATCAAAGCTGGAAGAATAAACTTGGTTTCCAAATAGGAGCCAAATATTACAACGCCTTTGGGGTGAAGAATCTTTATCTGCAGGCAGAATACAATCAGGTACGTCCTTATACCTATTCACACAATACGATTGTGCTCAACTACGGGCACCAAAACCAACCTATGGCTCACCTTTGGGGTGCTAATTTTAGAGAAGGGATCTTGATTGCGCGTTATTTTAACGGGCGTTGGTTTGGATCGGCTAAGTTGACCTTTGGAGAACGCGGTTTTGATTTCAATACTGCTGAAGACTCCTTTTATTATGGAGGCGGTATTTACCGTGATGAAGGCGACCGTCCCTTTGATACCGGTATTGAGATTGGTCAGGGTAATACCACCTCAGTCTTTATTGGAGAGTTTCAAGGAGGTTATTTGATCAATCCGGCTACAAACCTAAAGGTCTATGCCTCACTTTTGTTTAGAGATTTCACGCCAGATGTGGATACGGCTACTGAGTTTGCCTCCAGTTCAACTTGGTTCAATCTCGGCATCCGCACAGATCTCTGCAATTGGTACTTCGACTTCTAAGGCTGTTTTTTCAGGCTTTTATAAAGTGTCTCGCGCATGCGTTTTGGATTGATGAATCCACTTCCAAAGCCTTGAGCATCGTATTCGGCCGTGATGCTTTCATCGGCCACAAATTCTTCAAAACTCATTCCGGCATTAATGGCTCTAAGGGCATTCTCTTTCAATCCTTCCAGCATTTTCATAAAGGCCATATAGTCTGCCCGGGAGGCTAATGGGCCGTGACCCGGGATGATCTTGGTATCTTCATCGACCAGCATCATGCCGCGTTTTACTGCTGCGAGATAACCCTCAACAGATCCGCCCGAATTCAGATCGATATACGGATAACGTCCATTGAAAAAAGTATCGCCCGTATGCAAAACATTGCTTTGCGTAAAGTAGAGTAGGGAATCCCCGTCAGTATGCGCATTGCCCACGTGAAGGATCACTACTTCTTCGCCATTGATATAAATAGACATCTGTGTTTTATAGGTAATTACCGGTAAGGCTTCTTGAGGTCTATCGTTCCCATTTCTATCCGGTTGTTCCAGGCGCTTTCGAACGTTTTTATGCGCGACGATTGTCGCGCCAGCCTTTTGCATATTCACATTTCCGCCAGAATGATCTCCATGGTAGTGTGTGTTGGCTACATATTGTAAGGGTCCATCACTAAGCATTTTGATTGCAGCCAAGATTTTTTCTGATAAGGGCGCAAACTGATCGTCAATAACAAAAACACCATCGGCTCCTACAGAAACCCCAATATTTCCACCACGACCTTCTAATATATAAACAGGGCCATTGACCGGTATTGTTTGGATCGTGACATCGGCCATGTCTTGACCAAAACTCAAGGTACTTAGAGTTAAAAATATTCCGAATAAATAGTGATGGATGGGTGTTTTCATATTTTTTGATTTTGCATTAAAGATACGCAACATTGGAGGTAGTCTGTTAAAATGGAATTTCCTTTCAGCATGCATTGGCTGGCAGCAGTTTATGGAGTATCTTTGCACGAGCAAAATAAAGCGGAATGCAATCGGTTTTGGAGCCACAAGAAGTTACCATACAAAAAACATCGCTCTTGCGCGATTTTGCCGAGATCACCAAGGTGAGGCTCTCGGTTTCTGTGGTGTTTTCATCCATAGCGGGTTATCTGTTAGGAGCACCTTCTATTGATTTCAAGGTATTGTTGATGCTCGCTTTAGGAGGCTATTTCATGGTTGGAGCTTCCAATGCTTACAACCAGATCATTGAGCGAGATCTAGACTCTTTGATGGATCGCACCAAAAACAGGCCGATTCCCGCTGGCCGCATGAGCGTGCAAACGGCTTTTATTATTGCCACATTATTTACCATTTTGGGAATCGGGACGCTTTATGTGATCAACCCTAAAACTGCTCTTTTTGGCGCTATCTCCATCTTTATGTATGTGAGTTTGTATACGCCTTTAAAGACCAAAACGCCACTTTCAGTATTTGTCGGTGCCTTCCCAGGTGCTATACCATTCATGTTGGGGTGGGTTGCCGCTACAAACGAATTCGGAATTGAGGCCGGGACTTTATTTATGATCCAGTTCTTTTGGCAGTTCCCACACTTTTGGGCCATAGGTTGGTTCCTCTATGAAGATTATAAAAAAGGCGGATTCAATATGCTGCCTAATGGAAAACGCGATAAAGGAACTGCAACACAAGTAGTGTTATACACGCTTTGGACGGTACTTTGTTCTTTGATTCCCGCCTTGGGAATCACGGGAATGTTCAAAGTGAGCCTAGTGGCAGCAGTGATCATTGGTTTATTGGGGGTGTGGTTTTTGATCGCTGCCGTAAAACTGTATCGCAAACAAGACGCCAAGACCGCCAAGCGATTAATGCTCACCAGTGTGAGTTATATCACCTTATTACAGATTATTTACGTAGTTGATAAATTCCTTAGTGTATGACGGAAGTAGAACAGTATGAATTGGATAAGGCCAGACGCGCAAAGCGCATGATGCTCTGGTTTGGGATCATCAGCTTATTGATGAGTTTTGCGGCTTTTACATCGGCCTTTATTGTAAGTAGTGAACGCGACGATTGGATTGCGGACTTTCAAATGCCGAATGCCTTCTTTTTAAGTACTCCAGTGATCATCTTGAGTAGTATAACCATGTGGCTCGCCGTGCGAAACATTCGCGAGGAGAAGCGCAGTCAAGGCATGTTGTTCTTAGTAAGCACCTTTATTCTTGGGGTGGTCTTTGCCAGCCTGCAGTATTACGGATTTAGACAGATTACCTATGATCTGGGCTACTATTTTACAGGGGAATCCAGCAACATTACCTACACCTATATCTTTTTGATTGCCTTTGTGCACTTATTGCACATTTTTGCGGCCTTAATAGCCTTGGGAGTAGTGATTTATAAGCATTCTAAACAGCGATATAATAAAGACAATATGCTAGGGGTAGAATTGGCAGGTACTTTCTGGCATTTCGTAGACCTTCTATGGATCTATTTGTTTTGCTTTTTATATTTCGTTAGATAAGAAAATTGATTATTTTTGCCTCAATCATAACGTCAACTTCTTTATATGGAAACAACTGTTGTTGAAACAGGTACTGAAGGGAAAGTCTGGGGTGGTGGTAACCGACCACTAAAAGCCAGTTATGGGAAAATGATGATGTGGTTCTTCATCGTTTCTGATGCCCTTACTTTCTCCGGATTTTTGGCCTCTTACGGCTTCTCACGATTCAAGTTCATCGATTCTTGGCCAATCGCTGATGAAGTATTTACCCACGTTCCTTTTGTACATGGAAACTTCCCGATGTACTACGTGGCTTTCATGACGTTTATTCTGATCTTTTCTTCGGTAACCATGGTATTGGCGGTTGACGCTGGTCACCAAATGAAGAAGATCAAGGTTATCCTTTATATGTTTTTAACCATTATTGGTGGTTTGATCTTCGTTGGTTCTCAGGCTTGGGAATGGAAAACCTTCATCAAAGGAGACTACGGAGCTGTTGAAACTAACGGAGGACGTATCCTTCAATTTGTAGATACAGATGGAAACCGTGTTGCTCTTGCCGATATTGCTGGTGAGTCTACTCAGCGTGAAGCACATACTCGCAGCAACGGCATTTGGTATGAAACTGATGAGGAAACCTTGTCTACTTATACTTTAGACGATATTAAAGCTGGTTTCGCAGCTAACGATAATTTGCTAATCAGAACGCAATACCTCACAGAAGACGGTGAAAAGACTGTTTTGAGCCGCGAGGAATCTATTGCCAAACTCAACAGTGACGGAAAGCTCATCGTAGAAGGAGCTAACCTGATCCGTAATGAATACGGTTCACCGCTCTTTGCTGATTTCTTCTTCTTCATTACTGGATTCCACGGATTCCACGTATTCTCAGGAGTAGTCATTAACATCATCATCTTCTTCAATGTGATCATCGGAACTTACGAGCGACGAGGCCACTATGAAATGGTTGAGAAAGTGGGTCTTTACTGGCACTTTGTAGATTTAGTTTGGGTATTTGTATTTACCTTCTTCTATCTGGTATAAATTCGATTATAAAGCATTATGGGACACGAGCATAAATTAGAGATATTCAGAGGACTACTTAAATTCAAGTCCAACGTTTCCAAGATCTGGGGTGTATTCATTGTACTTTCTATTGTTACAATAATCGAAGTTGCCTTGGGTATCTACAAACCGGCCTTCTTGGTAGAAGGACGCTTTTTAGCCATGAAGTATCTTAACTGGATCTTCATCATCTTGACACTTTTTAAAGCATACTATATTACTTGGGACTTCATGCACATGCGTGACGAGACCAAAGGTTTGAGACGCGCGGTTGTTTGGACAGCTGTATTCTTGATCTGTTACTTGGTTTTGATCGTACTTCTTGAAGGAGATTACATCTACGAAGTCTACAAGAATAACCACATCAAATTCAACTTTTAACAGTTGAATTAACGACTCTGAGCCTCGCTATTAGCGAGGCTTTTTTGTATTTTTGTAATCCGAAAGTGCTTTAGACTTTTAATCATAGGTTAAGCTCGTTTTTTTTTGCATTAGCTCCTTGTCTTTTTACAACACCGTAGCACCGATAATCCGTGTTTAACGATCTCCTTAGAAAAGTCTCAATCACTTCTTTATTTTGCTGGATATGAAGAAGTTTTTTGTTTTAGGATTTTTGTTCATTTTGCCGCTAGTTGCCTATATGTTCTTTGCAGCGGCGGATCACAACTTCTCCATGCTTCCCACCTTGGGAGAGCCTGTTTCAGAACTGCCAGAAGGCACTAAAAGTCTGCGTGGAGACTCCATCGTTTTTGATAGTAATATTACCATCATGGGATTCTTGGGCAAAGATGCCAAGAGTCGTTATGGGCATGTGTTCAATCTGGCCCATAAGATCTATACGCCGTATTCCGAATTCTATGACCTCCAATTTGTGTGGTTGATCCCGGAAGGAGCAGAAGGCACTATTCCAGATCTGGAAGAAAAGCTCAGCAAGATCAAGGAAACAGAAAAGTGGCAGTTTGTGGTCTTATCAGATCAGCAGATTCGCAAGCTCAAAGCAGAGCTCGGCTCTCCGCATAAGTTAGATGATGATCTTGGCTCAGACTATGTTTATATTCTGGATAAGGATAAGCGTTTGCGCGGCAGAGATGACGATGAGGACGTAGGCACACTGTACGGATACAATGCCAGTAATGTAGCAGAACTCGACGACAAGATGGATGACGACATCCAAGTGATCTTGGCAGAGTATCGCCGAGCCCTTAAAAAGAACGACAAATACAAGCGCAAGCAGCTTTAAGCTATGAATAAATCCTACTCCTATATAGGAATCTCTTTTATTATTCTAATCTTCGGAATTTGGGCTGTGCCTAAAATTGTCGGGAGTGTGAATCAACAAGAACTTGCAACTATTGGTCCCGTACCTGCCTTTGAGTTTACCAACCAACGCGGTGAGACCATTACCAATGCCAACTATCAAGGCAAGGTTTATGTGGTGGATTTTTTCTTTACGACTTGTCCCACGATTTGTCCTGTAATGAGCCGAAATATGGTGAAGCTTCAGGATGAGTTTTTTGGTAATCCGAATTTTGGAGTAGCCTCCTTTAGTATTGACCCAACTTATGATACCCCAGAAGTTTTACAAACCTATGCCGAAAACTATGGAATTACCAATCCCAATTGGCATTTAATGACGGGTGATAAATTAGCCATCCACAAATTGGCCAACAATGGCTTTAATCTCTATGTCAATGAGGGCGATACTGCCGCGGGTGGCTTTGAGCACTCCGGCTTTTTTGCGCTAATTGATCAAGACGGGAATATCCGCTCTCGCATTGATGAATACGGCAACCCAATTGTATATTATAACGGAACGGACTTGGAGCAAATTCAATTGCTCAAAGACGATATTAAACAACTATTAGACCAATGAGCACCTCCCCAAACGCAGAACTGAAGTATAAAAAATTAATCTGGGCACTTTCAATTGCCATTCCTTTGGCCGTTGCTGTGCTCTTCGGGATTAGAATTCCTGGAGTGGAACGTCTTGGATTCTTGCCTCCGATCTACGCAGGAATAAACGGCATCACTGCGGTAGTACTTATCCTGGCGGTAATCCAAATCAAAAACGGAAACAGAAAGGCACATGAGACGCTCATGAAGACTGCAATAGCTTTGTCTGCGCTCTTTTTAGTAATGTACGTGGCCTATCACATGACCTCAGACAGTGCAGAATACGGTGGGGAAGGTGTGATTCGATACGTCTACTACTTTATCCTAATTAGTCATATCACGCTATCTATTGGTATTATTCCTTTAGTGCTATTCACCTATGTACGCGCCTTGTCCGAGCAGTTTGACAAGCACCGCAAATTGGCCAAGATCACTTTCCCGATCTGGTTGTATGTAGCGGTTACGGGTGTTATTGTTTATTTTATGATCTCTCCTTATTATCCAGCCTAATGCGAAAATTGATTCTCTTATTGGTAGTGATGCTCCTTTTTTCTGCGGATGTAGATGCGCAGTGTGCCATGTGTCGTGCCGTATTGGAAAGTGAAGAAACTCAAAGTGCAGCTCGTGGGATCAATAACGGAATTGTTTACCTAATGGCCATACCTTATATATTGATGGGTGGATTGGGTTATGTGATCTATCGCAGCCGAAGAAAAAGACTAGAGGCTAAAAATTAACAAGACCTTAATATTCTCCCCTGTAACAAATCTCTTATTTAGCGGTCTATTTACCAAGACCGTCAAGTAACCAACAACAAGACGGCTTCATTAATCAACACCTTAAGGTGCATTGCTATGATAGCCATCAATGATCTGCATAAGTCCTATCACATGGGGAGTAACTCCTTGCATGTGCTTAAAGGCATCAATTTCGAAGCGAAAGAAGGCGAGATGATCGCCATAATGGGTTCCTCAGGTTCTGGAAAGTCTACTTTCTTGAACATTTTGGGTATGCTCGATGAGGCTGATCTAGGCTCCTATACCCTGGACAATGTTCCCATCAGAAACCTCAATGAAAAGGTGGCTGCTCGCTATCGCAATGAATTCCTCGGATTCATTTTTCAAAGTTTTAACCTGATCACCTATAAGAGCGCACTAGATAACGTGGCTATGCCCTTGTATTATCAAGGAGTGAAGCGTTCCGTGCGTATGGAAAAGGCTATGCACTATTTAGAAAAAGTAGGTTTGGCCAACTGGGCATCACACTTACCAAGCGAACTCAGTGGTGGGCAAAAACAGCGTGTCGCTATTGCAAGAGCTTTGGCTAGTGATCCAAAAGTGCTCTTAGCAGATGAGCCTACTGGAGCTCTTGATACTAAGACTTCTTATGAGGTTATGGAGCTTATTCAAGCCATTAATGATGAAGGTAAAACGATATTGGTGGTGACTCACGAAGATGATATCGCCCATATGTGTAAGCGTATTGTGCATCTAAAAGATGGAAAGATCCTCGACGATAAAGTAGTAGAACAGGTACGCGCCAAAACTCCAGCTCATGTTTAATCTAGAACGCTGGGAAGAAATATTTGAAACCATTCGCAAGAATAAATTGCGAACCTTCCTCACGGGGCTTTCAGTAGCCTCTGGGATCTTTATTTTGGTAATTCTGCTGGGATTCAATTCGGGTATCTCTAATGGAGTTCGCGAAGCTTTTGAAGAAGATGCTACCAATCGTATTTCCATATGGACTGGTGTAACTTCTAAAGAACACAAAGGCCTCAACCCAGGGCGTTATGTGCAATTGCGCAATGAAGATTATCAAAGTCTCAATCAGAAATACGAAGAACAGATAGAATACCGAACTTCCCTGTACTCTCTTTGGGGTGGGCAAGTAACCTACGGTAAAGAATCAGGAAACTACCGTATTGAAGGATCAGATCCGGATCAGCAGTTCATTGAAAATGAAACTATGGTTAACGGGAGATTCATCAATAAAAGCGATTTGGATCAAGTAGCCAAGATTGCCGTTATCGGAAATCAGATCCAACTCGACCTCTTTAAAGGAGAAGATGCCGTTGGGAAGCAGATCAAGATCTTTGGTATCAACTTTTTAGTAGTAGGAGTCTTTTCGGATCCAGGAGGAAGCCGCGAGGAAAATCGCGTGTTTATTCCAGTGACCACTGCGCAAGGAGTTTTCAATGCTGGAGACCGTTTGCGTTCCATTGCATATACCGTCAAGATGTCTGAGAACTTTGATGAAGCTGTGGCGCTTTCAACAGCCATGGCAGAAAGCTTAGAATCTGACCTAAAGGCCAGACACACCGTAGCGCCAGACGACCGAAGCGCTGTTCGCGTATTCAACACTTTAGAAGAAGCCAAAAAGATCTACGGTCTTATTGATACTATTAGAGCCGTATTCTGGTTCATCGGAATTGGAACTATCATTGCTGGAGTAGTGGGAGTAAGCAATATTATGCTCATTGTAGTTAAGGAACGCACTAAAGAAATTGGTATTCGTAAAGCCATTGGCGCTTTGCCTGGATCCATTATTGGAATGATCATGCAAGAAGCGATCTTCATTACTGCTATCGCTGGATTCATCGGATTGTTTGCCGGAGTTGGCCTTTTAGAATTGGTTGCTCCATATGCGGAGACCGACTTTATCAAGTCCCCACAAGTAGATTTCAATACCTCGATTACCACTGTTTTTGTGTTGATCGCTGCAGGTGCTTTAGCTGGATTCATTCCTGCCCGACGCGCTGCCAATATCAAACCCATAGAAGCCTTAAGAGACGAATAAGATGTTTAACAGAGATCGTTGGAACGAAATATTAGAGGCTTTAAATGCCAATAGATTCAGAACCTTCCTGACTGCCTTTGGAGTGTTTTGGGGGATCTTCATCTTAGTACTGTTGCTCGCATTGACCAATGGACTTAAGAATGGAGTGCAAGCGGACTTTGGAAACTTTGCGACCAATTCCATCTTTATGTGGTCTCAAGGAACTTCCATGCCGTACAAAGGATTGCCTAAGGGCAGATTCTTCAACTTTAAGCTGAGTGATGTTCAAGCCCTTAAAGACAATATTCCAGAGCTTAAATATGTCTCTCCGCGTAACCAATTGGGTGGTTTTAGAGGATCCAACAACGTAACCCGCAATGAAAAGACGGGTGCTTTTGATATCTACGGAGACTATCCGGAGTTCATCAATCAACAGCCCTTGGATATCATGGAAGGGCGTTTTCTGAGTTATTCAGACATTGAGACCAAACGTAAAATTGCGGTAATTGGTCAAGACGTGATCCGTTCCCTTTATGATAAAGGCGAGGAAGTCATTGGAAGCTATATAAAAATTAACGGCATTAACTTCTTAGTGGTAGGAACCTTTAAGAATGCCAATTCGCAAGGAGATAACGAACAAGAGGCCAATACCATTTATGTGCCATTTACCACCTTCTCTCAAGCCTTTAACAGAGCTGATAATGTGGGTTGGATGGCCATCACTGCTCATGATGATGTAAGTATCACCAGTGTCAAGCCACGTATTATGACTATGATGCGTGAGCTGCGAACGGTACACCCAGATGATAAACGTGCAATCGGGCATTTTGACTTGGCGGAAGAGTTCGCTAAGATCACAGGTTTGTTCGGCATCCTCACAGTAGTAGGTTATTTTGTTGGCGCTTTAGTGTTGCTCTCCGGAGTCATTGGGATCAGTAACATTATGCTCATTGTAGTAAAAGAGCGCACCAAAGAAATTGGCGTCAGACGGGCTCTAGGAGCTTCTCCTTGGAACATTCGTTCTCAGGTGCTTCAGGAATCCTTAGTACTGACTATCATCTCCGGAATGGTGGGCATTTCCTTTGCCTCCGGAATCATTTGGATCATGAACACCGTCCTAGACAGTGTAGGTCCTGTAGAAAACTTTGCCAACCCTAGTGTAGGGATCGGCGTAATTATAATCGCGTTGAGCATTTTAATCATTTCTGGGCTCTTAGCCGGATTGATCCCAGCAACACGCGCCACTCAAATGAAACCAGTAGATGCTTTGCGCATTGAATAACCGTAATACCAAGACAATAATTCAAAAATCATGAAACGAAAAGGAACCATCGTAGTACTCAGTCTGATATTGGTCGGATTTATATTTGGGATCCGCTATATCTATTTAAAGGATAAAGAAGATCCAGTAGTATATCAGACCGAACAAGCCACTACATCGAGTATTGTAAAGAAAACTGTGGCCACGGGGAGCATTGTTCCCAAAGAGGAAGTACTCATCAAACCAAACATTTCTGGAATCATTGATGAAATCTTTGTAGAAGCTGGAGACTTTGTTGCCGCTGGAGACCTAATCGCCAAGGTAAAAGTTGTTCCTAACGTTTCTGCATTGAACTCGGCTCAAAACAGCATTCGCTCTGCGCAAACTCAATTAGACGCTGCGCGATTGGCCTTTGAGAACCAAAAGAACATCTACGATCGTCAAAAAAGTCTTTTTGACAAAGGGGTGATCTCTGCAAACGAGTTTGACAATGCGCAAATTACCTACAACCAAGCAGAACAGCGTTACCGCGCTGAACAAGTGAACGTCAATGCAGCCCGTCAGAATTTTGACATCATCAAAACCGGTACAACAGCTGGTTTAGGTACGGCAGCCAATACAGAGATCCGCGCGACGGTTTCTGGAATGGTATTGGACGTACCTGTCAAAACAGGAAACCAGGTTATTGAAGCCAACAACTTCAACGACGGTACTACTATTGCTACCCTTGCCGATGTAGAGAAAATGATCTTTGAAGGAAAGGTAGATGAAAGTGAAGTTGGAAAGATCAAAGAAGATCTTCCGTTGGAGATCACTGTAGGAGCTATTGAGAACGCCACTTTTGATGCGGTATTGGATTATATCGCTCCTAAGGGAGTTGCAGAGAATGGAGCCATTCAGTTTGAGATCAAAGGAACTTTAGCTAAGATAGACTCTACCTTTATCAGAGCAGGCTTAAGTGCCAATGCCTCCATTATTCTTGCGCGAGCAGACAGCGTTATGGCTGTTAAAGAAGCTCTGGTTCAATACGATCCTAAGACCCAACTTCCTTTTGTTGAGATAGAGGTAGGTGATCAACAATTTGAGCGTAGAGACCTGGAATTGGGCGTTAGTGATGGCATCCAAGTAGAGGTAAAATCTGGAATTACAAAAGAAGATAAAATCAAAGTTTGGAATCAACTCAAGCCGGTTGCTCAGTTTGGCGGCCGCTAATTTCGTTACCTTTGTGTAACACATTTGACTATCCATAGACTTATTCAACAATTAACACTGATTATGAAGCAGCTTGTTGTCCTGTTCCTTTCGCTTTTTGTAAGCACTTTGGCCTTTGGTCAGAAAAAATGGACGTTAAAAGAATGTGTAACCTATGCTTTGGAAAACAACATTTCCATCAAGCAAAGTATGCTCGATATTGAGAATGCGGCAATTGATAAAGTTGACGCTTTTGGAAACTATTTACCGACTTTAAACGGTAGTGCTTCCAACTTCTGGAACACAGGTCTTTCTCAAAATATTACTACAGGGATCTTGGAGACCCAAACTTCGCGAAACTTCTCTTTGGGAGTTAACGCCGGAGTTCGTGTGTTTGCTGGTTTGCAAAACCTGCGCACCATGCAACGTGCTAAGATCGCTAAACTTGCAGCAGATTACGGACTGTCTCGAATGAAAGATGACATTTCCTTATTGGTTGCCAATAGCTATTTGCAGATTCTATTGAACAAGGCAAACGTAAACGCTTTGAAAGCTCAGAATCTAGTAACGCAACAATCCATTGCACAAACGCAAGAATTGGTAGACGGAGGTATTCTTCCTAAAGGAGATCTTTTGGAGATTCAGGCCACCAATGCAACAGAATTGCAAAATATTGTAGTGGCGGAGAACGCAGTAAAGATCTCTTTGATCAGTTTAGCGCAGCTATTGCTTTTAGATGATTATGCCAGCTTTGATATTGAAGACGAAGGTTATAACCTTGTTGATGAAGGTATCATTGAAAAAACCGCTTCTGAGATCTTCCAAGCAGCTACGGAGAATCGTAGTGAGGTGAAAATCGCTCAAGCTAATGTTGATCTAGCACAAAAAGATCTACAGATTGCTAGAAGTAACTATTATCCAACGATCAACGCTTTCTTTAACTACAACACTCGTGAGTCTGACCTATCTCAGTTCTCTCGTGTGGTAGATCCAAACGATCCTACCAGCGTGCAAGAAATCGGATTTGTAAATGAGACCGGGCAAACGGTATCTGCAATTGTTCCTAATACAATTCTGCAGGAATTGCCTCCGCGTTCCTTTGTAGATCAATTGTACTTAAATGATGGTATTTCATACGGTTTACAGATGAATGTACCTATCTTTAACGGCTTTTCTACGCGTAACAACGTAAAGCGCCGTAAAGTGAATTTGAAGCGTCAAGAGTTCTTGTTAGAGCAAGCCAAACTCGACCTTGAGTCTAATGTATATCAGGCTTATGTTGATGCAGAAGGTTCTAAGAAAGCATATGAAGCAGCTATCGTTGCTTTGGAATCGCAGGAATTGGCGTATCAATACGCTAAGGATCGCTACGATGTAGGTATTACCAATGCGTTTGACTTTAGTCAATCCAAGTTGCGTTATGACAACGCGCAGATTGAGGTCAACCGCTCTAAATACGATTATATTTTTAGGCTGAAGGTTCTGGAACTTTACTTCGGAATCCCGGCTACAGAGCTAAAATTCTAAACCATGAGTAAAAGAACACTAATCATCATTGTTGCCGTCTTAGTCCTTGGACTAGTCGCTTTGATAATGCTACGCAAATCAGGTACCATTGGTGGTGATGGCGATTACCGCAAGGTAGAACTCACCGAAATTGAACCTATTGACATCGTAGAAACGGTGGCAGCCACTGGAAAGATCCAACCGGAAGTAGAGGTAATGATCTCTTCTGAAGTATCTGGTGAGATTATCGAGCTTTTGGTGAAAGAAGGTCAACAAGTCAATAAAGGCGATTTGTTACTTCGCATCAATCCAGACTTGATTCAAGCGGCTTTGAACCAAACTCAAGCGAGTTTGCAGAGTGTTCGTGCCAATTTAGCACAGGCAGAAGCGAGCCTTAAAAATGCTGAGTTGAACTATAACAGAAACAAATCACTCTTTGAAAAGGGAGTGATCTCTAAGCAAGATTGGGACCGTTCCGTACAGGAATATGAGGTGGCTCAAGCCAACAAGCAATCGGCTTTCTATAACGTACAAAGTGCTGCGGCCTCTGTAAAGCAGAGTCGTGACAACTTGGGCAGAACCACTATATATGCTCCTATGGATGGAACCATTTCTAAATTGGACGCCGAACTGGGAGAACGCGTAGTAGGTACCGCTCAAATGGCAGGTACAGAGATCTTGCGTGTGGCTGATCTTTCCAATATGGAAGTTGAGGTAGACGTGAATGAGAACGATATCGTAAAGGTGTCTCTTGGAGATTCTACCATAGTTGAGGTAGACGCTTATTTAAAGCGTGAGTTCAAGGGGATCGTTACAGAGATCGCAAACTCTGCAGAAAGTACTTTGACTGCAGATCAGGTGACTAACTTTAAAGTTAAGGTGCGTATCCTTCCGAGTTCTTATCAAGATCTTTTAGAAGGCAAGCCTGAGTTCTTTTCACCTTTCCGTCCTGGGATGACCGCCACAGTAGATATCATTACCAACAAGCGTGAAAAAGCCATCGGTGTGCCGATCAGTGCTATTGTAGTGAAGACTGATACTACCTGTACTCGTGGTCCAGTAGCGCGTACTACGCAGTCTGGAGACCAAGAGAAGTTTGAAACTGTTTACGTCAAGTCTGGTGAAGAAGCCAAGTTGCGTGTGGTAGAAACTGGAATTCAAGACGATTCGAACATTGAGATCATTTCTGGTCTGCAAGAAGGTGACGTAGTAGTAACTGGTCCGTATAATACAGTAACTAAATTGCTCAAATGTGGTGATGCGATCAAAGAAGAATCAGACTTCTCTGCAGAACCAGATAGCGAAGAATAAAATACTATGGCAGTAATACTGGCATTAGAAACAGCCACCACGAATTGTTCGGTGGCTGTTGTCGATTCCAAGGGTGAGGTATTGGTCAAAGAAGACTACGGTTCCAAGTATTCCCATGGAGAGAAATTGCACGTTTATATTGATGAGATCCTAAAAGAAGCAGGTCTCACTCAGAATGATCTAGACGCTATAGCCGTGAGCGCAGGCCCCGGGTCGTATACGGGCCTCAGAATTGGAGTTTCCGCTGCAAAAGGCTTGTGCTTTGCCTTAGACATTCCTTTAATTACTGTAGGTACTTTAGAGAGCTTGGTTCGCCAATTAAGTGCAGATCAAGGGTATTTGATTCCTATGTTGGATGCGCGCCGTATGGAAGCTTATACGGCAGTTTATGACCATAGCCATCAAGAGTTGGTTCCCATGCAACCACAAATCTTAGACGCCGAAAGTTTTTCTGATTATTTAAGTAAAGGTCCGGTAACATTCATCGGCACGGCCAATGAGAAATTCTCAGAGGTTTGCACTCATGAAAACGCACGATTCGTCAATGAGAAATTGCCTTCTGCCAAGGAATTGATTGCTCTAGCGCAAGCCAAATATGAAGCAGGAGATTTCGCAGATCTGGCTTACTTTGAACCCGATTATCTCAAAGCCTTCCAGCCGGGTTAGTAGCCCATCAGCGGTAGGGCTTCTTCCGCAGTTCTTACCGGTAACTTACAGGTATTGTTTACGCAGACATAGACAAAAGTCTCGCCCTCAATAAAACGATTTTTCAATAGCGGAGCATCACTACTGCTACTGCTTGCCGCGATCATTTTGTTTGGAATATAGGTTTTGTTGATCTCTGCTAAAACAGCTTCTGCCTCTGGACCAACCACTACGAGTTCGTAAAATTCATTTTGAAAGTTGCGCCCCAATTGCAGCCAATTACTAAAACTACTTGGGTAAGCCGCTACTTCTGGCAGCACATTGTGCAACATCGTTTGAGCGTCTTTGATCCAATCGGTTTGGTCAAAATAATGTCCTAATCTTAATAGATTATGCGCCATAATAGAATTGGAGGCAGGGATCACATTGTCTCGATATTCAATGCTTCTGCTCACCAACTGAGCGTCTTCATCAGAAGTAAAATAAAACAAGCGGGAATCTGTATACCCAAAATGCGTTTGGGCATATTTCATAAGTTGCTTGGAAAGATCCAACCACTGCTGATCAAAGGTGATCTCATACATGGCAATAAATCCGTCAATTACCGCTGCGTAATCTTCCAGATAACCGTTAATGGTACTCTTGCCGTCCTTATAACTGTGCCAAAGACCGCCATCTGATTTCAATTGTTGGTCTTTGATGAAGTTGGCATTCTTAGTAGCTGCTCTCAAAAAGTTAGGTTCTCTAAAAACTCGGTAGGCATCTAGATAACCTTTGAGCATGAGCCCGTTCCAAGAGGTGAGGCTCTTATCATCCAAACCGGGTCTTGGACGCGTATCTCTATAGACTCCGAGTTTTTCTTTCCACAGAGATTTCAGGCCATTGAGTTCTGCTTGACTTATATTGTTAGCCGCTGTGAATTCTTCATCCGTTTCTTGACGAATCAACACATAAGAACTTTCTTCTTCCCATTTGCCGTAATCGTTAATGTTGTAATAGGATTTGAATAATTCAGGGCGATCTGTGATTAGCGAATCGATCTCGGCCTCCGTGTAGACATAATAGGCGCCTTCTATCAATTCACCATCTGGACTTTTGCTGTCTGCATCTAAGGAGGAATAAAAAGCTCCCGATTCATGGGTCATTTCTTCCTCAATATAATTCAAGGTCTCATAGACAATGTCCTTGTAGAGTGGATTCGGATCCACCAAATAAGCGTCGCTATACAAGCTGACCAATTGCCCATTGTCATAGAGCATTTTCTCAAAATGCGGAATGTGCCAGCGCATGTCTGTAGAATAACGGGCAAAACCGCCTCCGACCTGATCATAAACACCACCAAAGGCCATCTTTTTAAGCGTGAGCTTTACAAACTCTAAGAGCTCCTGGTCTTCAGTTTCAACTGCATAACGCAAGAGGAAATGATAGTTGTTGGGCATCATGAATTTAGGCGCTTGAGCGATTCCTCCGTCCTTCTCATCAAAACGACTGCTCCAAGCGGTGACTATACTGTCTGTCTTGAGTGCAGAAAAATCCACCTCATCCCGATTGATCTGTACCAGATCTAAGGATTTAATACCTGCTTCCAATCGTGCGGCATAATCCACTAAACGTTCCGGACTGTCTTCATACAAAGTTTGAATTTGTGACAAGGCACGCTTCCATTCTTCCTTGGCTACATAGGTCTCTGCCCAAACAGGTCGACCATCAGGTAAGGCAATAACATTCAGTGGCCAACCTCCACGACCTTTCATCAGCTGGATCGCGTTCATATAGATCTGATCCACATCCGGGCGTTCTTCACGATCTACTTTAATGTTGATGAAGTTCGCGTTCATAACTGCTGCTACAGCAGTATCTTCAAAAGACTCGCGTTCCATAACATGACACCAATGACAAGCGGCATATCCGACGCTTATAAGCATGAGTTTGTTCTCTCGTTTGGCCTTAGCTAAGGTGGAATCGTTCCAGGCATACCAGTCCACTGGGTTGTGAGCGTGTTGCAACAAATAAGGGCTGGTCTCATGGATCAGCGAATTGGTGTAAGCGTAGTCTTCCACAGCGTTAGGGTTTGAGTTGCAGGCGAGGAGTAATAAACCGGCAAGAATCGACAAGAGAAATGACTTGTACATGGGTAGAATTAAAATGCGCCATACCTGTTAAGATATGGCGCATAAATTTAGCGAATTTCAAAGTCTATTTGACCTCGAAAGTGATTTTAACATTCACACGAAATTCAGTAACCTCATCTCCGTCTACAATTGCACTCTGCTCTTGGACATATACCGAACGAATGTTCTTTACGCTTTTACCCGCTTGCTTTACCGCGTTCTTAGTTGCATCTTCCCAACTCTCATTAGAATTAGATAAAACCTCGATTACTTTTAAAACTGCCATAACTCTTTTGTTTAGTATTACAGCACCAAAGTAGTATTACCCAGAACCAATCGGGCAGGGGATTAAGGTATTTTTAACCCAGATGTATTTGGTCGAAAAAAGAGGCCTTTAACCGTTGATCGCTTCTACGTAAGAAACCTTGCCTTGAAGCATTTCACGCAACATGGTTTCAATACCGTTCTTTAGGGTAACGGTACTTGAAGGACAACCACTACAAGCGCCTTGTAGAATCACTTTTACGGTCTTGGTGTTCGCGTCGTAAGAATCAAAAGCGATGTTTCCACCGTCACCAGCAACTGCAGGTTTTACGTATTCATCCAAGATCTCAACGATCTCTTTTGAAATTCCTTCCAACTCTTGTGGCTTAACTGGAATCACTTGAGCTTCTGGGGTACGCTCTTCTGTAAGGATAGCATCGTCTAAAATGGTCTTGCCTTGTGCTACGTATTGGGTAATGAAATCACGAAGCTCTTGAGTGACCTCCTGCCATTCGATCCCCTCTAATTTCATGATGGAAATATAGTTTCCGCTCATAAAGACTTCCTTCACAAAAGGAAAGCGGAACAAACGCAATGCTAGCGGAGCATTCTTTGCAGATTCCAAGGTTTTGAATTCGTAGGTGTCGTTCACCAAAGTTTTGTTGGCAACAAACTTCATTACCGCTGGGTTAGGAGTTACCTCGGCATAAACAGAAACAGGAACGTTCTTAGGAGCCTCCGCCGCAGTGATCACGGGTTTACCAGATTCGAGATATTCCGCAATTTGATCGGCCACTTGATCTTGGACATCATTCCACTCCACTATATTGTAGCGTTCAATAGCCACAAAGTTTTGTGAGATGTACACGGTCTTTACAAAAGGTAAAAAGAACAATTCCTTAGCCAGAGGGCTGCGTCCTGACTCGTCAATATTTGCAAATTCAAAACTTTCTGACTGGGTCAGGAAGGTATCTGTAACAAATTTGACAATGGCAGGTTGTGAAGTTGGCTCAATAGTGACGCGACGATTTTCCATGCGAATAAATTTTGTGCAAAATTACAAAATGCCGCTGGGGTTACTCAAGTATTTTTGGGCAATTCTGGTTCATTTTTAGGTTAATTTTTCCCGACTGCTTGTCTTGCGAAACAAATGGCATTCAACAGCTTGGGTTTTTAAGAAAATTTAGGAACCGCTTCGGGTTTTTTGCCATTAAACTGTTGTATAAGTACTGTTTATGCCGAAGTAGGTTTAAGAACTTTCTACTTTTCACTCAGTATTAGGCCCTCAATTAATTGCGATTGTCAGAATATCTCAGTTTCTTGTAAGGCTCTAACGTACTTAGGGTAAGGCTTAAAGCATATAACCAACAACCGACCAAAGCGATGAAAAAGCAATTACTATCCCTCTTTTTCCTCTTAGCATGTACCTATGGTTTTTCGCAAACTATAGTCATGCAGGATGGTACCTTCAACACCTGTACAGGAACCTTTGTGGATTCCGGCGGGACTGCAGGGCCTTATGCGAATGGAGAAGATTTTACAATCACTTTTTGTCCGGATACCGCTGGCATGGCTGTAACTTTAGACTTTACAGTTTTTGCTACAGAAACAGGAGGGGATATACTCACAATCTATGATGGGCCAGATACCACAGCGCCTATTATTGGTTCATTTAGTGGGCCTACATCGCCAGGTACCGTTTACACCTCGCCTGCGACGACAACGGGTTGTTTGACACTGAGATTTCAATCGAATACGGTTGTTTTTGGAGCGGGTTGGGAAGCTGCCATCAGTTGTATTTTGCCTACAGACATTCCTTTGTCTCCTTTTATTGACGTAGACACCACTACCTATACCGTACAAGAATTAGTAGAGGATATTTTGATCGATAGCCCTTGTGCAGAGAGTTCTAATTATACCTCAAGTACGGGAATTGATTTTGGAGATGTTAATGGGATCGGTTATTTCAGTGCTGAAGGAAGTGGATTCCCTTTTGCTGAAGGTGTGATCTTAACCACGGGGTCTGCAGAGGCTGCCGAAGGTCCTAATGATGAAATTCTTGGAGCCGGAGGCTGGCCGGGAGATGCAGATCTTGCTGCTATCTTAGGACTTGCTCCTGGTGATCTGAACAATGCATCCTACATTCAGTTTGACTTCGTTCCATCTATCCCAGAAATTGCCTTCGACTTTATTTTTGCTTCGGAGGAATACAATCAAAACTTTGAGTGTAGTTTCTCAGATTCGTTTGCTTTTATTTTGACCAATACCGCTACAGGAGTGGTGGAGAATTTGGCTGTATTGCCAGGAACTGCAATTCCAATTCAGGTAACCAACATTCGTCCTGAAGTTCCCGGTCAATGTGCAGCGGTCAATGAGATCTATTTTGACACCTATAATTTTGCACCCTTTGCTGATGAGACCACAGCGCCAATTGACTTTAACGGTCAAACCACGGTCCTAACCGCTATGGGGATGGTTACTCCGGGAGATCCTTACAACATTAAATTAGTAATTGCAGATAACCAAGATGACCTCTATGATGCGGCAGTTTTCATTGAGGCGGGGAGTTTTGATATTGATATCAATTTAGGAGATGATATTTTGATTTCTGATGGTTCAGCTCCTTGTGAAGGAGAAACTGTTAGTTTGAGTTCTGGAGGTGGTGCTCCAGGGGCCACATATCAGTGGTATGTATTCAATGATGCTACGGGAATGTTCGATGCCATTCCAGGGGAGACCTCTCCAACAATTATCATTGATACTCCTGGTTTGTATCGTTTAGAGGCTATTTTTTCTTCTGGATGTACCGTTGGCGATGAGGTTTTGGTTGAATTTTTCCCAGCGCCGATCCCAGGAACACCAGATCCGCTGACCATTTGTGATCGTGATAATGATGGTTTTGCTGAATTTACCCTTACCGACGCCGATGCTCAGATCATTGACGGCGGTACTGGATTGAATGTGCGCTACTATGAATTGCTCTCAGATGCTGAAGCGGGTGCAACGGGTGATCTTGCAAGTCCTTATACCAATACCTCAAACCCGCAGATTGTTTATGCGCGTCTTGAAAATGATTTAACACGTTGCTTCAGTATTGTGGAGTTGGAGTTGATCGTGTACGATACTCCGGTGCTGGCAGATCCAATTCCAGATTTCATTGTTTGTGATGATGATGCCGATGAACTCTTCGTATTTGATCTAACTACTTGGGACACCAACGTTACTGCAGACCCAACTGGCTTGGTTATCAATTACTATGAGACCCTTGCCGATGCGGATGCCGCGACTTCTCCAATTACCCCAGCGGACGCTTATACCAATACGTCCAATCCGCAAACCATTTATGTGCGATTGGAGAATAGTGATGGCTGTTCCATTGTTGGAGAGTTTGATCTAATTATTAACCCATTACCTGTTTTTACCCCACCAGTAGCTTACGAGCTTTGTGATTACGACGGTACTTTAGACGATGCCACGGAGTTTGACTTAAGCACGGTGACCACGGCGATGACCGCGGATGATCCGCTGCTTACGGTAAACTACTTTGTTTCTTTGGCAGATGCGGAGGCTGGCGCTCCAGCACTTCCTTTGCTGTATACCAACACGAGCAATCCACAGACCATTTGGACGCGTATCGAAGTTACGGCAACAGGCTGTTTTGTGATCGAGAGTTTTGATCTGGTTGTTTTAGACACACCATTTGCCAACCCTCCAGTTTCGCTTAAGGAGTGTGATACGGACACGGACGGTTTTGATGAGTTCGATCTGACCCAGGCAGATGCGGATATCATTGGCGGTCAGACGGGCGTCTTTGTGAACTACTACTTCAGTTTTGCGGAGGCCGAGATCGGTGATCCAGCTACAGCACTGGCCAGTCCGTATACCAACGTCACGAGCCCACAGACGGTTTACGCACGAATAGAAAATACCTTGACGGGCTGTTTTGATATCACGGAGTTGGAACTTATTGTGATTCTGGCCACCCCGCTACCCACCTATGAGCTTTGTGACGACGATGTAGCGGACGGCTTTACGGTCTTTGATCTCACGCTTTGGGATTTTGAGATTGCGGCAGACCCCACTGGTCTGGACATTACCTATCACGAGACGGCTGCGGACGCCTCAGCAGGAACTCCTGCCATTACTCCGGCAGACGCCTATACCAACACGAGTAATCCGCAGACGATCTATGTACGGGTAGTGAACTCCGACGGCTGTGTGACCATTGGCCTTTTTGAGTTGGAAGTACTTCCACTACCGATCTTTGTCACACCAACGCCCTTAGGTATTTGTGACGATGCGGTCTTGGACGGCTTTGCACCTTTTGATCTGACGGTAAAAGATCCGGAGATCACTGGCGGCGACCCAACATTGAGTGTAAGCTATTATTTAACCGAGGCAGAGGCTGATGCTGCCACGCCAGCACTGACCAGTCCGTTTACCAATACGAGTAATCCACAGATCATCTACGCGCGTATCGATGACTCCACCACAGGCTGTCACGATACCACGCCATTAGAGCTTATCGTTTATGCGCCACCTACGGCCTTCCCGCCAATTCCATTGGAGCGTTGCGACAACGATGCGGACGATGTAGCGCTGTTTGATCTGACCCTGGCTGATGCTGACATCATCGGAGGACAACCGGATGTGTTTGTGAACTACTATCTGACCTTGGCCTTGGCCGAGGCCGGAGACCCAGCTACGGCACTGGTATCGCCTTACCCGAACATCGCCAACCCACAGATCGTGTATGCGCGCATTGAGAACTCCATCACGGGCTGTTTTGCCACTACGGAGTTGGAGCTGATCGTCCTACCTGCAACAGATATCGGCAGCTTCCCAACCATTGAACTTTGTGATGATCCGATCGCGGACGGTTCTACGACCTTTG
>NZ_JABSPU010000036.1:0-16878 GCF_013214815.1 Gilvibacter sp.
GAAATAAAAAAACGGTCACGGGCAGTGCAATACCGACCATGACCGTCTTTTGGGTCGCTAATTAAATTTAATCTTTGATCTCGTTGAGTCCCTCCCCTTTCAGGTGGAAATCCAAGAAATCAATAATGCTGCTGTAAGCCTTGATCTGGTTCTCTTTTTTGATAAAGCCGTGGCCTTCATCTTCAAACAAAACATACTCTACTGGCACACCGTTCTCACGAACGCCTTCAACGATCTCGTCTGACTCTACCTGTAACACACGAGGGTCCTGAGCGCCTTGCAATACAATGAGCGGCTTGGTTACTTTGTCTGTGTGGAATAGCGGGGAAATACGCTTGAGACGTACGGAATCTGCTGAATACGGATCACCCAACTCTTTGTAAAGCGCATCTCTAAAGGACTCCCAATACGGCGGAATACTCTTTAGGGTACGCATCCAGTTGGTTACTCCAAAAAGGTTCACTCCTACGTCAAACTCCTCTGGCGTATAGGTCAAGGCCGCCATGGTCATATAGCCTCCGTAAGAACCGCCAATGATTCCAATGTTCTCTGCATCGATCTCCGGTTGAGTGACCAACCAGTTCTTTCCTTCCACGCAGTCTTGCAGGTCTTTCTCACCGTGATTGAGGTCATCCATTTGGTAGAAGGTCTTTCCGTAACCACTACTTCCGCGGTTATTTACGGCCAACACAGCATATCCGTTATTGACCATATACTGAATTAAAGAACTGAAATTCTGACGTGTCTGCCCTCCTGGACCTCCGTGCACCCATACCATTGCAGGCACTTTGTTTTCTGCGGATGCTTGATGCGGCAAATAATAGATCGCAGGAATCTCAATGCCATCAAAGGATTTATAACGCACCACTTTGGCCGTTACCAGATCTTCTGGATTGATTTCCGGGTGCAATACGTTAGTAATTCTATGCTGATCTTTGGATTCTAGGTTATAGGTGTAAAGGTCAGATGGTGCATTCGATCCGCCTACATACATGCGCATCCAGGATTCGTCATCACTAAAACTTACGCTAGTGATGTTCTTGCCTTCAAAATCTGGAAGTGCAATGGGCGTATTGGTTTCGGTGTCAATCACTTCAATGGCGTTCTTACCATCTTCATTGACATAGACCACCATATAACTTCCTTGGGAGGTGAATCCGCTGCCAAGTATATCCCACGACTTTTCTACTACCTTGGTCTTTTCTTGCGTCTGCAGATCATAGGCCATTAAATAAGAGAATTCAGAACCGTGATCTGTGGTGTAGTAGAATGTGCTGTTGTCTTTGGAAAAATCTTGCGCTGAATTCCCGCTGAGCATGCCGTTGATTTTGGTCAGGTTCCCTGTAGCAGCCTCATACAAGAAGAGGTCGCTGTCATTGGTGTTGACTGTTTTGGATAAGGCAAAGAAATTCTCATCGCCAGACATCCCCGTAAAGTCCATCCCATCATTGTTTTGGTACAAAAGCTCCGAGCTGTAATCTGCAATAGACATTTTGTACACGTCAAAAAAGCGAGGATCTCTTTTGTTAGAGCCGTAATAAAGGTGTTGATCATCTTCTGACCAGCCGTAAAAATCGGCTTTAGCGCCCTCATCTGGGGTAATGTCCTTAATGCTTCCATCCAACTCACGCACGTAGAGGTGATCGATCTCATCTCCATTACCGTCTGCGCTCAAAAGCATTCTATCGTCTTGCGGGAAGAAGGAATTCGCAAAATAAGAAGTACTGTCAGACTGCGTTATTGCGGTCATTTCCCCACCCGTTGCAGGTACCGTATACACATTGTAAATACCCGTGCGATTACTAGATACCAGCAGTTTGCTGTTGTCTGTGGAGAAGCTTCCGCCGCCCACAGCTTCGTTATCCATAAACTGCTCTATGGTATAAGCGCCAACTTCGCGCTGGGCTATTTCTGGTTCTTGTTTACAGGAGAAGACTAGGATTAACAGTAGTAATCCAAAATAATTGGTTTTCATGATTTTAATTGTTTCTGATTGATAGTTGTTGATGGCCCGAGGATCTTCAGCAACCACTCAATAGCGGTGAAGAATTTTTCCCAAGGCTCCTTAAAGTTAATTAAAGCCCCTGAATATTTGAGGTTTAGCCCATTATTTTCGATGAACTGATTACTACGGGCCGCTCCATTCTAGTTCGAATTAAATTTTACTAACTTCCACCTTCTACTACCTAAACAATGACTACACAATCCAGAACCATCCGTATTGACTTGATAATTATGGCCTTACTGTCGATTGGGACCGGAGTCTATCCGTTCGTTTTTGCTTTTTTAAAAGGGGCACAAGGGCTTTTTACCACCAAACCGGAAGCGCTACTACAAACCTCTTGGTACGTTCCCATGTTTCTGACCCACGTTCTACTTGGCGCTGTTGCTATCATTGCAGGGAGTACACAGTTCTTTGAATCCTTGCAACACACGCGTTTAAAACTTCACAGAACCTTGGGCAAAATTTATGTGCTTACCGTTATTCCCAGTGGATTGGCCGGATTCGTGGCTGGTTTCTATGCCACAGGGACTTGGTATTCTAAAGCAGGATTTATTTGCTTGGCGATTGGTTGAGTATTGACAACCGTGATCGGCTACAGGAGTATTAAAAAGAAAGATATCAATGCCCACAAACGCTGGATGATGCGCAGCTATGCCTTTTGTTTTGCCTTTGTGACCTTTAGAATCTACCTGGGATCGGGAGCTGCGATGGGAATTGCTTTTGATGATTAATAATCCTAACTGTCCTTTCTGTGCTGGGTGCCCAACATAATCTTTATCGAATGGCGTATTGCTCAATTAAGACGAGCTGCACAGACCGTATAAAGGAGCGCTTAATCCTGTAGTGTTTTTGCTCCGGAGTCAAAGTCTTTCGTGATCACCGCCCGATCGTACTCATCACCTAGAACCGTGTAGGCTATATAAGTCAAGGTATTGTCTTCAATGGTTATGACCTGATAGAATTGTGTTTGTTCTGCGGAATTGTCAGGCTGATAGCCGTCTGCCGCATATGCCTTAATCTGTTCTTTATCCAACTGGTATTGCTTAGGGCCGCTTACAGAGGTTACATAAACTGTTCCTAGTCCATCGGAATCACTAGTATCTGCGGATCGAACAGGAACATGACCTCGGGCATAAGTATGATCGTGACCATTGAGGACCAAATCCACATTGTACTTTTCAAAGAGCGGCTTCCAATTCTCTCTGGCAAACTGAAAGTCACGTCCTTTTGCAGGAGAAAACACAGAATGATGGCAAGTGATAATATTCCATTTGGCCGTAGAGCTGGCGAGCTGCTTTTCAATGTACGTCGTTTGGGCTTCTAGTTGATCATTGGAGTTCAGGACTATAATTCGAATATCCTGATAGTCTACCGTATACACCGTTTCGTGTAACTCTGCGGGTAATTCTTCTATTACTGGTAAGCTGAATTGTGGCCTCCATTGAATGGAGAGTTGTCTGGGACCGCCTTTGGCCAAGGGATAAAATTCATGGTTTCCAACTACGGGAATTGCCGTCCATTGACTGTGAATAAAACCTCCCGCCTTATACCATTCCGCCCATTCTGAATCGCGGTGGGAACTGTTGATCAAATCTCCGGCATGGATCACAAATGACGCATCTGGCGCTGTTTGATAGGCTCTTCTTATTACCCGAGACCAGTGGTCTAAAACCTCGTTCTGCGCATCGCCAAAATAAACAAACTGCGTAGGCGCATAATTTGACTTAGCAGTTCTGAATTGAATCCATTCTGACCAATGCGCTTCCCCGTCTCCCACGCGATAGACATATAATTGATCGGGTTCCAGATCGTTAAACTCGGCACTGTGATAATGAACTCGTAGTGAATTATTGCCTTTGTAAAGACCCAGATCAAAGACCTCTGATTTTGCCTCAAGGGTTTGTGCAGCTGCCACAAATTTAGCATTAACGGTAGCTTTTGCTATCTGTACCTTGGCGTTTACTACTGTTGTATCTGTTCTCCAAGTTACTGCTCTTGAGGTAGCTGGATCGCCGCTGAAGGTCAGTATGATTCGATCTGGGTCTTTGCTCGGAATTTCCCAGTGATGTAGACCTTCATGGTGGTGTTGCGCCCTTAGAGCGGTTAAAGAAGATATAGATAAAACAATTGCAAAGAGGTAGTATTTGATGGTCATAGAATAGAAATTGATGGTATTTGGAACCTAAGGTATTACAGTTCAATCAAAGAAACCAATAATACAATTGAACTTTGCATAAAGAAATGGTTAACCGACATCACTTTAGTCCAGAAGTTCTTTAATTTTTGAGTTGACAGACCCGCGCTCGCTGATCCTAATGATCCAAAAAATAAAGCGCTCTATTCTTCCAGGACGTACAATGCTGCGACCTAATTTTTCGATTTTAAGATCACGAGCCACTATTTCTTGATCCCAAGCAGCTCCTTGAAGAACGACCATTTCATTGGCGTATTTCCAAGCCCCTTCTCGCGCTACAGACATACTGAAATTAACCAAAAAGTCATCAACGTTCTTGGTTTTACGCAGTATCCAAAGTAGCGTTGGCCAGATACGCGCTAAGCTGTCCTGTACCTCTGTGAGCAGTTCTCCCAGTACTTCATTGATTTTGTTGAAATCATTTTCTAGGCTTGCAATATTTGCTGGATCAGTGATTTGAGCGGCTGCTATGCCTAAGTCCAGATTGATATGCGCATTCATGCCTGCCAACAGATGTTGTAAGACAATGATCTTATTGTCTACGGTTGCATCGAAGGCTACTTGCCATGAATTCGTTGGCTTTTCTCCGTTTTTGTATTGCTGATAAGCCTCTATATATCGATTGGCAAAGACCACGTCCAAGCGTTCCATTCTCGGGTTGTCATCAAAAAAACCGGCATCGATCTTTTCTTTGACCCGCTGGGTCACTTTAAGGTAAAGGGCGGCGAAATATCCTAGAGTATCTTCTTGGGCAATAGCTGTATCGACTATATCTTGTAACTCGTGTATAACAGCATCAATCGTGGTAGCACCCATAAGCAAACAGGTTTTGGTTATTAGTTACGGGGAGCTTTACGAAGATACAAGCCCTGAGGCAGAACACCCTACTCGATCTTTACATAATTTTCAGAAAAGGTCAGGTTTCCTTGATCGTCAAAGGCGATCTGGCTATAGGTATCATCGTCCATTTCTAAGCGGAATCTAAACTCGCGAATGGTATCTAAAGCCTTCATCATTTCTTTGGATCCGTATTCAATATACTCGATGAGCATGCCGTCTTTAACTTCATAAGTTCCGTAGCCAAACCAATCGTTGGAATCCGTTGCATCATAACGGGTCCACATAACGTGGCCTTTACTGTAGACCTTTACCTGCCTATATCCGTTTAAGTTGTAAATGGTGTCTGTGACCAAATCATTTTCATACATGTTTTGGTGCTTGAGTTCCCAAACGCCGCGTAGTGAATTTTCAAGATCTGTGTCATTGTTGTTGCGCGTAGACATAAAAACTAGGCCGCACAAGGCTGTGGCAAAAAAGATAGTTAGTTTTTTCATAATGTCGTATTAGTTGATAATGAAGCGGTTAACATCTTTAAGTTACGAAAATTATTTGACTTTGTGAATTTCCGGAGGCACTCAGGGCTTCTAAAAATTAGTCAGCATCCTTTTCAAAATTTCCACCAAGCATATGCGGTAAAATATTCGTAAATTGTATATTTGCGCCCTAGTTATCCGGTCGCGTAGCTCAGCTGGATAGAGCATCTGCCTTCTAAGCAGACGGTCACAGGTTCGAATCCTGTCGCGATCACGAATAAATCACACGATAAGAAAAAACGCCAAGCCACGCTTGAGCGTTTTTTTGTTTGTGGGATTTTCAACGCGGAGCGTTGCAGGATGCTGAACAACGTGAAGCAATCCTTTTGTTTACGCGGAGCGTTGCAGGATGCTGAACAACGTGAAGCAATCCTTTTGTTTACGCGGAGCGTTGCAGGATCACGAGGCGAAGCCGAGTAATCCTCAATGTCATCTCGATACAATTTGCTGCGCAAATCACTCGATGACCGTAAACGGTTTGCATTTTCTGGTGGGATTGCAAAGGATCACGGAGTAATCCTTAAAAAAGAAAGCATCCGGTCACAGGCCGCTACCGCGGTGTAGCTGACTCAATTGTCCACCGGACAATTGATTTTGCAAGCAAAATATCGTTCACTAGCCTGTTCGCGATCACTTAAAGCGCAAACCCTTGCATTTTCTGGTGTGATGGCAAAGGATCACGAGGCGAAGCCGAGTAATCCTCAATGTCATCTCGATAAAATTTGCTGCGCAAATCACTCCATGACCGTAAACGGTTTGCATTTTCTGGTGTGATGTAAAGGAACACGAAACAATCCTAGCGATCACATCAAAAAGAAAACCACACTCCGGAAGTGTGGTTTTTAACTGAGAATTATTTCATATCATCTGGGATTTGCAGATAAATCTAAAAAATCGGAATCCTCAGTTGGTTCAGGGAGTATTATTTAGTTTTTACTTCATTGTCAATAAGCAAAAGCATCCGTTTGGCATTAATTTTTGTTCTCAATATCTTTAATTACGTAGTTCAAATAAGGATCTCTATTTAGAAAGATGTCTTCTTGATCTATACGTATTTCAACGTCAGGAGTGACACCGGAATCCGAGCGTTCAATACCGGGTGAAAAGAATTTCAACGGAATATCGATCTCCATTTTTGAATAAGGCATGGTAAAGAACGCATACTCCCCGCCATTAATTCCTTGTAGATTCCCGCCGGACGCCTCGCCGACGTAGGTGGCAAAGCTGTTTTCTTTTGCCTTATCTAAAAGTGTATAGGTGGCTGAAACATTGGTGCCATTGCCAAAAATGTATACGTTACCCTTAAATGCATTTTCCTTTGGAGAAATATCGGTACAATCATCACCTACCAAAAGCTTATACAATCCATTATCTTCTGCGGAATAGTACTCTCCCGGCAATCCCGCCACCAAAAAATCGATCTTTGGAGTAATATGAGGCAAAACTTGCTCATCGTATTTTACGGTCTTTACAAGCACCTTTTTCTCCCTATTACACAGTAGATTGTCCGTTATCATATAACTTATCAATTCGTTTGCAGGCTCGGTCAATCCCCCACCATTACCGCGAATATCTATAACGAGATTTTCAATCCCCTTGCTTTTCAACTCTTCAAACTTTTGGTCCAACCATCTCTTATGATCGAAACCTTTGAATTCCCATATTGCGAATGTTCCAATCTTCATAATTGCCAGATCATCATTCATTATCTGCAGGGTCCATTGTTTATTCTCTAAGTGATCCTTGCCATAAGTATCAATAATTCTGCGCTCTCGCTCTTTTTTATTTAGCGTGGTTATTGTCGCAGTCTCAGTTTGTGATTTATTGTAATTTGAATATTTAATCACAACTTTCCCATCCTGTATAGGATACAAAAGCGAAAAGTATATGTCAAAAGCCTCCCACTGGGAATTTTGAAAATTATCCAAGGATAAATAGTGATCTACAGAATTGGTATTGCTGCCATCTGTTTTGGAAATGCTTTTCAACTTCTCATATATCTCTAGTGCAGAGATTCCATTGATGCTTTTTATTTCAGCACCCTGTTCTATTGCGTCGTTTTCAGAGACATTCTCAACAACATAAAATTGACCATCAATCACCTTTATACCCAAAGGCAGATAGATATTACCCGAGAATAGGCGCTCCCTCATAGCAGCGTCCATGTTCCAAGGATTCAAATAGGTATGACCACACTTAATTTTAGCAGTCAACTTTGATAATCGGACAAAGAAGTCAGCCTCTGTAATACGCACCGGCAGGTCATTGAGAAAACGGTCAAATTCCTTATCTATATTTTGAGCCGTATTATACCTTAACAAACCTGGATGTAAACCCTCCAAAGCTCTTTTATACAAAGCTACATCTTGAACTAGACTGTCTTTGAGAAGCATTTTTTGATCAACGCCATTAACTTCATAGCGCATGCCTTCAACAGACTTGTTTAACTTGGTTTTTATTTTAACTCTTTTATCAGAATTATTTTTGATGATCGCTTTTTGATTGATTGATACTTGAATAATTCGCTTTTCACCACCATTCAATTGAATTTTATTTTCTATTTGCTCTGTCTGGTTATCAACTAGCAGCAATTCGACCTTTTCTGCGGAAAGGTTTTCCAGATCTGCGTTGAATTGGCTGTTTTCTAATTCCCCTAAAATAAATTGTTGATTGGCCGGAATAGTAACTATAGAATTGACCGAAGAACAACTCCACAGGCTTAAACCAATAATAATGACGAGGCCAATACCCCTAAAAATTTTGCTGCACATAATACCTTTTTATTTTACTGGTTTATACAAACCATAATTACACTATTTAATTTGACTGAAAACGTATCTAGATTGCTTCTCTAGATTGGACATGACTAGAGTTTTGGGTAAATTCAAGACTTTCCATGACAGACTTTACAGGCACAGAACCTATTGATTTAACAGTGTTGAAATAATGGCAACAGCATAGGATTGTATGATATCCGTGCTGTCACTATTAGTTAACAGTACCACTGATATTTGCTTTTCAGGGCACATAATTACGATACTGCCGCTGCCGTAAGTGCCACCGTTCTTCCAATAGACAAGATCATTACCGATATTGAATAATCCCCAACCCAATCCAAGCGCACTCAAGGGCTCTGAATCAAACGGTTTTCTAAGGGCCTTGCAAGCAATTTTTCTAAGCTTTTCATGCTGGGGATCGTTTAAGGCAGATAGAAATTTTAAAACATCCATCACAGAAGATTTTAGAGCACCTGTTCCTTCAGAATCTGCCAGAGCTATCAAAGGAACCTGCGCACTGTTCTTTCGAGGCAGGGCGATATCGTGAAGTCTGTTTTGAGGTACACTGACAAAGGTTGATTGTAGTGCTAATGGTTGCTCAACGTACTTTTCGACTAGATCGGCATAGTTGAGACCGCTTGCAGATTCTAAGATGACCGTTAAAAGTCCAAAGCCAAAATTGGAATACTTTGGAGCGCCATAGTCTTTTAAAGAATCTAGTTGTTCTAGTTTAGTGAACAAGAACTCTTTGGTCAGAAGATCAAAGGGATTGTTTTCGTTAAATGTCGGTTCGTTTTGTAGTAATGCCCAGTCATCCCAAGCAGTAATTGGTATACCCGAGGTATGGGTCGCAAGATTATCAAGAGTGATTGCAGAAAGAACATCTTTATTCTTAAAAGTCTTTGGTAAATAATCTACCAAAAGGTCAGATCCTTTTAAGAGGCCTTCCTCTTCCAATGCCGACAATATATAGGTTGTGTACACTTTGGTCACCGACCCAAGTTCAAATATGGAATTGTCACTCAGGTCTGTTTGTGATGCCAAGTACTTGCCTCCGTAGTAATAGGTATGCAAATCTTTTTGTTGCTGTATGCCGATTGCGAGACCAATATGCGTCGAATCTTTAAAAAACGCCGTGGACAGACTATCGATCAACGCTTTTTGAGCATAAGATGTTGCTATTGTGCAAAAAGAGAAGAATAAAGTAACTTTTCTACTAAATTTTATATTCATTAGACTCACAAATGATACTATAAAACGATATAATTAAAAACAAAGAATACCCAGAATTTAAACACCGAGAATCTTTCTCCAACTTTGTAATCGTTGTAACAATTAGATGCTGCAAACCTAACAATGACAGGTAAATCCGCACTACAGTTTCACCTCAATTGGGTGTCAAAATCGGAAAATGGAACTACTTTTCTGTAGAATTTAAATTGCTGATATACTCTTTTGGGGTACAGTCAAACTTTTTTTTGAAGATGCGATTAAAAGTGGTTTTGGAATTGAAACCAGATTCTTCTGCCAATGCGAGAATAGTAAGTTCTTGTTGTCTACCTTCTCTTAGCAAAGCAACAAAATGATTCAATCTAAGGTCATTTATATATTCATTAAAGGCAACCCCCTTATAATTAGAGATAGCGCTTGAAAGCTGCTTCGAACTAATATTGAGACTGGCGGCCAACTGCTCTAAAGACGTTTCCTTATTACAATATAGCTTCTGCGTTTCTATTTGGTTGATCAAACTCTCATCTATTCCCAAAAAACTTTTCTCTTCTACCCGAACTTTTTTAAGCTTCTTTTTGAAAAAGTAATTTATCATCATCACGGATAATAAATAAGCACTAATACTGGCGAAAACAAGATTTACTAAAAAGAAAGTTCTTACGTTAAGAAACCAAAAATCTCTATTAATCGCAAGCGTAAGTCCCCAACATAGTTTATTTAAGAATGAAATAGACAGGATTACTCCAAATGCTAGTACGAACTTATTTTCGAGGATTAAGTTTTTATTCCAAATCAATCTGAGTCTAAACAAAATTCCAATCGCAATAATAGCTATTCCAGGCTCGATCACTTTTCCATATAAATTCAACCATTGGCCAATCGATACTCCTGATAAGATCAGAAACAAGAGTATATAGGATATTAGCCCTAAAAGAAATATGTAGTTGGTACCCTTTAAAGTTCTTTGAAGTTTCTTATTGTAAGCAACAACAAATAATCCTGGAATAAAAAGGATCAAATGAATATAATAAATGAACCATTCTGGCCTGAACTTTAAAATATGACCAAAATAGATCAAGAAGTCTTGTAAAAACACTAAACACAAGCAAATAACAGCTCCCGAAACAGATTTAAGAAACCCTGGAGATCGCCGACTTAGTATAAAGAATATACTGACAATTAAAGCATTGAACAGGCCAAAGAAAATAATGAAGAACAGTACTCTTTCTGCAGACATGGGTTCAAATTTATCCTATTAAATTGGTTAATTCAAATTGAATAACACAAAGTAAAAGATAAACTTAAGTTGGCTCCTACACCGACAAGAACATTAGATTTTTGTTTGTTAAAATTCAATTTCGAGGCGCCCAAAAAGTTCCAATGAATAGACCCGCCTACCCCCAGTAAGCGGGTCTTATCATCTGATCAACTATGGCAGTTAATTAGTTGTACTGCTCAACCAGATAATCGATCAGGTCCGTAGTGGTTACAATTCCTGTCAAATGCTCGCCATCCATTACAGGTAAGGCGTGAAATTGATTCTTGGCCAACCGCTGGGCCACCTCATGAATGGTATCCGTTTTTTGGACAGTCTCGACATTCCGCGTCATTACTTGTTCAATGGTCAAAGCATCATACATCGCTGTGGTGAGGCTTTCGCCATCCATGGTATTGACAAAACTGATCTTTTGCAAATCGGTCTTAGATAGCATCCCGACTACCTTATTACCACTAACTACAGGCACGTGGCGGAAATTTTCTTCCTCAATCAACGACTTAACGCCATAAAAGGTATTGGTATGGTTAACGGTTTTGATATTTGGTGTCATGATCTTGGATACAGGCTCTCTTTTCTTCATAGGATTAATTGCTAAGGTTATACCTCAAAGCTAGATCTGAAACATTAGTTTTTCTATGACCATTGTCATCTCCAATAGCTTTATAGATAAATTTTGTTTAATCTTTAACACTTATGATTAAACAAAAAACTATCTTTACTAAAAATAATGCTGATGAAAACTACAATGCTAGGCAGCTCAGCCCTCTTAGAACGACCTACGGCGCTAAAAACTGCGATTATTAGACGGGAGCACTTCAATGCGGCACACCGTTTGCATAACCCTAATTGGAGTGAAGCCAAGAATCAGGCGATTTTTGGCAAGTGTAATAACCCACACTACCACGGTCATAATTATGAATTAGAAGTAAAAGTCATTGGATACTGCGACCCAGAGACTGGATATGTGATGGACGCTAAAGTACTATCAGACCTCATCAAAGAGCAAATTTTGGACCGGTTCGATCACAAAAATCTCAACCTGGAAGTTTCAGAATTCAGCAACCTCAACCCAACTGCAGAAAATATTGCACGTGTGATTTACGAGTTGCTAAAAGTTCAACTGCCTTTAGATACTGAATTAAAAATCACCCTTTACGAAACACCGAGAAATTATGTTGAATACCCTTATTAATGGTCATAAACTTAATGGCTTCTCTACCGAAGAAATTGGTGACGATCACCTGTATACAGGAATAGAAACCCCTATGCGCGAGGATGCTTTTGCGCTTTCTGATGAAGAAAAAAAAGAGCAAATTGCTGATCTATTTGGTCAAATCATGGATGTGATGGGACTGGATCTCACAGACGATTCACTTAAAGGCACACCCGATCGTGTGGCTAAAATGTATATTGAAGAGATTTTCAGCGGACTAAACCCTAAGAATAAACCGCGCGTTGCGCTTTTTGATAATAAATACCAGTACAATCAGATGTTGGTGGAGAAGAACATCAGCTTCTACTCCAACTGCGAGCACCACTTTGTTCCTATTGTTGGGAAAGCGCATGTAGCCTATATCTCTTCTGGGAAAGTTATTGGGCTTTCTAAGCTGAATCGAATTGTGCAGTATTACGCCAAACGTCCACAGGTACAAGAGCGTTTGACCAACCAGATCGCAAGAGAGTTGGTCACTGCATTGGATACTAAGGATGTAGCAGTAATCATTGATGCCAAGCACCTCTGTGTATCATCACGCGGTGTTAAGGACGATACTTCCTCTACCGTGACTTCTTATTACGGCGGAGCATTCAACAGTCCTGACCGCATCGCTGAACTGCAGAATTACATTCAGGGACTATAAACACTTAAAACCCGATTTTGCTACCTTTACCTTATGGAAGCGAAGAAACCGGACAACGTAGTATATAATGAAGAAGAGCAGCGTTACGACGCTGCTCTTAAACCATATGCCACCAACGTGGGGGCTCCGGCAATTACTGCTGCCGATAACTCCGGATGGAAACTGACCAGTGTTAAAACGGTCAATGAGCGTTTTCAAGCTAAGTTTGAAGACATACACAGACAATACCAGGAGCTCACCGAACAGTATGAGCGCAATCAGCTTGTTTACAACGCTAAATTCAACTTTACTCCGCAGTTAGGGCAAACCTATCACCTATACCGCGATAAGCACTTACAGCCTTTCTTATCGATTATTGGCCCTACGGAATGCAACTTTGACTATGTGGGTAGCTACCGCATCAATGCAGATAAAATGTGGGAAGAAATAGCCCAAGCGGCTAATCAGTAAATGCTATTCCGGATATTCCACCCTGAGGTGGTAGATATTAGAAAGCTTCTTTTTCAATACCTTTTTTACCGTTTGAATCTCCTTAAAGGTGATGTTGGCATTTAAGAACTGGCCTTGCTCCATTTGCTTGCTGATAATACTCTCAACAAAGGCCTCGATCTTGGTGTAAGTCGGTTCTTTTAGACTTTTACTAGCAGCCTCTACGCTATCGGCCATCATAAGGATAGCTGTTTCTTTGCTGAACGGAATAGGCCCGGGATATCTAAACGGTGCGTCATCCATTTCATCTCCTTTTTGCTCTTGAGCCTTGCGGTAAAAATAATAGACCAAACTGGTGCCGTGGTGGGTACGGATAAAATCGATCACCCGATCCGGCAAGTTGTTCTTTTTAGCGATCTCAATGCCTTTGATCACATGGTCAATAATGATGCGTGCACTTTCTTCTGGCGCCAAATCATCATGAGAATTGACAGCGGTGGCCTGGTTTTCTGTAAAATAGGTTGGATTGGCCATCTTACCAATATCGTGATAAAGGGCGCCTACACGAATCAACATGGCATTAGCGCCAATCTCATTGGCAGCAGCTTCAGCCAAATTCGCTACGTTGAGCGAATGGTGAAAAGTACCCGGTGCTTTGTTAGAGAGCTCTTTAAGCAATTTAGAATTGGTATCGCTCAGCTCTAAGAGGGATACATCAGAAACCAATCCGAAGATCTTCTCATAAAAATAGATCAGTGGATACGACAACAAGGTAGCCAGACCTGCCAGAATGAAATAGCCAAAGGTCAGCTCGTCTAAACTGGTGATTCCACCCTCATGAATAATGTTGAATGCCAAATAACCCAACATATAAATGACGGTGATCTGCCCCACAGAGATAAAGAGGTTTGCACGTTTATACAATTCTGAGACCGTAAGTATAGTGACGATCCCAGCAATTATCTGCAGGAACATATACTCAAAACTGTTTGGCACAATAAATCCTAAAAGCAGCACCGTAAGCACATGAACAAACAAGCCCAAACGTGGATCAAAAAAGGCTTTAAGAATCAGCGGCAACACACAAAGTGGTACCACATAAACGTATTTTGGGTCATATTTCACCACCAAAGTGGTCAACAGGACCATCAGCACTATATTGAAAAAGATAAAAGTGACCTTGGTGTTATTGGCAAAGATCTCCTGACGGTACTTGCGTAAAAAGAGCAAGAGCATCATCAGCGCCAATGAAACCAATAAGGAGTAGCCAAAAACGATCCAATTGTAATTGGACTTGGTCCAAACTTGGCTCTCGTATTCCATACGGAGCGATTCCAAGATCTGATACTTCTCCCCTTCTACAACCTCTCCTCTGGCTATGATTCGCCTATCGGCCTCAACGATACCTTTGGTGGGCGAAATCCCTGCCAAGGCCTCTTCTAAAGTGGTTTCTGTAAAGCGTTTGTTATAGCTGATATTGGCCTCAAAGATGCCCGACAAGGCGTTTAGCAACTGACCAGCATCTGCAGCATACACGCTGGAAGTAATTTGCTCATTGAGGTAATTGTTTAGGTTATCCAGCAGCATCAAACGGCCAAAAGCAATACGCGAACCTTGATTACCCTCACGAATAAAAACCATTTTATCTTCTGGATAAGGCATGGTCTGGGATATGAGCCCTGGATTATAGATCTGGCTGATCAAAGAGCTTCCGTAAGTACTCAAAACCGACAAGGGATAGGTGCTTGTAGAATCCACATAAACTGAGGACAAACGGTTTTCAAAGTTTTGGGTAACCCGCGTGACCACGCTGGCATCCCGATCAAAATAAGGGGTGATATTATTTCTGATCTCTTCTTGCTCCAAGGCAATAGCCCCAGCATCTTTTTTGATCGCAAAATCAAAAGGTGCATACAGATTCTCATCTTGCCAAACCTGCCCCTTTTGATAATCGTATTTGAATTTACCGCCTTTGGGAAAGAAATAAATGATCAATACTGTGGCTGCTACAAAGAGTACAGCTTTGTAGAGTAGGGATTGGTTTCGATAAAAGTTAAAATTGAATTTTGCCATCTTGAATTCACTCAAAGATACCGATATAATTGGATTTGCCAAGCCTAACCACACGCATTGACTCAGATGTTAATTGGTTGCTGAATCTTTATAAAAATTGTAGTTTTGCAGGACAAATCAAACACCTAAAAAACTGTTATGTCTACAAAAAAAGTTGTTATCGTATCTATGGCCAGAACCCCCATTGGGAGTTTTATGGGGTCTTTATCATCGCTTACTGCAGCCCAATTGGGAACCGCAGCGATCAAAGGCGCTCTGGATAAGATCAATTTAGATCCGAAGCAAGTAGACGAAGTATTGATGGGCAATGTGGTACAAGCCGGAGTTGGACAAGCTCCAGCGCGTCAAGCGGCCTTAGGGGCAGGTATCTCAGACCACGTTCCCTGTACTACAGTAAATAAAGTATGTGCTTCTGGAATGAAGGCGGTAATGCAAGGAGCTCAGGCCATTCTTTTAGGCGATGCAGAAATTGTTGTCGCTGGAGGAATGGAAAGCATGAGCAATATTCCACATTACCTCCCGCTTAGAAAAGGGCACAAATTTGGACCGCAAACCATGATTGATGGGATGCAAAAAGACGGCTTAGTTGATGCGTATGATCAAAACGCCATGGGTGTTTGTGCAGATCTTTGTGCCACTGAGTATGAAATCAGTCGAGAAGATCAGGATGCATTTGCAATCCAATCCTATACCCGTTCTGCTGCAGCTTGGGAAGCTGGAAAGTTTGCCGATGAAGTAGTTCCTGTTGCTGTTCCACAACGCAAGGGAGATCCTGTAATCATTGCAGAAGATGAGGAGTACAAGAATGTACGCATGGAAAAAATACCTCAGCTTAGACCGGCCTTTACCAAAGAAGGTACGGTGACTGCTGCAAACGCCTCTACCATTAATGATGGTGCTGGCGCAGTAGTTTTGATGAGCGTGGAAAAAGCAGCTGCTATGGGACTAACACCCTTAGCCGTTATTGAATCTTATGCCGATGCTGCTCACGAACCGAAATGGTTTACCACAGCTCCTGCAAAAGCGCTTCCTAAGGCATTAGCTAAAGCTGATGTGAGTATGGACGCTATTGATTACTTTGAATTCAACGAAGCATTCTCTGTAGTTGGCTTGGCCAATATGAAGATCTTAGGACTAAATGACTCCAACGTCAACGTAAACGGAGGTGCTGTTTCTTTGGGACACCCACTCGGATGTAGCGGTGTTCGAATCTTGATCACCTTGATCAGTGTGCTAAAACAGAACGACGGAAAGCTTGGTGCTGCGGCTATTTGTAATGGCGGCGGAGGTGCTTCAGCCATGGTTATTTCTAACCCTAACTAATACGGACCTTGAATTACGGCCTTTGCCCTTTAAGTATTGTTCCCGTTAGAGAATCTGCGGCAGATACCAGTGAGCTGGTGACGCAAATACTCTATGGCGAGCACTTTAAGGTGTTAGAGTCGCGAGCTAAATGGAGTAAGATCCGTTTGGAATGGGATGGCTATGAAGGCTGGATCGATAACAAGCAGTGGTTCCAGATTGATAAGGAACAGTACGATGCTTTAACTGATCAGCAAGAAGTGCTCACTGCGGACTTGGTAGATTTTATAACCAATGAAGCAGGGCAATTGATGCCAGTGCCCATTGGAAGCTGTGTTCATTCCACGCAATTTTTGG
>NZ_JABSPU010000036.1:16888-27682 GCF_013214815.1 Gilvibacter sp.
CATGCGGGCAACACAACCTCTGGAACTGTCGACAAGGCACATTTGGTCAATACCGCACTACTCTATTTGAACAGTCCATACCTCTGGGGCGGAAAAACTCCTTTTGGAATTGATTGCAGCGGATTCACTCAAATGGTGTATCGTTTAAACGGTTACAGACTTCAGCGCGATGCCAGTCAACAAGCCACGCAAGGAGACGCCTTTAGTTTTATAGAGGAATGTGAACCTGGTGATTTGGCTTTCTTTGATAACAAAGACGGAGACATCATTCACGTAGGGATTGTCCTTAAAGACAATTATATCATCCACGCGCATGGGCAAGTGCGTATAGATCGATTGGATCACACAGGAATCTTCAACGCAGAACGCAACACCCACACCCACAAATTACGCGTGCTTAAACGAATCGTTTAATCCAAAAAAAAACCACCGCCAAAGGCAGTGGTTTTTACAGCAGGGATGTATTGGTTATCCACCGAGCTCTTCTAAGCGAGCTTTCTTAGCTTTAAACTTTTCGGTATCTCCTAAGATGGAGTAAATGTTCATTAGCGTACGAACGATCTCTACATTCTCTCTAGCCTCATTAGCCTTTTCGAAATATGGAGCCGCTTCACGGTAAACGGTTTCACGTTGTGCCTTTAATTCATCATAACGACGGTTGTCTGCTGCTGAAGTTCCTAAGTTGTTCATCTCTTCAACGATCGCTCCTTCTTGAGCAATGATCAACGAAGCCATATTTAGGTTGGCATCTGCAAAGCTAGGGTCGATCTCTAGAGCTTTCATATAGTAAGCCTTAGCAGATTCTGTATCCCCAGCTTTCGCTGCTACAACACCTAAGTTGAATTGCGTTTGAGGGTTGTTTGGCTCTTTCTCAGCTGCTTCATTCATCAGCTCTTTAAAGCGTTCCAAGTTACCCATTTTGTATTGTACGTCTGCTTCTGTCATCAAAAGACCCATGTCGTCTGGCGCTAAAGCACGCGCTTCTTTCATTGCAGCAATTGCCTCTTCGTTACGACCAAGACTTACATAAATCAAAGCGATGTTCTTGGTGATCTCTGTAGCCTTAGATTCTGTCTTTACAGTTTCTGGCTTGATGAAGTCTCCACTTTTTACATACAACTCACGTTCTGTTGTAGAGCTGAATTCCTTCACCTCTCCAGTTTCCTTGTCAGTTGCTACATACTTTTCAATGATACCTGTATATCCAACACTTTGAAGCTCTTTATAGTGCTCAATAGCTTTGTCATACATCTTAGCAGTTACTAAGTTGGACGCCGCAAAGTATAGGAAAGAGGTATCCTGAGGATTAACGCGGTACATGGCCTCTAGTTTGCTCGCTGCGGCTTCATAGTTCTTTGCATTTTGATCTGCTACTGCACTATTTACAACCGCGGTACGCAAGGTGTTCCCTAGATTAATTACGTCTGGGTTCTCCGCATCGATCTCCTTTGCCATTTTAATGGCCTTGGCAGCCTCCAACATATCCGCAGAATTGGTAGTCTCTCCATTCATAGATAATGCTTTGGCTTTATACAAGTAATAAGTAGCTTTTTGCTCATCACTTGCAGCCTCCAAAAGGCCACTCATACCGTTAATTAGGCTTTTAGCCTCGGTAAAGTTATTTCCTTTTAACGCCTTACCAATTGCACGAAGCTCCTTCTTTTGCGCAAAGGTGCTCACGGTTCCGGCAATCAATAAAACAGTCAATAATCGTGTTTTCATCTATTTAATAATTTTTGTTTTTATGTCAATCAAGCAAATAAAAATTATTTGCATAGATCAACCGCTTTGCTTTCCCACAAAAAATTTAATAGTGGCATTAAGTACGCAACTAATTAAATTTATTTGTGTTCATTTCACGTGTTAAAAATTTAATGCGCTACGGTTGATATTCAAGCCGTAGACTCATTGTTGTGGTTTTAGAAATTACTCATTAGGTTCATCTGTCGCTGTATCCGTATCAATCGCCGTGCCATCTTCCGTAAACTCGTCCTGATCAACGTCGTCTTCATCATGCATCACTTTGGCTACTGCGGCAATAGAGTCGTCATCTCTTACTTTGATCAATCGAACTCCTTGGGTCGCTCTACCCATTACACGCAGATCTTCTACGGCCATTCTAATGGCGATCCCAGACTTATTGATGATCATCAGGTCGTCTGCATCGCTCACATTTTTAATGGCGACTAATTTACCGGTTTTTTCGGTAATACTAATGGTTTTTACTCCTTTTCCACCGCGATTGGTAATGCGGTAATCCTCTAAAGAAGAACGTTTTCCATATCCATTCTCAGAAACTACCAGAATATCGGTTGAAAAATCGTTCACTGCGATCATTCCAACTACTTCATCATCTGGTCCTGCCAGGGTAATTCCACGAACACCAGAAGCGTTTCTTCCCATGGGTCGGGTTTTTTCTTCTTCAAAGCGGATGGCCTTCCCAGATTGAACAGCAAGCATCACTTGGCTATCACCAGTGGTGAGTTTAGCCTCAAGCAGCTCGTCATCTTCTCGAATGGTAATGGCGTTGATCCCATTAGTTCGAGGACGTGAATACTGTTCTAGTGAAGTTTTCTTCACTTGCCCTTTCTTAGTGGCCATAATCACATAGTGACCGTTGATGTACTCTTCGTCCTTAAGGTCTTGAGTACAGATAAAGGCTTTCACCTTATCGTCTGGTTCAATATTGATCAGGTTCTGAATAGCTCGCCCTTTAGAGGTCTTGCTTCCTTCTGGAATTTCAAAAACGCGCATCCAGAAACACTTTCCTTTTTGCGTAAAGAACAACATGTATTGGTGATTGGTTCCCACAAATAAGTGCTCTAGGAAGTCTTCGTTTCTCGTGGCTGAGGCCTTCTGCCCTACACCACCGCGATTTTGCTTCTTGTATTCTGTAAGCGATGTACGCTTGATGTATCCCGCATGAGAAATAGTAATTACCACTTTCTCATCTGCAATAAGGTCTGTAATACTTACATCACCTCCTGCGTATTCGATGTTTGAGCGACGCTCGTCACCAAACTTCTCGCGAACTTCTTCCAGCTCTTCTTTGATGATGTCCATACGACGCTCCTTTTTAGCAAGGATGTCTTTGTAATCTTCAATGGTCTTCATCAATTCGTCGTACTCCGCACGCAATTTGTCTTGCTCCAGTCCGGTCAATTGACGCAGACGCATCTCAACAATCGCCTTGGCCTGAATCTCGGAAAGCTCAAAGGTTTCCATCAACTTAGCGCGAGCCTCGTCAGCATTGGCAGAAGCACGGATTAGTTTGATCACTTCATCAATATTGTCAGAAGCAATGATCAATCCTTCTAAGATATGTGCGCGCTCCTCAGCCTTGCGCAACAAGTACTCCGTACGGCGCACAACCACTTCATGGCGGTGTTCCACAAAATAGTGGATCAATTCTTTTAGGTTCAATAGACGCGGACGTCCATTAACCAAAGCAATATTGTTCACGCTAAAGCTGGATTGCAGCTGCGTGTACTTGTAGAGCATATTGAGCACGATGTTTGGAATCGCGTCACGCTTCAATACGTATACAATGCGCATTCCCTTGCGGTCAGACTCATCGCGAATGGTAGAAATCCCTTCGATCTTTTTATCGTTGACCAGATCAGCAGTCTTTTTGATCATGTCCGCCTTATTCACTTGATAAGGGATCTCAGTCACGATGATCGCTTCTCGGCCGTTAACTTCTTCAAAGCTGGCCTTTCCACGCATTACTACACGACCGCGTCCGGTGTGGAACGCATCTTTTACACCTTCATAACCGTAAATGGTTCCTCCTGTAGGGAAGTCAGGTGCTTTGACGTGCTGCATAAGCTCGTCAATCGTAATATCGTTATCGTTAATGTAAGCGATGGTACCGTCCACTACTTCTGACAAATTGTGCGGTGGCATATTGGTTGCCATACCTACTGCAATACCTGAAGCACCGTTGATCAACAAGCCTGGAACACGCGTAGGAAGCACTGTGGGCTCTTTTAAGGTGTCGTCAAAGTTCAACTGGTGGTCTACGGTCTCTTTGTCAATATCGGCCAGCATTTCTTCTGAAATGCGTTGCATACGCGCTTCCGTGTATCGCATTGCCGCTGGAGAGTCTCCATCAATGGATCCGAAGTTACCCTGTCCATCGACCAACATATAACGCAAGCTCCACTCCTGAGCCATACGTACCATGGCGTCGTAGACCGAGGTATCGCCGTGCGGGTGGTACTTACCGAGCACCTCTCCCACAATACGCGCAGATTTCTTGTGTGCAGAACCTGCTCGAACCCCTAATTCATACATTCCGTACAGTACCCGGCGGTGTACCGGTTTCATTCCGTCACGCACGTCTGGCAGTGCACGTGACACAATGACCGACATCGAATAATCGATGTAGGCTGACTTCATTTCATCTTCAATGTTGATAGGGATTAATTTTTCGCCTTCAGCCATAAAAAAATCGTTTAGTTTTCAATCAAAATTTATAACAAGGCAAGATACGTTTTTCAGCCCATTTTCATTGGTGATCACAGCGCTTTTACCTACAATTTTATTAACAAATTTTTAGGGTATTTTAGTTAATAACTCTGGGTGTATTTGTTTGGTTATGCGTTTGTTTTTTCGTCCTTTTACTTACAAACGGGTATTTGAGGTACAATTTTTGCTCCTTAATCAATGTTTTAGTAATTTTAGACAGAAAGGAATTCTAGATATGGATGATAATTTTTCTCCCAGAGTAAAAGACGTAATTGCCTACAGTAAAGAGGAGGCATTACGCCTGGGCCATGACTTTATAGGCACTGAGCACCTGATGCTTGGCTTGCTGCGTGATGGCAATGGGAAAGCAATAAATATTCTCAATGCGCTGGATATCGATCTGAACAATCTGCGCAGAAAGGTGGAAATACTCAGTCCTGCCAACCCAAATTCGGCAGCGACCTCTAATGATAAAAAGAACCTACACCTGACCCGTCAGGCTGAGCGCGCTTTAAAAACCACTTTTTTGGAAGCCAAGTTGTTTCAGAGCTCATCGATCAACACGGCGCATCTCTTGTTGTGTATTCTCAGAAACGAGAACGACCCAACCACTAAGCTATTGAACAAACTCAAAATAGACTACGACGGCGTGAAGGACCAATTCAAATTCATGATCGCGAACGACGACGATTACCTAGACTCACCAACGGCTGAATCTTCTTTTGGAGATGATGATGAAACCACGGAAGAAGACGGCGGAAAAGACAACCCATTTGGAGGTGGAAATGCAAAAGGCAACAAAAAGTCCAAAACTCCTGTTTTAGACAACTTTGGACGTGACCTTACTGCACAAGCCGAGGAAGGTAAATTAGACCCTGTAGTGGGACGTGAGGCCGAAATTCAACGTGTTTCACAGGTTTTGAGTCGACGTAAAAAGAACAACCCCCTACTCATTGGAGAACCCGGAGTAGGTAAATCTGCCATTGCAGAAGGATTGGCTTTGCGCATCGTGCAGCGAAAGGTGTCTCGTATTCTTTACGACAAGCGCGTGGTTACTTTAGATCTGGCCAGTTTAGTAGCCGGAACTAAATACCGCGGACAGTTTGAAGAGCGCATGAAAGCGGTAATGAACGAACTGGAAAAGAATGATGACATCATCTTGTTCATTGATGAGATTCACACCATCGTCGGCGCCGGAGGTGCCACGGGATCTTTAGATGCGTCAAACATGTTCAAGCCTGCCCTAGCGCGTGGGGAGATCCAATGTATTGGTGCCACTACCTTAGATGAGTATCGTCAATACATTGAAAAGGATGGAGCCCTAGAACGTCGTTTCCAGAAGGTTTTGGTGGAGCCTACTTCTGTGGAAGAGACCATTGAGATCTTAAAGAACATCAAAGAAAAATACGAGTCGCACCACAATGTGACTTATACAGACGATGCATTGGAAGCTTGTGTAAAGCTGACCAATCGTTATATGACCGATCGTTTCTTACCGGACAAGGCTATTGACGCTTTGGATGAAGCCGGATCGCGCGTGCACATTACTAACATCAATGTTCCATCGACCATTTTGGACATTGAGACCAAATTGGAAGAAGTGCGTGAGTTAAAGAACACTGTGGTCAAAAAGCAGAAATACGAAGAAGCTGCCAAGCTCCGCGATGACGAGAAGAACTTAGAGCGCGAGTTGGCAAGAGCTCAGGAAGCCTGGGAAAACGAATCCAAATTGCATCGTGAAACGGTGTCTGAGGATAATGTAGCTGAAGTAGTTTCTATGATGACTGGAGTACCGGTGAATCGTATTGCGCAAACGGAAAGCAACAAATTGGCCGAATTGCCGGATAGAATCATGGGCAAAGTTATCGGACAGGATGCGGCTGTTAAAAAGGTAGTAAAAGCCATTCAGCGTAACCGTGCTGGACTGAAAGATCCTAACAAACCGATCGGGTCCTTTATTTTCTTAGGACAAACTGGTGTGGGTAAAACCCAGTTGGCTAAAGTATTGGCCCGCGAACTCTTTGATTCTGATAATGCCTTGGTGCGTATAGATATGAGTGAGTATATGGAGAAATTCGCTGTATCTCGCTTGATCGGAGCACCTCCGGGATATGTTGGCTACGAAGAAGGTGGACAGCTCACTGAGAAGATCCGTCGTAAGCCCTACGCAGTGGTTTTATTGGATGAGATCGAGAAGGCACACCCGGATGTATTCAATATGCTCTTACAAGTATTGGATGACGGATATTTGACCGATTCCTTAGGACGTAAGATCGACTTTAGAAATACCATCATTATTATGACCTCCAATATTGGGTCTCGTAAGTTGAAAGACTTTGGACAAGGAGTTGGATTTGGTACTTCTGCGAAGATGAATCAGGCTGACGCACATGCAAAGAGTGTTATTGAGAATGCCTTGAAAAAGACCTTTGCACCGGAATTCCTCAACAGAATTGACGATGTAATGGTATTCAACGCTCTTGAGCGCGAAGACATTCACAAGATCATCGATATTGAATTGGACAAGCTCGTTGGACGTATCTCTGATTTAGGTTATAACTTACAACTTAGCGAGAATGCCAAGGACTATATTGCCGACAAAGGCTTTGATAAGGATTATGGAGCGCGACCACTCAAGCGCGCCATTCAGAAATATATTGAAGACGCCTTGGCGGAAGAGATCATCAATTCCAATCTGGAAGAAGGAGACACCATAAGTATGGATCTGGATTCCAAGACCGAGGAACTCAAAATAAAGATCAAAAAACAAAAGAAGCCTACGAAATCGTAGGCTTCGGCTTTATATATAGAAGTCCAGTGAACTTTCTGGTTTTTGGTGAATATCAGAAAGTCCACTCGACTTCCTTCTCTTCTCTAATAACCACCTATCATGACCAAGAACCGAAAAATACTTTTAGGCATCCTCACCTTTTTGCCCTGAGTCTTTCTGATCATCTATTTGGTGAGCTTCTTTAGCTTTTTTAGCGATATAGCTTTTAGAGATCCACAAGATTTTGAAGAAGAACCCTTTGCCGTATTTAGAGGATTTTTTGGGCTGATTCTACTCGTGCTCATCGCTGCAGGAATTTCCATTGGAATGATGATCTATTATTTGATCCATTCTAGGAAGAATCCGAAGATCAAAGAATCGGAGCGCATTGTGTGGATACTAGTGTTGATCTTTGCCAACAGCGTAGGCTCTTTGGTTTATTACTTCGTGTATATCGTTCCCCTACCCGAACCGGGCAAGGAACTGATCGAATCCAACGAATAAGTATAAAGTAAACCTAAGACTGACTAGTACAGCTCCGCGGAGTCGATCTGCAAACTGCGCAGAAACCCGACACTAGCATGAATATCCTCAGACAGCAAACGATCTTCTGAAACAAAAGGAACTTCCTCACGGTATAACGCTAAAATTGAAGCCAAAAAGGGTGCTGTTTTCAAAGGTTCTCTAAACACCAATGCTTGGGATGCATTCATAAGCTCTATAGCCAACACCTTTTGCACATTGACCGCAATGCGGTAACATTTGGTAGCTGCGTTTGCCCCCATGCTCACGTGGTCTTCTTGTCCATTACTAGATACGATAGAATCTACGGATGCTGGGGTAGCCAATTGTTTGTTTTGACTCACGATACTCGCCGCAGTGTATTGCGGAATCATAAACCCAGAATGCAAGCCTGGTGTTTGCACTAAAAAGTCAGGGAGTCCGCGTAAACCAGAAACCAACTGGTAGGTTCTACGTTCGGAAATATTGGCTAATTCTGCCAGAGCTATTCCTAAATAATCCAAGGCCAAAGCCAAAGGCTGTCCGTGAAAATTCCCGCCGGATATGATGCGATCTTCCCCTACAAAAATGTTGGGATTGTCCGTAACGGAGTTGATCTCTGTCAGTATGGTCTTGGACGCGAAATCTAGCGCATCTTTGGTAGCTCCGTGCACTTGAGGTACACAACGGAAGGAATAAGGATCCTGTACGCTGGATTTTTCTGAAGCAGCGATCTCACTTCCTTCTAAAAACTCTAAGATTCTCGCCGCGGTATTGATCTGCCCTTTATGAGGACGCACCAAGTGCACCAAGGGATCAAATGGACTCAGATTACAATCAAAGGCGTCCACAGATAAGGCAGCGATCAAATCAGCTAAATAAGCCTGTTTATAGCCTTTTAAGAGTAATTCCACTCCGTAGGCTGACATGAACTGGGTTCCGTTAAGCAAAGCCAAACCTTCCTTAGCCTGCAGTTTAATCGGAGTTAACCCAAGCTCTTTAAGTACTTCTGAAGCTTCTCGTCGTTCTCCTTGATAGTTTACTGCTCCTTTTCCCAATAGCGGCAAAGCCAAATGAGCTAAAGGTGCTAAATCCCCGGAGGCTCCTAAACTTCCTTGCTGATACACTACGGGAAACACCTCATTGTTGTAGAATTCCATGAGCAATTCTACAGTAGACAAGGCCACTCCAGAATGTCCATAACTCAAGGATTGCGCCTTGAGCAGTAGCATAGTCTTTACAATATCAGTGGGAACTTCTTCCCCGATTCCGCAGGCATGAGACATGACCAAATTCTCCTGCAATTGCGTGAGCTTATCATCAGATATAGCCACATTACACAAACTTCCAAAACCCGTATTGATTCCATATACCGGATCCTTGGATTGTTGCATTTTGTGATGTAAATATTCATAAGCCGTCTCAATACGCTGCTTTGCGGCTTCACTCAAGCGCAACTGGTGCGGCTCGGCGGTAAGTTTTTGTAGAAGCGGGAGGTCTAAAGTAGACGCCCCGATTTCATAGACTTCTTCCATACTGTTAGTTGATCGGGTAAAAATACACTTTCTGACTCAATTAATGGAGATTCCTAAGGGCAAGTCAATGGATTTACTGAGCCTCTTCTTCTTGTTGCTGCGGAGGTTGTTCTACCTCAAAGAGTTTGATGAATGCATTGCCAATGTTTTCTGTAATATCTGAGGCCAAAAGGGCTTGATATCCCAATTGCTGTACCGCAATGTCTCCAGAACTTCCGTGCAAATAGACACCCATAGCAGCAGCTTGCCACGTCGGATAGCCTTGTGCCATGAGTCCTGTAATCATTCCTGCGAGAACATCTCCACTCCCCGCCGTTGCCATGCCAGGATTGCCTGTAGAATTAATAAGTGTCCCTTGAGGAGTGCAAATACAGGTGTGCGCTCCCTTTATAAGCAAGACAACCTGGTGCTCTACAGCAAAGGCTTGTGCCTTTTGCAATTTGTCAAAATCATCGGTCCAATCGCCTAGTAATCGCTTGAGTTCTCCGGGGTGCGGTGTCAATACAGACTGCTGAGGAATTTTAGCATAAAGCTCTTTCTTTGACGCTAGTAAGTTCAAAGCATCGGCATCTAACAAAACCGGAGCTTCTTGCGCCTCTAAAAATTGATCTAAAGCGGTTAAGGTTCCATCTTCCATCCCCATGCCCATTCCAATTCCATAGGTATGCGTAGGCTCTAAGGGAATCGAATTTAGAAAAGACTCTTCCTCTGAACAACTAGCCATAGCTTCCGGCACAGTAGTTTGCAGGACTCCTAATCCACATATAGGAACATGTGCTGTAGCTAATCCACTGCCAGCGCGTAAAGCGGCACGAGTAGCTAAAACAACAGCGCCCATCTTTCCCATACTCCCACCGACAAGCATGCTGTGGCCAAAGGTTCCTTTGTAAGAATACTTCTCTCTAGGCTGATACCAACTCAAAATATGTTGTTTATGCAGTAGTGTTGCAATTGGTGGCTGAGTCATGACAAATTCTGGGTCTAAGCCTATGTCTATGGCTTCCCATGTATTGGTAAAAATACCGGTAGAAGGCATAAAGAAAGAAAGCTTGGGCAATTGAAAGCTCAAGGTGTGATTTGCTTTCACCACTGCTTCTGGATCCTCTATTGGAGCATTGGCGTAAAGACCACTTGGCATATCAATGGCTAAAATAAAGGCGCCAGCGGCGTTTAAATGTTGCACCATTGCCTTTACCCATCCATCCATACAACGGTTGAGACCAATCCCAAAAATGGCATCTACAACCACATCGTCTTTATGAATATCTGGAAATCCTTCTTCTCCTGTTATGAGCGTTGGCCATTTCTTGGTGACTTGCTTGATTCGATCGTAATTGATCAAAAAGTTCTTAGAACGTTTATCACTGCAATTCACCACATAAGTATGCACATTATAGCCGTGTTGAATTAAATGGCGAGCCAAGACCAGACCGTCTCCCCCATTATTTCCTATACCACAGAAAATCCGAACCGGTACTTGGGCACCGTGCATGCGTGAATGTAGCCAATTGAATCCTT
>NZ_JABSPU010000037.1 GCF_013214815.1 Gilvibacter sp.
AACACCCTAAAGATTTCTTTGCTGGAGCCAAACGCAGCGAGTATGTATTTAGACCTGATGCAAGGTCGGGTCGAGTAGTTAGATATTCCTTTAAGTTCATGTTTCCCGAAGAGTTTTTTAAGACTCGAAAAGAGAAGGACTGGGTAATTATTCAGCAATGGCATGATGAACCACCCACGGGTACAGTTTGGGCAGAATATCAGGAGAATACAAAGCCTCCAATGGCATTATTAATTGGATTAAAAACAGATGGCGCTCCAACAATTGAATTCAAATACGGATTAAAATCCAATTCATACGATCAAGACCTTACGGTAATGTATCCAGAACGCCTTCGGGCAGGTGAATGGTATACTTTTGCCAATGAAATCCTTTGGAGTGATCTAGAAGGAGTTGGATATGCAAAACCAAAGCTTAATGATGTTTATTTTGTCCAGAATGATGTCAATTCTGAGAATAAAGTCACTGGTCAAAATATGTACAATTCTGTTGCTAATTACTACAAAATGGGGTTATATGGCAACAAAAAAAGCCAGGATACCATCTACTTTTTCCTAGACGAATTTAAATACGAAACTTTAGAAAACCGCTAAAGCTTTATATAGTTCCAGATTCCGCAGGCCTTCACCAAATTTTCTGAAACCGAACCAAAGTCGTTCAAGCAGATGCGCGGCAGTTTATAATCGTCGGATTGTGTACTGACCTGCCCGTGTTCAACGGTTACAGCATAGTCGTAATTAGCTGCTTTTACATAGTCGATTTCTCGTTGTGAGTAGTCTCCGTTAGGATAGGCAAATCCGCTGATGGTTTTGTCCAAAAGGGTTTCTAAATGTTTCTTAGAATCCGCAATCTCCGCAGCCGACTCCGCGTCTGGCAATTGGGTCAAGATCGGGTGGAAGCAGGTGTGGGATTCAAAGCTTATGAGTCCGGTTTGCTCCATGTCTTGCATTTCTGCTAGGGTCAAGGCTTGACGTTCCGGATAGTTTTTCTGCTTATCATAGCCTACAGTCGCCAATTTTTCAAGCATCTCTGCATTTGGAAGACTCTTGATGGCTTCCATTTGGGGCTTGGGTAAAGGGTAATTGCTCCAAAAATGCCTTTGAGTATTGACAATATCACTACAAGCATAAATGGTTGTCGGAGCTTGAAGCTCCACGATACTGTCGATTAAGTCAAAATTTTGCTTGTGGCCGTCATCAAAGGTAATTACCGCTGCATATTTGGGTAGCTCATGCAGTTTTCCGTCCTTCTTAGCGCGAATCACCTCTTCCATACCCACAAAGTTGTATCGAACATTTAACGCGTGTAAAAAGGCGTTAAAATCATTTGGCGCAGGGTCGTGAAAAATAAAAATGGTCACGGAATTACGCTGTTTGAGATAGCGCCGCAAGCGTACGATTCCACTCAGCAGTAAAAACTGAATGATGATATTTTTACCAATACGCTTCAAAGTCAATGTATTTTTTGAGTTCAGCTTTGTCTGATTCGAGTTGTTTCAAGTACTGCTCATTCAAATCGTTTGTTGTATTTACGGCAGCCGATTTGGTATTCGAATCTTTGATAAAACGGACAATTTTTAAACGTAGTGCCGGAGGAACCAAAGCCTTTACAACAGCTCTAAAACCTTTGTTCTTCTCTTTATCAAAAAGAACCTTGTTCACACTTTTAAATCGGGCATTGGCCGTTGGATTAGCAACGAATGTTTCAATAGGATGTCCTTGTTCTATATTCAAGAATGAAAACAACTCCTCAAGAACAGCATCAGGTTCTTTGGCTAAACGTTCAAAGACGATCAGTTTGATGTTTTTCTCAGGAAAAATACTGTAGAGTTTTGCCACCTTTTCAGCGTATAAGCTGCGGTCCATATACTCAGCATCTTTGGATAGGGCCTCATTGATGTCTGCGGAGTCCTCCTTGGCCAATTGCGACAAGAACTTATAAGCCGACCGAATCCGCGATACCGGTTCGCGCAACAGCAGAATCATTTTAGCCTCTGGATTGTATTCGGCAATGCGTTTTAAGGCTTCGGGATTTTCAATGTAGTCTACGCATCCGCTAATACGAATAGGTTCATTAGAACAATTAAAACGCTGTTCCAAAACCGCTGGCCCTTGCTGGAACAACTCCGCTTCAATGAAAAAAGGATAATCCTTGAGAAAGATCTCACCACATACTTGCGGATGCTGGATCAACCATTCGTAGATAGAAGTGGTTCCGGCTTTTTGAACCCCGATAACAAAAGCATTTACCTTCATTTTTTAAACAAACTCAGCGGATTGAAAACTAAGACTATCTTGAAGTATTTCCAAACCAGATAGGCTCCGGCGAAATTCCAAAAGGCCATTCCTGCAATGCTGCTAATTGCCGCCCCGTAATATCCCAAAGGTTTGATCAGAATAAAATTCAAGGCCAGATTGATCAAAAATGCCACAAAAACCAAGTTTTGAAACACCTTTTGTTTGCCTGTCATTTGAAATACTACCCCTACAGGTCCGCAGAAGGAGTTAGAGAATTGACCGATACAGAGAATCATTAAAAGTGTCGCTCCGGCTGTAAACTCCTGTCCGAATAATCCCAGAATAAACTCTCTTAGAAGTACCAAACCAACTACAATGATCATAGATGAGATGAAGTTGATCTTAATGGTCATTTGGATCAGTTTGTCAAAAACCGCCATGTTTTTCTCTTTGTAACTCAAGGCAATTTTGGGCGCGAGAATACTGTTCAAGGCATGCAGGGTAAAACTCACTAAAGCCGCCAAAGTAAAAGTCACATTGTAAATACCAACTTCTTCAGAGGTTCTGTAAATCCCCAAAAAGATGGTGTCGGTCCAACTAAGCAATAAAATGGTCGCTAACGAAAACATTAACGGATAGGATTCTATCAGATAAGTCTTGGTTTTTATTTCTGATGCAGCAGCAACTCCGTTAAAGGATCGGAACAGGCTAAAAAAGGAATAGATTGTCAATACCCCTAGGCCAGCTGTATGAGCAATAATGGGCATGTAAGGATCCTTAAATCCAAGCAGGTAATAGCAGATCAGCAAACCTAAAAAGGCAAAAATGAAACGACCGCCACTGGTCAAAAAACTGAACTGCTTGATTTTTTTAAGACCTCTAAGCGCTCCTGCGTTGAGGTGAATAATAGTCCAAAGCGGTAAGGCAATAAATCCGTAGATCACGTACTTAGGCTCTTCAATATTCAACCAATCCGCTACGGTGTCTTTGAGTAATATTCCCAACAAGCAAAGTGATATTGAAACTATTGCTGACAAGGACACCACCTTAAGATAGATGTGTTTGGCAACTTCAATCCGATGTGAAGCAAAGGTCTTGACCAAGTTGATATCAAAACCAAAACGCGGAAGCAAGGATCCAATAATAAAGACAGAAAAGCTCAGGGCAACAAAGCCATTCACCTCAGCACCGTAGGTGTTGGAGATAAAAAGTGTAAACCCGTATCCGGCCAATAGTCCAATAGCACGAATTAAGAAAAAGGAGCTGCCTTTACGCACCAATTCAATGATATCGCCGTCTTTAGAGAAACGCTGTAAAAGCTTTGAGAACACTCCTGACCTGTTTAGTTAGTTGGATGTTTTTTTAGCGCGATGGTTGCGCGGAAATTTGTCAAAAGTACTCAAATTTGTCGCAGCAATGATTTGCTTCGCTATTTTAGAAATCCTGAGGCAAATGACTACATTTGGGCAGACAATGCTAAAATGTTGTGTGCGGAAAACAACCTTTCGCTAAAAACTGCATCTAGTAAGCAATTAAGCAGCTACCCGAGACAAATTTGAACCAGTTGATCACCTTTTACAATCGCTTTTTGAACGATACTGTATTGCAGTGGTTGCTCTTGGGCTCTATGGCCTCTCTGCCGTTGAACTTATTTGTCAATAATCTATTATTCACCATTTTCTTCATTGCCTTTGTGCTGAAGATCTTATTGAACGATCCCAAAGGTCTCTTACGCACTTTAAGGCTACATTGGGTTCCAATACTGCTGCTAATGAGTCCGTTGCTCGTTGCGTCTGTAGGATGTATCTATACTTCAGATTTACAGGGAGGACTGAAAGATCTAGGCCGTTTAGTGCCGCTAGCATTGATCATTCCGGCAGTTTTTCACAGACCAGAATTTTATAAGAACTCGACGAGAAAATTGGGGTATGCGCTCGCTCTAGGGTCCCTTATGGCAGCTTTATTATGCTGGGGATTGTCTATCGGTCCAGTTTTAGCTGATGGCAATGGACTCGCAGATCTATTCAGCCAAAAATACGCCTATCACGAACTCTCCGGGCGTATTGATATACATACCCCATATTTGGGTATGTTCACGGCTATTTCCATTTTCTTTTTGCTCAGAGAATCTTTTAAGATCAACACATTTAGAAAACGATTTGTTTATGGCCTATGGATGGCTGTTTTATTGATTTTCTTATTCAATTTGCTCGCTCGAACAGCTATTTTAACCTTGGTAATTGGAAGCTTCTTTTTCCTGCTACACCAAAGAAAATATCTATTAATAGTTTTGGGTGTTTTGATCCTGAGTGGCGCCGGAACACTTGCCTATTGGCAAGATCACAATTTCCTAAGGGATCGACTCTTTAATAGTTTGAACGTATTTGAACAGACCACGATATTTAGCAAAAAAGACGATCGATTCACACGCTGGGAAGCTTCTGTATCGGTATTCAAACAATTCCCCATATTGGGACCGGGAACTGCTGCGGAAGACAGCTATCGCAAGGCCGCCTATTACGAGAATTTAGACAGCAAAGCCTATAATGATAACTACAATGCGCACAATCAGTTTTTGGAGTATTTAAGTACCTATGGTCTGTTGGGTGGAATCTGTTTTGTTTTATTGCTGATATTTCTCCTTAGGGCAGCTCAGGGAGATCCCTTTAGAGTTTATCTGGTCTTTGCTTTTATTCTTGCTGGTCTCACAGAATCCATATTGGAGCGGTCATGGGGGGTATCCTTATATTTACTCATTATCATGATTGTGTGTTCCCATAAATTCCTTGCTCATGAGAGGCCTTAGCATAATATTGTTGGCCTTAGCTGTAGGCTGCACCGGAATTCGCAAACAACGCCAAGTCGTGGCGGTTGAGGCTCCGTTGTACGCCTTTGATTTAACTTCCGAAGTTGCCGGTTTAAAACAATCAGTGAGCTTCAATACTGAGGGAGCAAGCTTTGGGTTGGAAAACACGCCCTCCTATCTAGTTCTGGATTCGCTTCCGACTGTTCAAGGGGATTTCAACTTGTCTTTTTGGTTGCGCTCCACCTCAGAAAAAGGTGATTACACCCAAACCTATCTCCGAGCGTACAATTCAGAGGATAGGCAAGTAAATATAAATCTGGGTATTGGTGGTTTCCGATTAACAGGAAACTTGAATTCAAATACTTTTAGCGCAAAGAATTTTGCTCAAGGAAATGCAGCATCCCGCCAGTATTATGATCTGCCACGCTTGGAAGTGGGTAAGTTCTATTTTGTTTCCGTGAATAAGGCTGGGGGAACAATTGAGATCTATGTTAATGCCGAACGCTACCAAGATTTTGATTTCGATTCCGATACGGAACTTCAATTCGATCGGATTTTGCTCGGAGTCCTAAATACATCCGGAGATTATGTAAATCAATTTACTGGAAACATCAGGAATTTGCAGGTGTTTGCAAAGACCTTATCGGAAGATGAGATCTATTCTTTGAGTGTTAAGACCTATCCAGAAATAAAGGCTTTCAACGATGCTTTTGAATTGAGTAAATTTAACCTCGACAATTGAGCAAGAAAATAGACATATACACCAAACTTTTTGGGCTGATTTTAACCCTAATGGCCCTTAAATTCTTGTTTTCATACTTGAACGTAGAATTGGGGTGGTGGTTGCGAAACTTATTCCCTAACTATCTAAAATTCAATCCGCTGGGACTGCCTAAAAACACCTCAGAGATGATTGAATTCGCTCTTTTGCCTGCCATGGTTTCCTATCTGGCACTGAGTTACCGTTCTTTGGGTGTTCTGCGCCTGCCCTTGCTTTTGATCGGGGTGATGTTGGGACTCAACCTCATCACTATGTTCACCACAGAACAAGACTTTTTAGGATCCATTAAGTATACCTTAAAGATCGCAGCACCTATCTTCTTTTTCTGCGTACTGGTGGTTCACTATAAACGAACGGGAAAAAGCATGGAAGGCTTACTCAAAAAGGCCTTAGTGTTTTTTAGCGTGCTGATTGTCATTGCTTTATTGATCTTTAATGAGAGTTTTAATCGCGGCGCCTACCGATTGCCGGTTTATTTTTCTGGCTTACATACCCACAGTTATGTCTTGACCATTTGCTTTGTGGTAGCCTCTTATTTTTTACGTAAAAATATCTTCGTTCTTATAGGGTTCTTCGGATTGAGCTTTGCTTTCCTGGCCTTAGGTTATGGCGTTAGAACCATCATGGTTTTTTACCTGCTGTATATTGCCGTTGCCCTTTACTTAAGAGACGATTTTATCAAGAACGCCTATGTTAGGCTGGTGGTCTTGGCACCGGTATTGGCCTTAGTGGTCATACCGAGTCTTCAAGGTTTTGACTTTGACCGATTCTCTTCAGGCCGCCTCACCATGTACACCAAGAAGTTCGAAATTTTAAAGGATTATACCTTTACGGAATATCTCTTTGGACGGGGTCGGGGAGCGGATTACGTGAGAACTACAGAATGGTGGTATGATACCAAAGGATCACATAATGATTATCTGACCTTTTTTGTAGAAAATGGAGCGATCTATCTGTTGGTATTTATTTTGCTGATCCTCTCATTTTTGTTTTTAGTAAGACGCAGTCACATCATATTTGTGGTACTCATTGTGGGCTATCTACTCACCTCAGCCATCAGTAATGGCTTTGCAGTGCGAGCTTTAGCCAGCTATTGGCTCTTCACCTTTTTAGCGTTCATTTATGTTCAACACCTAAAAGGCAAGTTCTCCTTTGGCTAAAAAGATCGCTTTTATAGGACCTCTACCGCCACCAGTTGGTGGTGTTGCCTTGGCCAATATACGAGCACAAGAGATCGTGCAGCGTCTGGCTCCAGAGCATGAGATCATTACTTTGGACAACTCTAAGAAAAGCATCAACGCAGATCTTTACAAACGCAAAGGTCTGAGCGAGATGGGCCACTTCATTAAGAACATTGGGAAGTTTCTCGGATTCATTTTTAAGAATCGAATAGCTGTTGCCAATGTTTTTGTAGTGCCTAATATTTCCTTTGTTCGTGAAGCGGTGTATATCTTATTGCTCAAATTAAAACCCGGACAGTTGGTGGTGCATTTACATGCCAAGACCAGTGGAGATTTGTTTTTAAGCGGTTTTAAACTCAAGCTTTTTACTAAGATCGTGGGCTTGGGAGATGTTGTTTTTGTACTGTCAGAGAAACATCACCGTCAGTTTTATGCAAAGTATATAAAGCCGGAAAAACTGGTGGTTCTTGAGAATTTTGTCACCTACAGTGATTTTGATAATCAGATCAGTCAAAAAGAGCACAAGTTCCTTTACGTAGGGCGACTGTCTGAAAAAAAGGGCTTTAAAACCCTTGTGGAAGCAGTAGCTTTAGCCAAAAACGAGCTCAGTGGATTGACCATTGAGGTGCTTGGGGCCTTTGAGAATGCCGCATTTGAACAAGAGATGAATCAAATGATTCAGGATCATCAACTGTCACAATTTCGATTTCACGGACCCCAAATGGGACAAGAGAAATTTGAGCAATTCAAGCGCTGTTCGGTGTTTGTGTTTCCTTCTTATTTTGAAAACTCGCCGATCGTACTAAAAGAAGCGATCGCAGCTAAAATGGCTATCTTGTCTTCAGACATTCAAGAGAATCAGAATTTATTGGAAGACTTTGACAACAAGGTCTTATTTAAGGCTCAAGACGCTGAAGACCTGTCAAAAAAACTCATCAATTGCTTCAAGGATAAAACGAGCATTAATGCCATGATGCTGGCCTCAGAAAAGATCAAAAACTACGATGTAACTGAGGCGGAAAGAATTATCGCCAACAGCTTGGACCTGGATTCCTAAGCCATGTGATTTCGTTTATGGAAAAGACCAACAACAAAACAAATACAGCTGCTGCACTGCTAAAGCGCTGGGCGCCAGTTGTTGTAATGTTGAGTTTTTTGGCGGTGGAATTCTATTCCAAATTCTTGCGGTATTCCGCCGCATCAAGTGACCTGCAAAAAGGGTTTAAAGGCATTGTTTTGATTGCCATGCTACTCGGTTTATTGCTGAATTTTAAATTCAACAAGCGCCTTATTTTATTGCTCGGAGCGCTGTTTGGAGTCTTTTTAGCGGGCCAGTTTACTTTAGACCCCGCTTTCTCTTATTCCAATTGGTTAACTCTTGGCCGTTTTGTATTGCCTATAGTTTTCTTCGGATTCTTTGCTAGCTACCCATCGGATAAGGACGGCTTGCATAGCTTTTTCAATCTCTTTGAGTGGTTCTTTGTGCTGAATTTGCTGTTTGTTTTAGTCGGAATGGCTGCTGATTGGTATGTAGTTCATACCTATATGGGAGACCGTTTTGGATACAATGGTTTTTTAGTGACCTCTGCAACAGCTTCTTATGCCTTTTTTGCCGCCCTTGGATACTATTATTTTCGTTATGGAATAGCGGCGCTGAGGCAATGGCGTTTTTGGATAGTTGTGGTGGGAAGCGCCTTAGCCGGCACAAAAAGTCTATACCTCGGAATGGTTCTTTTTGGGCTTTTGATGTTATTTGATCATTACAAGAAGTATTGGAAATTCTTGTTGCCAGCCGGTGCACTTTGCTTGCTTGGAGCCCTGTATATTTTGCTTTATCAGGTTCCAGAGTTTGCTCAGATCAGAGTACAAGAAGGTTTTTGGTCTGCTTTACTTTCCTATCGTGATCAGTTATTGGTCAATCAAACCTTGCCTTATGTCACGGACAATTGGCAGTGGAGCAACTACCTCTTTGGAGGTGTTTCAGATTTCTCCCTGCGTTCGCAACTCGATTTAATTGACCTTTTCTTTTTCTGGGGAATCTTTGGTGGGCTGATCTATCTTTTTACGTATTTGAAGACTTATTTTGATTTCAAGCTCACCTGGCCGCAGCTGGTCTACTTTTTAATCCTCGGGCTTATGGTTCTATTTGCGGGGAACTTTTTTATCTACACCAGTGTGCCGCTGTTTTTGTTGTCTTTGAAGCTGGCTATTGTAAAAAATTATATTTCCTAGCAGTTTAATTTATGTAGTTGAAAAGGTCTTTTTCTAACATCACTTTAGTAGAAATTTTATAACTTTTCAGTTCTCCCCGCTAATTATTAACGATTTAAATCTATCCGCATGAAAAATCAGTTAGCAGGATTGCTGTTTCTAGGATTCATATCCATATCTTTCGCGCAACTTAGCCCTCAACCCATCTTTAAGTCAGGGTTTGGAGGGATTACTTCAATAACCCAAACTGGGAATACCGCTGTTATTAGTGGAGTTGATTTTGATTTCCCTGGAGTGAGTGATTGGCTTGGTATCTTGGAGAACAATCCCGAGACGGGAGATTTTAACCAATTCATAATATCCTATCTCGGTGGAACAATTTCTGATCGACTTGCAGTAATTACTCAAGATCCAGCCTCATTGACAACTAACAAGGTTCTCAAATTTGAACTAGTAAACCCGTATCTTTCTGGAACATCCATGCTGGGACGGATTCAGGCGAACATGAAGAGCGATAATATTTATTCTGAAACCCTTGGTACAGGATACGAGCGATTCAATTATTCAACAAAAGTATTTCTACCCATTACATGGCAGAATATGGCTAATGATATAGATTATTCTAATGGATGGTTAACATTAATGGAATTTTTTAATAATGGCGGTTGGATAGACGACGACCCTACTGGTTATCATGCCTTTAGAATTACAGTTAACCTTTATAAAGAAGATGGAATTCCAGGACTCAAACTTCGGGCTACTGCTGAGACAAGGACAGGGAGTTCTTGGATAATCTGATTTGGGAGCAAACAAGCTCTATTGATATGCCGATCAATCAATGGACAGAGATTGAAATAGATATGAAAGAAGGAGATTCTACAAACGGTTATTTCAAACTTAAAGTCGATGGTGTTTTGCATATAAATAAAACAGATTGGACCCATCATCCAGCTGATCCTTTGCCAGATGGATTTGCTCATCTCCAACCTTTAAAACTTTACACAGGAAAACCACAAATTGATCATTTTAAGGCAAATTATGGGGGCAATCCAACAGTCTATTGGGATGATTTTACAATTTTCAACACTTCGTCGTTAAAGGTTAAGTATTTAAAATTACTTCCATCAGATTGTGGAGTAGAGTTAAATCACTCAAATAATGAAATAACTGCACCTGCAATACCAGGAGTTGGAGAGTCATGGAATAATTGGTCTTATGTCTATCGATTTCAAAATGTCAATGATAATACGAATGTATTTTACAAGGGTTCCTATTTTAATACAATTAGTATTGACCCATTTGCGTGCGATCCGTTGTACGACGATTCAGAATATAGGATTCGTGTGCGGGTTAAAAATCACCCTTATTTTTTTGATTTTGGAGGCAGTAATGATAATTACTGTCTGAATAGCACAAATTTTGTTCTGTGTTCTACTCCAGGGCTTACAATAACACCGAATCCGTTTTCATCAGGACTATTAGAGCTGCATTTAAGTGAGGTAGATTCTGTAAAATCTATAGAAATCCGCGAGATAACAGGAGGAATAGTGAGACTTTTTGGCCCGAATGATTTTCACAGTTTCCAGAACAAGATTAGCTTGAGTAACTTAGAGCTGGATAAGGGGCTATATCTTGTTCGAGTCGATTTTGGAAACAAAATTGAAACTAGAAAAATTGTGGTAAGATAACTTATTATGAAATTTATTTATGAAACGAATCACACTAGTCGACCTTAACAATTTCTCCTATTACCCAACTATTTCTATGGGTTTGGTTGCACGATACATTCGTGACGCAGGGTTTAATTTAAAGGTCATCAGCCCCTTGAGTAACGGCATCAAAAGTCGTAAAAGAGAGAAGGTGGAAACCAAGATGGATTATTACCGATCTCGAATTGTCTTTAGTCAGTCCACAGCGGTGCGCAGTATGATCCAACAAGCGGAGAAATTGCCGTATATCAAAGAACGGTTCTTGAAAAAGCGAAAGCTAGCGACCTCGGTTATCAATGAAATACCTGAGGATACAGATCTGGTCTTGATCTCAACCTATACAGAGAATTACACCATTTGCAAACGTGTTGTGGCTCATTTGAAGCAATAAAATATTCCTGTTATCATTGGCGGTCCGGCTTTCAATGACTTGAACCACGTGAAGCAATTTGTGGCAATTCCAGGGGTTAATTTTGTGGTTGGAAGTGAAATTGATGCCTATCTCGGTCTCCTTTTACAAGACTTTTTTGCTGGGAATAATCTGTTCAAGTATCCTGGAGTTTATACCCAAGACGAGCATTCAAAGGTCAACGAGTACATTTTTAAAAAGATGGAAGAACTGCCCGTTCCCGATTACTCAGACTTTCCGTGGGATAAATACCCCAACAGAATCATTCCGTATATGACCGCGCGGGGTTGTAGTTGGGGAAAGTGTAATTTCTGTACGGACGTGGTTTTGGTCAATGGACGAACCTATCGTTCTCAGTCCAAAGAAAAAGTACTGTCCGATCTCCAAGCACTGAGCAATCAAGTAGGCACAAATATATTTGCATTTACTGACTTAAAGCTGAACTCAAATGTTGAGGTTTGGAACGCTCTGATCGACGGTTTGCCAAAAATTGTTGAGAATCCAATCTGATTCTGTGCAGTTCATGTGGACAATCGCAAAAGAAATGGTCTGGATAGAGAAACGCTTATGCGAGCCAAAAAGGCCGGTTTAACTCGGATCTCCTTTGGCTTGGAAACGACCTCACAGCGACTTTTGGACGATATGCAAAAAGGAACCACAGTGGCGCGTTTGGACCAATTTGTCAACGATGTTAAAGACGCTGGAATTAGTTTAAGAGCCACCATGTTTATTGGATACCGAGATGAAACTGCTGAAGATCTCAAAGAGACCTTTGCATTTTTAACCAAGAACCAAGACTGTTTTGAACGCATCAAACTCTGTCGTTTCCAGATCTATGATATGACACCCATTAAGGCCGAATTATCTGAAGAAGAACGGGCGAATCTTCATGCAAGACAGATCAACCACCAGTATTTAAATAACGACTATTTGAAGGCTAAAAAGGACATTCTTAAAATTGTCAATAGCATCAATTCCAAAAAGCTCAATGAAGATGCTCGTGCCTTTGACGGCGTGATGTAGTTGAAGGCTTCAAAACCCTAGTTTGTGTAGGGTTTTACCTGCAGTTTTTTGAAGGCATAGAACTCCTCGAAATTTATGCCTGCCAGCTGGTACTGATTTCGTATTTTTGCCGGCGAGCCCTCAATTGAACTGCATGACTGCCAGAAAAATCCACATGCTAAATACCCAGATTCACGATCTGGACATGGAGCAGACCCTTGCTCTAGTGGATCAGGCCATTGCAGATCGCAAGCAAATACATCACGTTGCCGTTAACGCCGGAAAGATTGTCAAGATGCAGTCCGACCCTGAGCTGCGTGAAAGTGTAAATAATTCCGATGTGATCAACGCAGACGGCCAGGCCGTGATCTGGGCCTCTAAATTCCTAAATCAGCCTTTAAAAGAGCGCGTAGCAGGAATTGATCTTATGGGGAAACTTGTGGAGCTCGCCCATCAGAAGAACTATAAGATCTATCTCTTTGGTGCCAAAGAGGAGGTGGTGAGTAAAGTGGCCTCTATCTACAAAGAGAAATACGGCCAGGATCTGGTTGCCGGATACCGAAACGGCTATTTCTCTAAGCAAGACGAGCCGCAAATCGCCGCAGATATCGCTGCCAGTGGAGCACAGATTTTGTTTGTGGCCATCACATCTCCCATAAAGGAAAATTTCCTGTATCAGAACCGTGAAGCTTTAGCTGCGGTGAATATGATCATGGGCGTGGGTGGTAGTTTTGATGTGGTTGCAGGAGTTACCAAACGCGCACCGCTTTGGATGCAGAAATCTGGCCTGGAATGGTTCTACAGGTTTTTACAAGAACCCGGCCGCATGTGGAAACGTTATTTGGTGGGCAATTTTAAGTTTATTGTATTAGTTTTGACCGAGAAATTCAGGGGAAAACCCGAAAAAAAATAAAAGAGCAAATGAAGATAGCTGTAATTGGAACAGGATACGTTGGTTTAGTGACAGGAACCTGCTTGGCAGAGACTGGCAACGACGTTTTTTGCGTGGATATCGATGTGGATAAAGTGAATCGAATGCGCAACGGAGAAGTTCCTATCTACGAACCGCATTTGGATGTAATTTTTGACCGAAATATTAAAGCTGGACGTCTGCGTTTTACTACAGAACTCAGCGAAGGCCTGGACCATGCAGACATCGTATTTTTGGCTTTGCCAACACCAGAAGATGAAGATGGTTCTGCAGATCTATCTTATGTGCTTCGTGTGGCAGAAGACATTGGAAAGCAATTAAAGACCTACAAGATCATTGTAGATAAGAGTACAGTACCTGTTGGAACGGCTGATTTGGTAGAAGAAACCATCTCCGCTCAAACAGATGTTCCATTTGCTGTGGTTTCAAACCCGGAATTTTTACGTGAAGGCTTTGCCGTAGATGATTTCATGAAGCCAGAACGCATCGTTATTGGGGCAACAGATGAAAAGGCGATCAAAGAGATGCAACGCTTGTATGCGCCATTTGTTCGTTCGGGCAACCCGATCATTGTGATGGATGAAAAGTCTGCGGAGCTGACTAAATATGCAGCAAACTCATTCTTAGCTACCAAGATCACCTTTATGAATGAGGTAGCTAATTACTGCGAGCTTGTGGGCGCTGATGTAGACAAGGTACGCGCCGGAATGGGATCTGACTCTCGTATTGGAAACCGCTTTTTATTTCCTGGAATCGGGTACGGAGGATCATGTTTCCCTAAGGATGTAAAGGCATTACACAAGGCTGGGAAAGATGCTGGATACAACTTTGAAATCTTAGACGCCGTAATTGGAGTGAACGATGCTCAAAAGGTATCTATGGTGCCTAAGATCAAACGATACTTCAAAGATCAAGTGGCTGGAAAGCATTTTGCTTTTTGGGGATTGGCTTTTAAACCTGAAACGGACGACATCCGTGAAGCACCGTCACTTTATATGATTGATGCGTTATTAGAATTAGGCGCAACCATAACCGCTTTTGACCCAGAGGCCATGCCAAATGTGAAAGCTAAGGTGGGAGATAAGATCAACTTTGCAGACTCTATGTACGAGGCAATTGAGAATGCGGACGCTTTGATCATCAATACAGAATGGAGCATTTTTAGAACTCCAAACCTCAATACACTTAAAGATAATCTGAATCACCCTGTAATCTTTGACGGGCGTAATTTGTATGACGTGAATGAAATGGCTATTGAAGGATTTCACTATATTTCGGTGGGCCGAAAAGAAATCAGTTAATGACCAAACGCGTATTAATCACTGGCGCCGCCGGATTTTTAGGTTCTCACCTGTGTGATCGCTTTATAGCAGAGGGCTTTAGAGTGGTTGCCATGGATAACCTGATTACGGGCGATCTCAAAAACATCGAGCACCTTTTTGGAAAGGAACGCTTTGAGTTTTACCACCACGATGTGACCACTTTTGTGCACGTGGCGGGCCGCTTGGATTATATCTTGCATTTTGCCTCTCCGGCAAGTCCGATCGATTATTTAAAGATCCCAATCCAGACTTTAAAAGTAGGCTCATTGGGGACCCACAATTTACTCGGCTTAGCCAAGGAGAAAAAGGCAAGAATCCTCATTGCTTCTACCAGTGAAGTGTATGGAGATCCTTTGGTTCATCCGCAGCGTGAAGATTACTACGGAAACGTAAATACTATTGGTCCAAGAGGGGTTTATGACGAAGCCAAACGCTTCCAGGAGTCCATTACAATGGCCTATCACCGCTTTCACGGAATGGAAACGCGCATTGCTCGTATTTTCAATACCTACGGTCCCCGCATGCGACTCAATGACGGTCGGGTAATTCCCGCCTTTATTGGTCAAGCTTTACGTGGAGAAGACCTTACCGTATTTGGAGACGGACAACAAACCCGTTCTTTTTGTTACGTCAATGATCAAATCGACGGTTTGTTCCGCCTGTTGATGAGTGATTATACCCTGCCGGTGAATATTGGGAATCCCGACGAGATCTCTATTCTTGATTTTGCTGAGGAGATCATCAAATTGACAGGAACAGATCAGAAGATCGTGTTCAAACCACTGCCTAAGGACGATCCACTGCAAAGACAGCCAGACATCACAAAGGCCCGTGAGATCTTAGATTGGGAGCCTAAAGTAGACCGTGCTGAAGGGATGGCCAAAACCTATGAGTATTTTAAGAACCTGAGTCTGGAGGATTTGCTTAAAAGCGAGCACAAAGACTTTTCTAAGCACATTCGCAAGTAATGGTGTTTTCTAAACGAGGACGATATTCGGGCTATATCAGACCCATTCAATATGCCATAGATTTGGCAACCATTCATTGGTTGGCCCAAGGGTTTTTCAGTGACCAATCGGCTTACTATTCCTATATCGTTTTTGTTTCCTTGGCTTGGATCGTACTCTCTGTAAAATCTAATTTTTATGAGATTTACCGATTCACCAAAGTGGTAAAGATCCTTTCCTTGATCGGGCTTCAATCGATACTCTTTATTCTCTTGGTATTTGCCTTTTTTGGTATTTATAACGAGATGGATCAGGATCCACGAGAGGTCTTGGTCTATGTAGCGAAAGTATTCGGAGTCATCGGAGCATTTAAACTGGCCATTTACTACTTACTCAAGCGCTACCGCCTTATTGGAGGAAACTACAGAAACGTCATCATTTTAGGGCTGAACCAAAAGACGGAGCAGCTTCGCAAGTTCTTTACCGACAATCCAGAATACGGATATCAGCTTATCAAATCCTATGACTTCAAGCGGAAAGAAGCCATTGAGATGCAGGATATCTTTGACTTCATCACAGCTAACAATATTGATGAGATCTATTCTTCTATCGCAGAATTGGACAACGACCAACTGGGCAGTTTGGTTGACTTTGCAGACAACAACCTAAAGATCCTTAAGTTCGTTCCAGACAACAAAGAGATCTACTCCCGCCAACTGGAATACAACTATTACGGTTATTTACCGGTTTTGTCCCTCAGACGAATTCCCATCTTGGAGCCTTTCAATCTGTTTATCAAGCGCAGCTTTGACATTGTCTTGTCGCTAATTATGATCATTGGTTTACTGTCTTGGTTGACTCCGCTTTTAGCAATCATTATCAAACTGGAATCTAAAGGCCCGGTTTTCTTTAAGCAAAAGCGCAATGGTTTGGATTATAAAGAATTCTTCTGTTATAAATTCCGATCCATGCGTCCCAATCCCATGGCTGATCTGCATCAGGTGACCCGAGGGGACCAGCGCATAACCCGCGTTGGGCGTATCATTAGAAAAACCAGTGTGGATGAATTGCCGCAGTTCATCAATGTACTCAAGGGAGAAATGTCCGTAGTAGGTCCTAGACCGCATATGGTGAGTCACACCCACATGTACGCAGAGCGCATTGACAAATTCATGGTGCGTCACTTTATCAAACCAGGAATAACTGGCCTAGCGCAGGTTACCGGATATCGCGGAGAAGTTGAGACCGACGAAGACATCATCAACCGCGTGAAGTTTGATATTTTCTATTTGGAAAACTGGTCCATGCTTTTGGATCTTAAGATCATTGTACAGACCGTGTACAATGCCATCCGCGGAGATGAAAAAGCCTATTGATTTAACAGCTCAACCAATCGAGCCAGCTGTTGTTCAGGAGTAAATTCCTTTTGGGCAGTTTGTTGTAATTGCTTCGGATCTGGCCAAGCTGATTTATCCTCATCCATCGTAGCCAAAAGTTTATTAAGACCCTTCCAATCAGAACCCTTTACACTCCATCCCAATCCATAATTTTTGACTACATCAGCGCCTTCACCAGTTCCCATAAAGATCACGGGAAGCCCAAAATGAGGAAGTTCAAAAAGTTTAGAAGGAACCGAACCGTAAATTCGAGTCTTTAAGGGCGCCAAAGCCAGATGATATTCCGCAAACTTGGCATGTAATTCTTCTTTGCTGAGCGATCCCATATAAATGATGGACTTGGACGAACTGTTGAGGTAATCCACTATAGCTTCTTGCTCGTTACCTTGTCCGTAAATGTGTAATTCCCACTGTGGAGGCAATTCAATCTGCTCACAGACGGAAAGTATTCCTTGAGCAGCCCCTAAAAGACCCGCATAGATCACTTTTACGGCCTTTTCTGGCTGTTTGCACAATGTGGTGGCCTCAACCCTTGGAAAGTTTCTGTAAAGCAGCTGAGGAGCTTCCGCACCTTCTTTAGAAACATGAGTTAAGATCTCTTCAGACTGGCCCAGGATCAAGTTTGCGTTTTTGTAGATATAGACTTCCATCATGCGCATCCAAGCGTAAATGAGCCCTTTTTTCATTGCGCCCAGTTCTACAGCGGCCAATGGCCAAATGTCTGAGATGTTGATCACCGTTTTCAAGCTGAGTTTCTTCGCCGTTTTTAAACTTCGGAAGCCGACCAGCAAAGGAGAACATTGAATGATCACCGCATCATAGGGGTGTTCTTTGTTGAGCTGTTTACTCACACTTTTAGCAAAAGCACCCATGGCCTTAAAACGCAGCCAAGGTTTGGTGGATTTGGTTGCAAAAGTGCTCAGACGTAGTGTTTGCACCCCATTAATGACTTCTGAATAGGGCCCTTTGGTGGGATAGCCGTCAAAGAGGGCTCCAAATGGGTAGTTGGGCAGTGGGCAAAGTACGGTAACCTCCATACCTCGAGCCAACAAAGATTCCGCCAAGATTTGAATGCGATTGGCCGCCGCCCCCATTTCTGGCGGGTAATAATTGCTCACTATGCAAATGTGTTTAGCCATGATATTCGCTGCTGAATTGTTTTAGTTTCCCGCGGGCCGATCTCACAATGGTCTTGCAATGTTCAAAATCCAGATGAAGTCCAGGTTCTAAATAGGTTTCCAAAGCTTTTTCCATGGTAGCCGTTTCCGTCTCAGAAAGCGGCTGATCACTCACATATCGAATCAAAAATCGATCGATCTGCTTTTGAATTACCACAAATTCCTTCACTTTTCCGGAATCTTCAATGACACTTTTGGTTACGTAGTAAAACGTAAGCCCTGGAACCGTTTTACCGCTGGGTAAATGAGCAATATCGTTGGTACGGCCAATGAGTTCTTTTAAAAAGGGTTTTCCGTTTTCATCTTCCTCGATGATGCCTAGATCTCCAATATCGTATCTAATAAAAGGATGCGCTTTGTTGTAAAGGGAGGTGATGATCAAACGTCCGGGACTGCCCATAGGCACCGGGCTTCCGGCATCATCCACAACTTCAACAAAGAGGTTGTCTGTGTTAAGCGCGAAGCTTCCATCCGGAGCAGTGAAGGCAATCAAATCCAACTCTGAGGCGCCGTATTCATTGATCACAGGAACTCCTAAATGAGTCTCTAAAAGCACCTGGTCAGATTCGAAAAGCATTTCAGAAGTGACCAAACACAGTCTTAAACTCGGGCAAACCTCCGTAAGTACGAGGCTTTTGTCTCTCAGGAATTTGGCAAAAAGCACAATGGAACTCGTGTATCCATTGATGTATTCAAACTTGCGTTTTTTGAATTGTTTGAGGATTTTTTCCAGCTCCTTTTCCTGCAGATCAAAGATGGGAAAACGGTAGCGTTGACTCAGCAGATCCTTAAGTCGTTCTTTCTGATAACCTGGAAATTTCAAAGGAATTCCGTAAAAACGGGCTTGATAAGAGCGGTTGAAATCCAAGTTGTATTGCCCAAACTGCTGCATGATGAATGCCCAAGTGAGTGCGTGAGCAAATTTGTCTTTAGCAAAAATGAAGGGGTGCCCGCTAGAACCGGAAGTCTTATTAACATAGACCTTGCCGGTAGTGTAATCTTTACTGAGTCTATCGGCCAAGGGTTGTTGCAGATCGGCCTTGGTCAATAAGGGAAGTTCAGAGAAATCTGTAATGGTTTCTCGGCCCACTAAGCCGCGGTAAAACGCGGTGTTTTTTAAATGATAGTTGGCTATTTTAAGCGCTTGGTCTCTTTGGTACTCACCTTTGTCCTTTGCCGGAATCGATTGGGTTTGTCGCAAGTGCTTCCGCGCTGCTGCGAGCGGAAAGCCTTTGATTTTAAGTGTAAAATCGAACAAATTCAAATCGAAAAATTAGTAGGTCAATTTACAAACAATTATTTTTGTCCCTCGGTCAAAATCAGCAAAAATGAACATCCTTATTATTGGTTCCGGAGGTAGAGAACACGCCTTAGCACACAAGATTGTACAAAGCCCTAAATGTGAGCAGTTATTTGTTGCTCCAGGGAACGCAGGTACCGCGGCCATTGCCAAAAATGTGGCCTTAGGGGTAAGCGATTTTGAGGGAATTAAATCCTTGGTTTTACAGGAAGGGATTGAGCTCGTAGTGGTGGGTCCGGAAGCACCTTTAGTTGATGGGATCTATGATTTCTTTAAAGCAGACGAAGCGTTGAAATCAGTGGCTGTAGTTGGGCCATCACAAGAGGCTGCGCAATTGGAAGGAAGTAAGGACTACGCCAAGAGGTTCATGCAGCGCCACAATATTCCAACGGCGGCCTATCAGAGTTTTACCCCTGAAACTCTAGAGGCTGGAAAGCGGTTTTTAGAGACGCTTAAAGCTCCTTATGTGCTTAAAGCAGACGGACTAGCAGCAGGGAAAGGAGTTTTGATACTGGAAGATATCAATGAGGCAAAACAGGAGTTAGAAAACATGTTGGCCAACCAAAAGTTTGGAGCTGCGAGCAGTACCGTAGTTATTGAAGAGTTTTTGGATGGAATTGAGCTGAGCGTTTTTGTTTTGACCGATGGTAAAGATTACAAGATCCTCCCTAACGCTAAGGACTACAAGCGTATTGGAGAAGGCGATAAGGGCCTCAATACCGGCGGAATGGGAGCGGTTTCTCCTGTCCCATTTGCCGATGCAGCTTTCCTTGAAAAAGTAGAACAGCAAATTGTTATTCCTACCGTTAATGGTTTGAAAGAAGAAAACCTGACTTACCGCGGATTCATTTTTATTGGTTTGATCAAAGTAGGAGATGATCCAAAGGTGATCGAATACAACGTCCGTATGGGAGATCCGGAGACGGAAGTAGTGATCCCAAGAATTGAGTCGGATTTGGTAGACCTTTTACTCGCAACGGATACGCAAACGCTTGGAAGCACAGCTTTTTCAGTGAATCCTCAGGCCGCTACTACAGTAATGTTAGTCTCTGGAGGTTATCCAGAAGCTTATGAGAAAGGGAAAACTATTTCAGGGATTGAGCACGTAGAAGAAGCGATAGTGTTTCACGCGGGTACCGCAGAGAAAGAAGGTCAAGTAGTGACTAATGGAGGACGAGTTATTGCAGTGACTGCCTTGGCGGATGATTACAAAGAGGCACTAAAAAAATCGTATCAAAATGCAGCTAAGCTACATTTCGATACGATGTATTATAGAACCGATATCGGTTTTGACTTATCCTAAGAATGAGTGAGAAACCTGGCTGCGGTCTTCTTCGTTGTTTTGGTTGAAGATCTGCAATTGCTTCATCCAGTAAAAGAAAGCGACAAATCCAACTAAAATAAAGAGCCAAGTTACCGTATTGGCTAACCACCAGTTTTCAAGTTCTAATGCGCGCAACCATTCGTACGGTGCAAACGCTACGTTTTCAAAAAATGATTGAATTCCTTCAAAAAAACCTCTCCAACTCATATTTTTATATTTACTTGACAAAATTACAAATTCTCTAGATGCTCACAAGGATTTTCGCAACTTCTAAACCGTTAAATTTTCTGTGGGTTTCCCTGTATTTACTACTGGTTTTTGCCTTGGATTGGTTCTACACCTGCAATAGGGGTTATGACATCTGGGCAATTTTGGAGTTTCTGGGAATGTCAGGGCTACTGATATTCAGCATTTTACTGGTTGATTTTATTGTTAGAAAAAACGAACTCTCCAAAAAAAATTCCTTTGTTGTAGTAGCCTATGCCTTCTTACTGGCTATGATTCCTATCTCAAAATTGGAATTGACCGGTGTAGTTGCTCACGTATTGGTTTTAATGGCAATTCGGAGAATTATTAGCCTTCAAAGTCTAAAATCAGTCAAAAAGAAACTCTTTGATGCTGCTTTTTGGATTGCTATCGCGGCTTTGGCTTGGTATGGGGCTGGAGGCACTCTGTTACTGGTATTTTTAGGAGTATTGCTTTTTGATCGATCCGATTATCGCAATTGGCTGGTGCCCTTTTTTGCTGTTTTGACAGTTGGAATCATCTATTTAGCAGGATTTTGGGCTATTAATGACCAACTTCCCCAGTATTTCCAACTTCAAGACTGGAAGTTTGACCTGTCTGAATGGCAATCCCTACAGACCGCTTGGCCAGCAGCTTATTTATTGGGGCTAACTGCTCTAGTAGTCCCTGCCTATTGGTTGGGGTACAGAAAGATCATGCTGATCCGAAAAAAACGCCCACTTTTTATAGTATTCGCAGCCGTTGTAGCTTGGTTGGTAGCCTTTGGAGTGCAGCCAGCTCAAACACATTCGCTCGTATTTTTGATGTTTCCACTGGGAGTGGCCTTGGCGAACTTAACAGAACGCAATCAGCAGCGCCCTATAACAGAATTGCTGATGTGGGCCTTTCTTTTGCTGCCCTTTGCCGCCAGAACGGTCATTTAATGTATCTTTGCTGCATTAAAATTTGACTATGTTTTCTGCCAAGGCAAACCCTATTTTCCAAGAAGTTATCAAGCAGTATCACGTTGCAGACGATGTGAATCAACCTTTCTCCAATCCTTATGATGAAAAGGAGGACCTCTTGGCTCATTTACTCTACCGTAAATGCTGGATAGATACGGTACAATGGCATTATGAAGACATCATTCGCGATCCAAACATCGATCCGGATGCAGCTTTGACCTTAAAGCGCAAGATTGACGCTTCCAATCAGGATCGAACGGATATGGTAGAATACATAGACAGTTACTTTCTGGATAAGTACAAGGATGTAGCCGTTAAAGAGGGCGCTCGAATCAATACCGAAAGCCCTGCATGGGGTGTGGATCGCCTGTCCATTTTGGCACTAAAGATCTACCACATGCGTGAGGAAGCCGAGCGCACCGACGCTACCGATGCGCACCGTGCGGCTTGCCAAACGAAGTTGGACGTACTGCTTGAGCAGCGTGTGGATCTGTCTACGGCTATTGATCAACTTTTAGAAGATATTGAAGCCGGAGATAAGTACATGAAAGTCTACAAACAGATGAAAATGTACAACGACGACGAGCTTAACCCAGTACTTCGCGGTCAGAAATAAGGCCTAATCTTAAATTTTGGGAGAAAAACAGCAGCATATTGCCATTTTGCGCCTTTCGGCCATGGGTGATGTAGCAATGCTCGTTCCCGCGGTCCAAGTTTTACGTGCCAGCTACCCTGAATTGAAGATCACCGTCGTTTCTAAAGCGTTTCACAAACCCATATTTGCCGCAATTCCCGATGTTTCTTTTTTGGCTGCGGAGGTTAGAGGAAAACACAAAGGTATTTTAGGCATGCGTAGTTTAGCCAAAGAGCTAAAAGCTCAAGGCGTGACCCATTTGGCAGATTGCCATAATGTATTGCGTTCCAAAATGGCACGTTCTTTTATGAGCTTTAGCGGAGTTAAACGAGCAAGGATGGATAAGGACCGCGCTGCAAAAAAAGCCCTGTGCAGACCAGTCGATAAAATCTGGAAGCCGTTGAAATCCTCACACCAGCGATATGCTGAAGTATTGGGCGAGCTTGGTTTCCCTTTGGATTTGAATCAATTTGTTCCCTTGAACCGGGGAGTTATGCCTCAAACGGCTTTGGAGCTGCTCCAAGGATGGACCGGAAAGATCTTGGGAATAGCACCTTATGCGGCTTTTGGTTCTAAAACCTATTCCGATGCTCAAATGCGTGAAGTTTTGCAGCAGATCAGTGGCGCCAATAAGGTAAAGGTCCTGCTTTTTGGAGGGCCTGCTGAAAGAGAATCGCTTTTAAAATTAGCCTCGGACTTGGAACATATCGAGGTGGTCGCAGGATTGCTCAAATTTCCCCAAGAATTGGACTTGATTTCTAATTTGGACGGCATGTTAGCCATGGATAGTGGCAACGGTCATTTGGCAGCAAATTTTGGCTTACCCGTTTACACCATTTGGGGTGTTACTCATCCCTATTTAGGCTTTGCACCTTTTGGTCAAAATGAGGGGAATTGGTTGTTGCCCGATCTGGAAAAGTATCCCGCAATTCCAACGTCAGTTTATGGCAAAAACTACCCCGCTGGCTACGAAAATGCCATAAATTCCATCCCTTCGCGACAGGTTGCAGATCTTTTACTACAAAATCTGTAAAACGCTTATAATCAGATATTAATGAATTTCGGAACGCTTGTTCCGACCTTTTTGATAACGGAACAAACGTTCCATAACCCCTGTTTTTGTACTTTTCTTAAGCTCGGTCAGTATCACCTAATGGATATCAAAGAGATAGATTTCAAGTAACTGAAAAACAGCAAGTTAATATTTATTGGAACAAATGTTCCGATAAATTACTACCTTTGGAATACCGCAAAAAACCCCCGTTTTTTCAAAAAATTGCTTTTTGATGGCCAGAACCAAACAATTTGAGGTTGAGAATGTGCTTGATGCTGCTGTGGGTCTCTTCTGGAAGAAGGGATATCACGCAACTTCAGCCAATGATTTGGTGGAGCATTTGGGGGTGAGTAGATCCAGTCTTTATGACACCTTTGGAGACAAAAGAAATTTATATTTACAGGCTTTACATCAGTATCGAAAAAGGATCATTGGGAGGCATCTTTATTTGATAGAAACAGCCACCGACCTTAAAGAGACTTTAGAGGCTATTTTCAGTTTGATCATTGAGCAAGACATAGATGATTTTCATCCAAGAGGCTGCATGCTTGTCAATGCGGCAACAGAAATGGCTGCCGTAGACGAGGATGTAGCAGCAATCGTGCGCGGAAATCAATGGGATCTGCAAAAAGCATGGGAAATGGCCATCAAAAAGGCCCAATATCAAAACGAACTCCGCACCGATATTAACCCCAAAAGTACTGCAGCGGCGATCTACAACGCGATCATTGGCATGCGGGTCGCCTTAAAAACAGAGCAGGAACAAGCTACACTGGACGGAATTATCCGTCAGACCCTCCGCTTGTTGGACTAAACGTCGTCGTAATCTATGGTTACCTGTGCTGAGGTAGCATGCGCTTGGCAAGTAAGTACAAGACCTTCTGCTACTTCTGCATCCGTAAGAATTTGATTTTTGCGCATTTCCACGGTTCCTGAGGTAACCCTAGCAATACATGAGCTGCAAATTCCACCTTGACAAGAGTAAGGTGCATCCAAGTCGTGTTTTAATGCGCTATCAAGTACGGATTCTGCGTGAGGTGCTGTGATGGTGTTGGATTCATCATCGATGATAAAGGTGATGGCTGCGTTGCCATCAGGCACTTCGCTCGTAGTAATTTCATCATCATCAGAAGAAACAGTAAAGCGTTCAAAGTGGATGTTTTGTTCCGCCATTCCAAAGTCAGCCAAAGCTTCAATGACCGTATCGATCATATCACCAGGGCCGCACACAAAGGCATCATCAAAAGCGGTGTCTTGGTATTTATTATTCACTGTAAACCCAACCTTACTGCGATCTATGCGCCCAAAGTGATAGTTGTCTCCATCTCCACGGCTGTAGATCCATTCTATTTGCAAGCGATCAGGATATTGACCTTGCAGATCTTCAAGAACTTCTTTGAAAATAGCGCCTTCTGGGGTTTTATTTCCGTAGACGAGGACCATTTTAGTGTCCGGGCGGTTTTCCAAACAGTCTGAAATCATGGAAAGTATGGGTGTAATTCCGGAACCTGCTGCAAAAAACAAATAATTGGCAGTTTTTGATTCTGGTAGTACAAACCTCCCTTCTGGTGTAGCTACTTTTAGAGTATCTCCAACAGACAATGCGGTGTTTGCATAGGTAGAAAAGACACCGTTTTCTACTTTTTTGACCAATACGGTAAGGTCTCCACTTTTGGGTGAGCTACAGATAGAGTAGGCGCGGCGCACTTCTTTTCCATCTATAATTGCGCTGAGGTTAACATATTGACCTGCACCAAATTGATAGTCGTTACTTAAAGTGGCTGGCACTTGAAATTTTATACTTACAGCAGTATTAGATTGTGATTCTAGAGCTGCAATTTGGAGTTCATGAAAGTCTGCCATGGCAAATTTTTTTGCAAAAGTACGAACGATTCTGCCAATTTGAAACATCAGAATCTGCGGATATGCCTCATTTTTTAAGGCGAAGCCCACAATAATTGAAAAAGAAATGTATTTTTACCCTTCTCTGGAAAAACGCATACTAAAACAGGCTTTTTTCAGTTTAGTTGATATAAAATTACACCATGTTCAAACGGGGATTCTACGGGGCCTGCGCATTTTTAATTTGCAGCTTATGCATCATGAGCTGTTCCACTAAGAAGGACGGTTTTATAAATCGAAACTTAAATGCTGTTGCCGCGGAATACAACAAACTTTACAACGGACAAGTGGCCTTTGACGAAGGCCGTAAATCCCTTGCCGATACCTATCGCGATAATTATTGGGAAATTCTTCCCGTTGAACGTTTGGAGATCTTGGAAGATGTGAGTTTACCAGGACAATCCAAAAACCCGAATTTTGAAAAGGCTGAAGAAAAAGCCGCTAAAGCGATCCAAAAGAACTCGATGTACATCGACGGAAAGGAGCGCAATCCGCAAATGGATGAAGCCTTTATCCTTTTAGGGAAAGCCCGTTATTTTGACCAGCGTTTCATTCCAGCTTTGGAAGCCTTCAACTATGTGCTTTCCAAATATCCTACCGGAGATAAGATCAACACAGCCAAGATCTGGAAGGCCAAAGCCAACATCCGCCTAAACAATGAAGAGATCGCTATTGATGATCTGAACCGCATGATCAAGCGCGGAGAGATTGAGGATGAAGACCTCTCAGAAGCTTCGGCGATGATCGGACAGGCATATATCAATCTAGATACCATAGAAGCAGCATTGCCATATATCAAAACCGCTGCCGAGTACACCAGAGATAACGAAAACAAAGGCCGCTTGCTCTACATTCAAGGGCAATTGTACAACAGATTACAATTCCCAGACAGTGCAAACATGGCTTTTGATGAGGTAATTGCACTCAACAGAAAGACGCCGAGAATTTATATGATCAACGCCTACATTGAAAAGGCAAAGAACTTCAACTACGAGACTGGAGATAAAATAGCTTTCCTAGAGTTGCTGACCGATCTGGCTGAAAATCGTGAGAACCGACCGTATTTGGATAAGATCTATCATCAGATCGGGGTGTATCACCAAAGCAATGACAGTATCGAGGTTGCCATGGAATACTACAATAAATCCATTAAGGCCAACCAACAAGATGATTACCTCCAAGCGCGCAATTATGTGACCTTGGGTACTATTTTCTTTGATCGCGCAGAATACCAGACTGCCGGTGCTTATTACGACAGTACTTTGGTCAAAATGAGACCGAATACTTTGGAGTACCGACGTCTTAAGAAGAAGCGTGACAATTTAGACGATGTAATCCAATACGAGCTTGTGGCAGCAACCAATGACAGTATTTTGAATTTGGTGAACATGACTGCGGAGGAGCGTTTGGCGTACTTTACCGAGTATACCGATACACTACGTGCGCAAGCCATTCAAGATTCCATTGACCAAGCTAAGAACGGCGGTGATGGTTTCGCAGATAACGAATTTTTTGAAGGAGGAACCGGTGAATCTGATAAAGCCGGAGCCTTCTATTTCTACAATACCACTACTGTGGCCTACGGAAAGCAAGAGTTTAGACGCCGATGGGGTGATCGTGAGCTGGAAGATGACTGGCGCCGATCTGATAAAAATGCAGTAGGAGCTGCAGATGAGGAAGAAGTTGCTGCAGAAGGGTTTTCTATTGGAGATGATCCGCGATTTAAGCCAGAGACCTATTTGGCAACTAATCCGACGGAACAAGGCAAGATCGACACCTTGATCACTGACAGAAACTTTGCCTATTATCAACTCGGTTTGATCTA
>NZ_JABSPU010000038.1 GCF_013214815.1 Gilvibacter sp.
CTAGACCTGTGGATCCGCTAAAGCCAATGGAATCGCCTTGAACCACTAGATCATTCAGTTCTACAATGGCCCCATTTTGAGTGAGATGCATGTATTGGGCAAAGGTGTTATCACTGAGTTGGACCACCACCAAATTGTTGGGGAAATTGCCGTCTTGGCCACTTTCTTCTATATGGATCACACGGCCGGCTCTTACTGCCTTAACAAAGGTTCCAATATTCATATCAAAATCTACAGCAAATTGATCCGGTTCCCCGTCGGCATGAAAACTGCTGCTGCAATGCGTCAATCCTATATTATAAGATTTGCCGACAGGATAGGGCAGCACATAGGGTGATGTAGACCATTCTGGGTAATTGGCTTGGCCGCAAGAGGTGAGTTCAAAATCAACTTCTGGTATTCTGACCTCTCGTACAGGATCTCTTTTACTGCAGCCAAGAAGCAGAAGGCCTAAACATGTTATTGTTAGTCTTTGAATCATTGTTAGTTAGTTTCTGACAAAACGAATCTCTAACAATTAAGAGCGCTGCTGGTAAACGGTTATAATTATTTACTATTTCGGGATCCCAACTAAGGCGATTCGTGTTCCTGAAGGACTCACAGCAATACGACTGATGTCAGCGATCACATTAGCGTCTAGATCCGCAAATTTTTCCCAATCCTTTTTGTCAAAAGTGTCGTATACAAATAAACTGCTGTTGCTGCCCACGATCAATTGAGAATCATTCAGCCAGGCATAATCATTCACTCCAATGGGTAATTGAGTTACAAAAAAGCTCTCCAAACTGTCCATGTCTAACAGATATACATCTTGCTGTCCTTGTTCATTGGTGGCCGTATAGCTGACTGAGTTTTGCCCTGGAACTCTATGGAAACTGCGGCCTACATCTTTAAGCAGCGTATAGGTCTTTGCTTCATCTAATTTGTGAACAAAAAGGTTTAAGGTTTCGTCTTCAATATAGCAGCCCACGATCTGATTGGCATCGTAGAAGGTAAAATAAGCCACCATGAGATCAGGGATCAATACCGTGGATTTCCCGCTGCGCTCGTAGCGATACAAGCGCTGCAAACCTGTGGTGTCTAGGCGGACTGCAGCAATACCGCTCTCATCGGGCATAAGCTGAGGCGAATATTCTCCTCCAGCTAATGAACCGCCGGCAAGCATTTTACTCCCCATACGCGAGTGCATTTGAAAAATGTCTGTTTGTCCGTTGTTATTTCCAGCATATAACAAGAGGTTGTCTGTGCCAAAACTCGGTTGATTGTCATAACCCGGATCGTTGGAAAGATTTTGTAGACCATTGATGGTGGTACCTTCTTCATCTATGTCAATACTGGCAATAAAAACATCTGGATTGGTTTGTCCAAAAGCAAGACTTCCACAAAGTAGCGTGAGTAGGTATAGTATGCGATTCATGAGTGTTGTTTGCATAAAGATAGCAAAAACGAAGCCAAAAAAAAGCCGCCCCAACAGGGCGGCTCTATCACAATAATTAAAACCCTAATTTAAAAACTGTAATCGTTATCCTTGGCAACACGGGCAGCAATTTGCTTGCGCAAAGCCACCACGTTAGGATTGTTTTGATATTTAGTGAAACGCTTAAGTCCCATTAGCATCATGCGTTGTTCATCGCCCTCAGCAAAAGAGATGATCCCTTCTTTGGCCTTATCGTTTACAATGTTCACAGCATCGTATAAGTACAATTGCGTCATCGCGATCTGTTCCGTTTGAGAATCCAAACCAAAACGCTCAATGTTCTTCTCGGTGCGCAATACAGCAGATTCTGCCATATAGATCTCGATCAAGATATCTGCAGCGGACATCAAAAGCTGTTGATGCTCTTCCAATTGCGGTCCGAATTTTTGAACGGCGCTACCGGCTACCATAAGGAATACCTTTTTCAACTTGGCGATCATGGCTTTTTCCTCGCTCATTGGCGCGCTGTAGTCAGGAGTTTCAAAAGAAGGAATTCCAGTCAGTTCGTTTGCTACAGCCATTGCTGGGTTCAATAGGTCTACATGTCCTTTCATGGCCTTTTTAACTAACATGCCTACTGCCAACATACGGTTGATCTCGTTAGTTCCCTCATAGATTCTAGAGATACGAGCGTCTCTCCAAGCAGATTCCATTGGTGTGTCGGCGCTAAAGCCCATTCCTCCAAATACTTGGATCCCTTCATCAGTACAGTTCTGAATGTCCTCAGATACAGCAACTTTCAAAATAGAACACTCAATGGCAAATTCTTCTACACCTTTAAGCTCAGCTTCTTGGTGGGTATTTCCATCTTCTAGGCGGATGTTGATTCGATTCTCAATATCCTTAGCCGCACGGTAACTCGCAGACTCTCCAACATAACAACTAGTAGCCATGTTTGCGATCTTAGCCTGAATGGCTCCGAAGTTCATAATAGGAGTCTTGAACTGCACGCGCTCATTGGCGTATTTCACAGCTTCTCCAATCACACGACGTTGCGCATCCAAACAAGCAGCAGCCAATTTGATTCTCCCAACGTTCAAAGCGTTCATGGCGATCTTAAAGCCGTTTCCGCGTTCAGATAGCATGTTCTCTACAGGAACCTTAGTTTCATTAAAGAATACCTGACGAGTAGAAGAGGAGTGAATCCCGAGCTTGTGCTCTTCTTCTCCTAAAGTGATTCCGTTTGGATTCTCCGGATCGTATTCTACGATGAAACCGGTGATGTTCTTGTCGTCTTCAATTCGCGCAAATACAATAAAGGTAGAAGCAAAGCCAGCGTTGGAGATCCACATTTTTTGACCCGAGATCAAATAGTGTGATCCGTCTTGTGAAAGAACGGCTTTGGTCTTTCCAGAGTTTGCGTCAGATCCAGCTCCTGGCTCGGTCAAACAATAAGCTCCGAAAACCTCACCCATGGCCAATTGTGGCACATATTTTTGTTTTTGTTCTTCAGAACCATATAGGGTAATTGGCATGGTTCCAATCCCGGTATGCGCTCCAAAGGCAGTTGCCACAGATCCTGTAGCTCCAGAGATGTAATCACAAACCAACATGGTAGAAACGAAACCCATTCCTAATCCACCGTACTCTTCCGGTACAGCTACTCCTAAGAATCCTAGCTCTCCTGCTTTGCGCATTACAGACTCTGTCAAGGCATAGTCCTTCTTTTCAAATTGTTCTTTCTTGGGCCATACTTCACGATCCACGAACTCCTTTACGGATTCCTTCATCATTTGTTGCTCCTCAGAAAAATCTTCTGGAGTAAATACGTCCTGGCAAGAGGTCTCTTTTACGATAAACTGACCTCCTCGAATAATATCTTGCTTGTCTACTGTTTCCATGCCTTCTTAGTTTAAAAATTCGTAAATACCTGCAGCACCTTGTCCGGTTCCCACACACATGGTTACCATTCCGTACTTGCCTTTCATATCTCGTTTGCGCATCTCATCAAAGAGTTGCACACTCAGTTTAGCTCCGGTACATCCCAGAGGATGTCCTAGAGAAATAGCTCCACCATTTACATTGATGATCTCCTGATTCAATCCCAGCTCGCGAATCACAGCCAGCGATTGTGAAGCAAAGGCTTCATTGAGTTCAATGAGATCAATGTCTTCTTGCTTTAGGCCCGCTTGCTTTAAAGCCTTTGGAATGGCCTTTACCGGACCAATTCCCATAATTCTCGGTTCCACACCCGCAGCGGCAAAATTCACCATGCGTGCAATGGGTTCCAAGTTCAATTCCTTCACCATTTCCTCGCTCATCACCATAACAAAGGCAGCACCGTCACTCATTTGAGAAGAGTTACCGGCAGTCACGCTTCCGCCGTCAGCAAACACGGGGCGCAGCTTTCCTAAAACCGCTAAAGAAGTATCTGCTCTTGGGCCTTCATCTTTGTTTACCGTATAGCTTTTGGTTTCTTTTTTACCGGCAGCGTTCACATAGGTGTGATTAACTTCTATGGGAACGATCTGATCGTCAAAACGCCCTTCAGCTTGTGCTTTTAAAGCCTTTTGGTGGGAGTTGTAAGCAAACTCATCTTGATCTTCTCGAGATACTTTAAACTGATCAGCCACAGCTTCTGCGGTCAATCCCATTCCCCAATAATAATCTTCGTTTCCGTTCTTGGCCAAGCCGTAATCTGGAGTGGGTTTGTATCCGCCCATTGGAATGTAGCTCATGCTTTCTGCTCCACCGGCAATGATACAATCTGCCATACCGCTTTGGATCTTTGCCGTAGCCATGGCAATGGTTTCAATTCCAGATGCACAGTATCGGTTTACAGTTACTCCAGGAACATCTTCTACTTTTAATCCCATCAAAGAGATCAAACGCGCCATGTTCAAGCCTTGTTCTGCCTCTGGCATCGCATTTCCAACAATTACGTCGTCAATACGGGTTTTGTCCAGTTCCGGCAGCTCCTTCATCATGTACTCAATCGTTTCTGCTGCCAGTTCGTCCGGACGCTTAAATCGGAACAGTCCGCGAGGCGCTTTCCCCACGGCGGTTCTATATGCTTTTACTATATATGCTGTTTTCATCTTCTAGTTTCTTAATGGTTTACCCTTTTTCAACATATGCTCAATACGCTCTAACGTCTTGCGCTCGGTACAAAGGGATAGGAAGGCTTCACGTTCCAAATCGAGCAAGTATTGCTCGCTAACGCGTTGCGGCTCTGAAAGATCTCCACCGGCCATTACATAGGCCAATTTGTTGGCGATCTTTTTATCGTGCTCACTGATGTAGCGACCAGCTTCCATAGAATCTGTACCTACCAAGAACATACCTAAGGCTTGCTTTCCAAGAACTTTTACATCTGTACGTTGGATCGGCTTGGTATAACCACGATCTGCCATAATGCGGGCGTAAGCTTTAGCGGTTGCCAATTGGCGGTCTTTGTTGACCACTACAATGTCCTTTCCTTTTTGAAGGATTCCGGTATCGTAAGCTTCATAAGCAGAGGTAGCTACTTTTGCCATACCGATGGTCAAGAAATACTCCTGCAATACATTGAGTTCCACATCATTTTTGTGGAAGGTATCTGCTGCTCGAAGTGCCATTTCTTTACTACCACCACCTCCAGGGATCACACCCACACCAAACTCAACGAGTCCGATATAGGTTTCCGCAGCGGCTACAACCATATCAGCGTGCAGCGATAATTCACAACCTCCACCCAGTGTCATTCCATGAGGAGCAACTACTGTTGGGATGGAAGAATAACGCATGCGCATTACCGTGTCTTGGAAGTATTTAATAGCAGCGTTGAGCTCGTCATATTCCTGCTCTACGGCCATCATAAAGATCATTCCAATATTGGCTCCTACAGAGAAGTTCGCCGCTTGGTTTCCAACTACCAATCCGTCAAAATCCTTTTCTGCAATGTCTACGGCCTTGTTTAATCCGGCGAGTACATCACCACCAATGGTGTTCATCTTGCTTTGGAATTCTACGTTGAGGATTCCATCGCCTAGATCTTCAACAACAACGCCGCTGTTTTTAAAGACCTCTTTGGATTTTCTGATGTTGTCCAAGATGATAAAGGCATCTTGTCCTGGAATTTTTTGCTGTGACTTTTGGTCACGATCATAGCTGTACGTAGCTCCGTCAACCACGGAGTAGAAGCTGTCGCTTCCGCTGTCTCGCATTTCTTGAACCCATGCAGCTGCTTCTAATCCTTCTGCTGCGATGAATTCTAAACCTTTGTCTACACCAATGGCATCCCAGATCTGGAAAGGCCCGTGTTCCCATCCGAATCCCGCCTTCATGGCGTCATCAATTTTATAAAGCTGATCAGTGATCTCTGGTACGCGGTGAGAAACATAGGCAAAAAGTGCCGCCAAGGTCTTGCGGTAGAACTCACCAGCCTTGTCTTTTCCGCCAACCAAAACTGGCCAACGATCAATGACTTTATCAATGCTTTTGGTCAATTCTAGGGTCCCAAAGGAAGCGCGTTTTTTAGCGCGGTATTCCAGGGTGTTTAGATCCAAGGAAAGGATCTCACTAGAGCCGTCTTCTTTCTTTACTTTTTTGTAGAACCCTTGTCCGGACTTGCTTCCTAGCCACTGATTTTCCATCATAGTGTTGATGAAATCGGGCAAAACAAAAAGTGGTTTGCGTTCATCATCCGGGCAGTTGTCTGCAATTCCGTTGGCTACATGTACCAAAGTATCTAGCCCCACAACATCTACCGTTCTAAAAGTGGCAGATTTTGGACGACCAATTACCGGTCCGCTCAATTTGTCAACTTCTTCAATGGTCAGGTCCATTTCCTTAACCATATGGAACAAGCTCATAATGCTAAAGATCCCAATACGGTTCCCGATAAAGGCTGGGGTATCTTTGGCAACTACTGAGGTCTTTCCTAAATACTGTTCTCCATAGCCGTTCAAGAATTCCAAAACCTCTGGATTGGTCTTTGGTCCAGGAATGATCTCAAAGAGTTTCAGATATCGCGCAGGGTTGAAGAAGTGTGTTCCACAGAAGTGTGCTTGGAAATCCTCGCTGCGCCCCTCACTCATAAATTTGATTGGGATACCTGAAGTATTCGAGGTAATCAGCGTTCCTGGTTTTCTGTATTTCTCCAGATTCTCAAAAACTTGCTTTTTGATGTCCAGACGTTCTACAACCACCTCAATGATCCAATCTACCTCGCTTACTTTCGCAATATCATCTTCCAAGTTTCCAGTTGTGATTCTGCTGGCGAAGCTTTTGTGATAAAGCGGAGCTGGCTTAGACTTGATAGCCTTAGTCAAGGCATCATTAACCATGCGGTTTCTAACTACCTTGTCTTCTAAGCTTAGGCCTTTGGCTTGTTCTTTTTCGTTGAGTTCGCGTGGAACTATGTCTAAAAGCAGAACTTCAACTCCAATGTTGGCAAAATGACAAGCGATTCCGCTTCCCATGATCCCGGAGCCAATGACTGCTACTTTATTAATGGTACGTTTTGCCATTTAGGATACAATTTTTTTGTCGTTGTATATTTTCTTTGATTGAATGAGTTCTAGGATGTTGTTGGCCACGCGCATGAAGGTTGCAAAGTCTTCCTTGTTCACAGTTTCTTTTACAGCTTCATCAAAAGTGATCACAACTTGTTTGGAGTAATCGCGCATTTCGCGTCCAAAATCCGTTAAGTGAATTAAAACACCACGGCCGTCCAAAGGATTGGGTCTGCGTTCTATCAAACCTTTTTCTTCCATAGTTTTTAAGGTGCGAGAAAGGCTAGTAGCCTCCATGCCCATTTTGGGCCCTAGGGCCGTAGAGGGAGTGCCTTCTTCAGGATCTATGCTGATTAGCGCAAATCCCGTAGCCATGGTTGAACCCTTTTTTCCGGCTTCTTCATTATACATTTTGGCAACCGCCATCCAGGTGGCGCGCAAAATATAGTCAATGGTCTTTTCCTTCATTTGGATAAAATTTCATTCCAAAGATAAGGAAAAATACTATGCATGCATAATAAATATTTCTAAAAAGTATTTGAGTAAGCGGTTGACCAAGCTTACAAGGAGTGGACGCGCTTTAGGTCTAGGAATTCTGTTTTGAAGGAATTTTCAGAACGATTCTCTTTGGCGATCGTTTTGTTCTTGATGAGCTGTAACCAGCGCTCCTGCGAAGGGCTTAAGATATACGTGGGATCTATGCCTTGCCCAATTAAGCTGTTGATCTTGGTACGTTGTACTTCGCTTAAAGGCAAGTAGCGGTATAAGGAGCGTTGTAGGTAATAGTCTTCATCATTAAGCGCTGCGCGGAATTTTGCATTTCCAATAATTGGGCTGATGCTGTTGCGTTGGGCAAAAGCGTCAATGGCGTCTTTGGAGATTTCGTCCTTATTATAAGTAACCTTTACTACCTCACGTCCGCCTGAAAAACCGGCCTCAGTTTTTACCACTCCAGTTAAAGATCCTAAAGCTTTTTCACCAGACCAAAAGCAATACATGCTGTAAACAGCCTGCTTTGTATTGTCTGGGCGCAGTTGTAATTCCTCTGCGAGAATTTCCATATAAGCTGGCGGTGTAATTTGTTCTTTAAGCAATGCTTTTTGCATTCCTTGATACAGCCCCAAAGCTGTATAATTCCCAGAATACGATTCACTAGATTCTCTCCGCTGGCATTTACAATACGAACCACCGGATTGTTCCAACTGGGTTCGCGGTATTTTTTAAGCACGGCAGCATCTTTTCCGCCTTTGTTATTAAAGATGGCCAAGGGGATGAATTCATTTTCTATAGCTTCTGAAAGCAGCGGATGAGAAAGCACCTTGTTACCGTAGTTTCTGCAGGTGGCACAACCAGGTACTTCTTGAAATAATATCAAAACTGGCTTGTGTTGTGCTTTTGACGCGGCCAGTGCCTCATCGTAGTCGCGGTACCAACTGATGGCGCCGAGTTCTACATTCTGATTAAAGGCTTCGGTACGGGTTTGGCTAAAACTATAGGGGAGACTGCCGAGACTCATCAGCAGTATTAAAAAGATCTTTCTCATAGGTAAAAAAATAAAGGTGCAGAACGTTCCACACCTTTATTGAGTCTTTAATAAGGAGCAAGTCCTTACACTACAACTTAAATTTATGGCTTGTCGTAGATCTTATTATAAAGGTCCATATACTTTTCTTTGATCACTTTTCGACGCATTTTCATAGTAGGAGTGAGGTGACCTTCTTCAATACTCCAAACCTCTGGAGTAAGCTCAAACTTTTTGATCATCTCCCATTTTCCAAAACGCTGGTTGTATTTGTCCACTTCCTTTTGGATGCGCTTGATCAGCTTAGCTTCTTGGATCAAAGCGGCCGGGTCAGCTGGTAGGCCTTTTTCTTTGCGCTCATTCCAATCGGCAATGAATTCAAAATTCGGCTGAATGAATGCAGCTGGCATCTTTTCCCCGTCACCAATTACCATGATCTGCTCAATGAAGCGCGATTGCTTCATCACATTTTCAATAAGCTGAGGCGCAATGTATTTTCCTCCGGATGTTTTGAACATTTCCTTCTTACGATCCGTGATCTTTAAGAAACCATCAGCATCTACCTCTCCAATATCACCGGTGTGGAAGTAACCGTTTTTCAGAACCTCTGCAGATTTTTCAGGATCCTTGTAATATCCCATCATCACCTGTGGTCCTTTAACCAGGATCTCGCCGTCTTCTGCAATCTTCACTTCGGTGTCTGGCAATACTTTTCCAACGGTTCCAATTCGTAAACCGCCGTTACGCATATCGTTCACAGAAACTACTGGAGAGGTCTCGGTAAGACCGTAGCCTTCAAAAACAGGGCAGCCAGCAGCATTGAATACACGTGCTAAACGCGGTTGCAAGGCAGCAGAACCTGAGGCAATGGCTTGCAGGTTTCCTCCAAGAGCTTCTTGCCACTTGCTAAAGATTAGTTTGCGGGCAATTCCCAACTTAAACTCATACCATCCACCATTGGCGCGGTAAGGTTTCCATTGAAGGCCCAATGATACAGCCCAGAAGAACAATTTCTTTTTCACTCCTGTAAGGTCGGTGCCTTTGGCAATGATCTTATCGTATACTTTTTCTAACAGACGCGGAACTGCAGACATTACTTGTGGCTGCACTTCCTTTAAATTGTCACTAATGGTTTCCAGCGACTCGGCAAAATAAATTCCCGTACCGGTGTACTGATACATATACATGAGCATACGCTCATAAATGTGACAAACCGGTAGAAAACTCAAGGCTTTAGCAGATCCTTGAACTATCGGCAAGCGGGTTGAACTATTGATGGCGTTGCTCACAATATTGCTATGACTCAACATAACTCCTTTAGGCTTGCCAGTAGTTCCAGAGGTGTATATTAAAGTGGCTAGGTCAGATTCCTTTACCGCGTCCATACGTTTTTGAACTTCCACCTGATTGGAATCGTCGGCTCCGAGTTCTAAAACTTGGGTCCAGTTGTCACAACCGTCAATGCTGTCAAAAGAGTAAACTCCCTTTAGGGTTGGAACTTGATCTTTGATCTTATTGATCTTCTCCAAAACCTCTTGACAAGAAACAAAACAGTATTTGGATTCACTGTGATTGAGTACGTAAGCGTAATCTTCTTCTGAGATGGTTGGGTAGATCGGCACATCCTGAGCACCGAGTTGTAAGATTCCAATATCGCAAATATTCCATTCGGTGCGATTGGTCATGGAGATCAAAGCGACTTTATCACCACTGTCTACTCCCAAACGCAGCAAACCACGACTAATGGCATTGGCTTGATCTACGTATTCTTGGGTTGATGTTTTTGTCCAGTTGCCGGCTTTTTTGGTCACTAGCGCATCTTCGCGCGGCAGGTTTTCCAGTTGGTAATAGGGGAAGTCAAAGAGTCTCTTAATTTCTGTCATAGTTCGTTTCTGCTAGATTTCTTGCAAATTACAAAAAAATACAGCCATTTTTTGCCATACCCTTAAATGCACCTTTATAAGGCGTGGGTAAATTGACGATTCCCTAAAAACTAGGGAATTAGCCCTCCATATTTTGCTCCAACCACTCGCGCGCATTCACAAAGGCTTGTAGCCATGGAGTCACCTTATCGTCTCTGTCTGCTGGGTAGTGCCCCCAGTTCCAAGGGAAGGTAGAGCGTTCTAAGTGAGGCATCATCACTAAGTGGCGTCCGCTATCATCACACATCATGGCCGTGTTGTAGTCAGAACCGTTTGGATTTGCCGGAAGTCCTTCATAGCCGTATTTGGCAACGATATTGTAGGCGGACTCTGCTTTAGGTAAAGCAAATTTACCTTCACCGTGAGCAGCCCAGATTCCCAAAGTGCTGCCCTTAAGTCCTGCAAGCATCACTGAAGGGTTTTCCTGAATGGTCACAGAAGTAAAGCTACATTCAAACTTGCCCGTTTCATTATGATGCATCTTAGGTTTCTCATCGTGATCTGGATTGATCACGCCGAGTTCCACAAAGAGCTGGCATCCGTTGCACACTCCTAAAGAGAGGGTGTCTTTTCTAGCGAAGAAGTTATCCAACGCAGCTTTGGCCTTTTCGTTGTAAAGGAAAGCGCCAGCCCATCCTTTGGCAGAGCCCAATACATCACTGTTGGAGAATCCGCCAACCGCTCCAATGAACTGAATATCCTCTAAGGTTTCGCGTCCGCTGATTAGGTCGGTCATGTGAACGTCCTTTACGTCAAAACCAGCCAAATACATGGCGTTTGCCATTTCACGCTCACTGTTTGAGCCTTTTTCACGAATGATGGCTGCTTTGATTCTAGGCTTCGCCGGATCGATCTCAGGAAGCGCTCCGGTGAAATCCGCAGGGAATTCAAAATTCAGCGGTTGATTTTTATAATTGTCAAAACGTGCCTTGGCATTGTCTGCTCCACTTTGTTGACGGTCCAAAAGGTAAGAGGTCTCATACCACGCATCGCGTAATTCGTTAACATTAAAACTCAAGGAATCTCCCTTAAAGTTCACGTCCAATTGTGCAGTTTGACGAACTGACCCAAGTTTCACAAATGAAACACCGGCGGCATTCAAAGCGCTCTCAACAGCATCGTTTTCCGCAGCTTGGATAACAACCCCGCAGTTTTCAGCGAAGAGTGCTGTTGCAAAATCTGCAGCATTTAAATCGCTTAGGTCTAGATCAGCTCCCAAATCACGATCGGCAAAACACATTTCGGCCAAAGTAGTGATCAATCCACCAGAACCAATATCATGGCCCGCAGCGATCTGGTTCGCTCTAATCAACTCTTGTAGGGTGTTGAAGGCTGTTTTTACATAAGCCGCGTCTGCCACATCCGCAGGGGTCTTTCCTAAAGCAGAACGTGTCTGAGCAAAGGAAGAACCGCCCAAGGCAGCTGCAGTTTTTGAAAAGTCTATGTAGTACACACTGCCCGCATTTTTCTGCAGGACAGGCTCCACAACCTTAGTAATATCATCACAATGACCCGCGGCAGAGATGATCACCGTTCCCGGTGACAATACTTCGCGGTCTTTGTATTTCTGTTTCATGGAAAGCGAATCCTTTCCGGTAGGTACGTTGATTCCCAGATCAATTGCAAAATCAGAAACCGCTTTAACGGCTTCATACAAGCGTGCATCTTCTCCAGGGTTGTTACAAGGCCACATCCAGTTTGCAGATAGTGACACTCCGCTCAAACCGTCTTGGATAGGCGCCCAAAGAATATTGGTCAATGACTCAGTAATGGAATTGCGACTTCCTGCTGCCGGGTTTAATAAACCGCTCACCGGGGAATGACCAATGGCTGTAGCAACACCCTCTTTGCCCTTGTAATCCAGCGCCATCACGCCACAATTGTTCAAAGGCAATTGCAATGGTCCTGCGCATTGTTGCTTGGCTACGCGTCCACTTACACAGCGGTCCACTTTATTGGTCAACCAATCTTTACAGGCAACCGCTTCTAAGTACATCAGTTCAAAGACGTATTGTTTTAAAGCTGACGGCTCATAGGAGATCGCATTGAAATCTTGATCGATTCGCTGATCTTCCATGATGGTCTTTGGCGAGCTTCCAAACATATCACTCAGCATAAAGTCCATAGGTTTTTGGCCCGACTTACTGCCTTCAAATTTAAAGCGATGGTCATCGGTAACTTTCCCCACCTTATACATTGGAGATCGTTCACGATCCGCAACTTGTTTTAATATATCGGCATCTTCACTGCCAATGACCAAGCCCATACGTTCTTGTGACTCGTTACCGATCAGTTCTTTAGCCGATAGGGTAGGGTCTCCTACTGGCAGTGCGTCAAGATCGATATGACCTCCAGTTTCTTCTACCAATTCTGACAGACAGTTCAGGTGTCCACCAGCTCCGTGATCGTGAATAGATACGATCGGGTTGTCTTTGCTTTCGATCATACCGCGAATGGCATTTGCGGCACGTTTTTGCATTTCTGGGTTGGAGCGTTGGATCGCGTTGAGTTCAATACCGCTGCTGAAGGCTCCGGTATCTGCGGATGAAACCGCTGCACCTCCCATACCGATGCGATAATTCTCACCTCCTAGAATAACGATCTCGTCATCTTTGGACGGAGTGGCTTTAATAGCCTGTGATTTCTTTCCATAACCGATTCCACCGGCCAACATGATCACCTTGTCAAAACCAAGAATGCGAGCATCTTCTTCATGCTCAAAAGTTAGGACAGACCCCGCAATAAGAGGTTGTCCAAATTTATTTCCAAAATCTGAAGCTCCGTTTGAAGCCTTGATCAAGATGTCTAAAGGCGTTTGATACAACCAATCTCTGGCATCAATCTCTTGTTCCCAGGGGCGTGTCTCGTTCAGGCGAGAGTAAGCCGTCATATAAACTGCGGTTCCTGCTAATGGCAAAGATCCTTGCCCTCCGGCCAAACGGTCGCGAATCTCTCCACCAGAACCTGTAGCAGCTCCGTTAAAAGGCTCTACAGTAGTTGGGAAGTTGTGCGTCTCGGCTTTGAGCGAGATCACAGATTCAAAATCCTCCTGTTGGTAGTAAGAAGGAACTTCCGGACGCTCTGGCGCAAATTGGGTAACTTCTGGTCCTTCAATAAAGGCCACGTTGTCCTTGTAAGCAGAAACGATCTTGTTGGGATGTGTTTCTGATGTCTTTTTGATCAGTTTAAATAAACTGCTGTCTTGCTCTTGACCGTCAATCACGAATGTTCCGTTAAAGATCTTGTGGCGGCAGTGTTCACTGTTTACTTGTGAGAACCCAAATACCTCACTGTCGGTAAGCGGCCTGCCCAATCGATCAGTCAATTCTTCTAAGTATTGGATCTCATCATCACTCAAGGCTAAACCTTCGCTGGCATTAAAAGCGGCGATGTCTGTGATCTCTTTGATGGATTCCGGTTGGATGTCAATGGTGAATAAATCCTGATTCAAGCTGTTGAATTTTTGACTCAACATGGGGTCAAAATCTTCAAAATTGTCTGCTACGGATTCATACTGTTCAATTCGAATGATGCCTGAAAGCCCCATATTCTGGGTAATCTCTACAGCATTGGTGCTCCACGGACTTACCATGGCAGCTCTTGGACCAATAAAATTACCGCTAACGGCAGTACCCTCGATTCGAGATCGGTTGCCAAAAAGCCAGGTTAATTTTTGCAGGTCAGATTCTTGAAAGTCAGAAGTAGCTTGAACGGCGAAAACGGTGGTAGCATCGCCAAAAAAATGAATCATAATACGGCCGGATTAACGTACAATTGCAGTGCAAAGGTACGTCAATTCCCGAAAATTTTTCGCCTCTAAACCCAGAAGATTTAGTGAATAATTAACCGTTTTACTAACTGTTTTTCAGCGTCGGTCAATCGAACCAAATAGACACCAGAATTAAGGCTTGAAACGTCTAAAGTACTGCCTTGAAAATCATCATGGGAAAGTACCAATTGTCCACTTACAGAATAAACCTGAATTGCAGTTACAGGCAGCGTACTGCTGATGTTCAAGGTTCCGCTGTAATTCGGGTTCGGGTAGAGTACCAGTGGATTGGTGGTGAAATCTGCAGTGTTAAGCAGTCCCCAGCGATCTTCTGCCGTGTCACCTCCCCAAATAATGGTTGCCAACACAGGATTGTCAATAAAGGGGTTTCTGTTGCCATAAGCAGATTCTAAGAATTCATTGCGTTGATCCTCATAAAAACTCACTGGGTCTTCCACGTTCCATTCCAAAAAGAGCTGTAGCATTTGTGTGCTACCTTCGGTTGGGCCAGTGCCCATTAAGGCCGGAAGACAACGACTTCCGTAGCGCGTATACATATACATCATCATACGGGCCACATCGCCCTTCCATTCATCTCCAGGATACCAGTTTCCTCCACTGATCACCCCGGCGTTTCCGCTACTGTCTCCGAAACGGCGGTTTCCTTTGTTGTTATTCATTTGCTGATCAGAGGCACGGAGGTTGTGCGGATCGGCGCCTATTCCTGTAGTACTGCTGCTCACATCTCCCATGGTTGGATCTGCGTTAGAGCGGGCAAAAACATGCTCGCGATTGTACTCGCATTCCATTCCGCCAAAAAGACTTTTGTTACGCGTACGATCCGTGGTACAGTTACCATCGGAATCATTATAGCCATAAACCAAAAGCACTTCACTGCTGTTGGACGGGTTCTCGTCCGTTGATAGCAAGGCGTTACGCGCATCGGTATAATTAAAAGTGCTGCTCGCATCGCTGATCTTGGTCTGTAACTCGTTGTAAAGCGCGTTACCAGTCAAAGTCAGGTCAACATCATCGTAATACGGCTGTTGGGCCAGAGCAAGACTCGTAAAAAATAATAAGGCAAGGCTAAAAATGGATCTCATTTTAGTTCGATTTGGTAAGTAGGCACATATAAAATCCGTCGTATCCGGTCTTACTAGGCCAAAGTGTTTTGTCCGTTTCTTTTTTAAATCCTTCACCAGCTTCTGAGGCTAGGAATTTTTCAATTTGCAGCTGATTCTCTGCAGGCAAGATGGAGCAGGTGGCATAGACCATTTTCCCTCCAGGTTTAACCATACGTGAATAGCGACTTAAGATATCAGCCTGAAGCGCTTGAACCTCTTCCATGAATTCTGGTGAGAGTTTCCATTTGCTATCCGGATTGCGTTTAAGCACGCCCAAACCGCTGCAAGGTGCATCAATCAGCACGCGATCTGCTTTTCCGTAAAGTTTTTTGATCACTTTAGGCGAGTCGATAAAACGTGTCTCAATATTATGGGCTCCAGCTCTACGAGCGCGACGTTTGAGTTCCGCCAATTTAAAATCATAGATATCCGTGGCGATGATCTGCCCTTTGTTCTCCATCAGCGCTGCTAAATGCAAGGTTTTACCACCGGCACCAGCGCAGGCATCTACCACGCGCATTCCGGGTTGAACATCCAAAAGTGGAGCCACTTGCTGGGAAGAAATATCTTGAACCTCAAACCAGCCTTCTTTAAATATCGGTAAGGAGAATACGTTGGTACGCTCTTCTAAAACCAAAGCGTCAGGGGCTATTTTTTTAGACTGGGTGCGGATCTCTGCATCCTCTAAAGCGTCTTTTAGTTGGGTTTTATTGGTTCTGAGGGTATTGGTACGGAGTACCACATCAGCTTGCTGATTCAGGGCCTTGATCTCCTCTTCCCATTGTCCTCCTAATTGTTCTAATCCCATAGCATCTAACCAATCTGGAATAGACTCACGATAAACGCGCTCGTTTTTAAGTTCGTCAAACTTCCCGCGGATTCTGCGAACTGGAGTTCCTTCCAACTGAGGCCAGTTTGGGAGACTGTGTCCTTTGTGGACCGCCCAAACTGCAAAGAGTCTAAAGAGGTCTTCCCGAGAATACGGCGCCTTAACATCTGCGGCCTTGGCATACAAGCGTTGCCAGCGCACTATGTCGTAAGTAGTTTCTGCGATAAAGCCACGATCTCTTGAACCCCAACGTTTGTCACGTTTTAAGGTTTGCTTGAGGACTTTATCGGCTTGTTTTTGCTCATTGAAGATCAGCTTTAAGCTGTCTAAGGTGGCGAAAACCAGATTTCTATGGAATCGTACTTCTGTTTTCATTGTCGCTGCAAAAGTAGCCTTATTTATGAACAAGCCTACTACAGGATCGCTTAAATTATCATTATTAATCGTGCCGATGCTTTACTCTATATTTGCACTTAAATTCTTTTGATCCATGATTAGAACCTCGCTTAGCCTGTTGATCTTTTGTTTAGCGTTTATTTCCTGCACAGATTCTAGTGCGCCAGAATTTACCCGTATTGAAGCTAGCGCTGTTTTTAGAGACAGTATCAGCATTCGCGCCATTGCTGCGGTGAACGATTCCACGGTTTGGTTTGCGGCAAATAATGGAAAGATTGGGGTGGTAGAAGGGCAGGTTCCTAAACTGGCAACAGTGAGTTATCAAGATTCGCTTTTGGCCTTTAGATCCATTGCCAAAACCAGCGATGCGGTTTTTGTACTGTCGATTGCAAATCCAGCAGTCTTGTATAAAATCGGTTTAGAAGGAACCAATCCTACCTTTATAGAGGACGTTTACACAGAAACGCATCCAAAAGTATTCTATGACGCTATGGCCTTCTGGGACGATCAAAACGGGATTGCTATGGGAGACCCAACAGACGGTTGTTTGTCAGTAATATTAACCACAGACGGCGGAAACTCTTGGAACAAAGTTCCTTGTGACCGATTGCCTGAAACTGCTGAAGGAGAAGCGGCTTTCGCCGCAAGCAATACCAATATTGCCGTTTATGGAGACACTGCTTGGTTGGTCTCTGGAGGGAAACGAGCTCGAGTTTTTAAAACTACAGACCGCGGCAATTCCTGGGAAGTCTATGAAACTCCAATTGTGGAAGGTCAGGCCATGACGGGAATTTATTCGGTTTCTTTTTTAGATGCGAACAACGGAATTATTTTCGGAGGTAATTGGGAGGCCAAAACAGAGAATGGCGGTAATAAGGCCGTGACTACAGACGGCGGGAAGACTTGGAAGCTGATCAGTGATCAAGCGGGGCCGGGTTACCGATCTTGCGTGCGTTATGTTCCCAACACCAAAGGGAAGGGGATAGTGGCTGTTGGAATTCCAGGGGTATCTTATTCTAATGATGGAGGCGATTCTTGGATCGATCTCACTGAAGAATCCTACTACAACATTCAGTTTGTCAATGATACCACAGCTTTTGCCAGTGGTTACGGCAAGATCGATAAGCTCGTCTTCAAATAAAAAAAAGCGAACCCTTGAGGTCCGCTTTTGATTTAGTTCTTGCGACGATTTTGCATGGCTTGCAAGAGACGTCTTTTAAATTCTTCTTCTGCACGTTTGAGGCGTAATATCTGTTGAGGTGAGACGACTCCTTTTAAATTGGCCACGAGTTTTTTACGTTCGTTGAGCATCTCTTGTTCCCAATTCATCAAATTCTCGATCAAGGCATAGGCATCATCATCTGAAATGGAACCACCACCAAGTCTAACTTGACGCAGGGCTTCTCTTTGCTGACGCCTGATGTTTTCCATGGCCTTTTCTGACTGATTGTAAATGGGCCAAAACTTTTGAGCTTGCTCTGCGCTCAGGTCTAAGGCATTGGTGATAAACGCCGTTTTTTGCGCTTCAATCTCCCCGGGATTGGGCCTTTGTCGCTGCGCCTCGGCAGAGAAACTACTCAGCAGTAAGCAAAAGATAAATATGTAGTATAGTTTTTTCATAGTGTCTGTCTTTAAAGTAAGGAAACTATCATTCCTCGTAGGTGGTTATTAAATCAATATCGTCAAGGTTGTCTAAAAGGTAGGTCTCGATGGATTCATCCGTTAATGATTCATCACTAAACAAGCTGCTTTCCAAATCCTCCTCAGAGACAAAGTCTATCAAATCAGCATCTGTAAATGCAATAGCATCACTGTTTACGTAAGCTTCAAGAGTATCTGTATCTATATTGTCAAATGCTAAAGTATCGGTGGTGGTATTTCCAGAATTAGTCACCAAACTCACGATCAATACTACAGCTGCAGCTACAGAGGCTACCGCGAATAAGCTACGTCTGCTAAATAAAGAGATCACCTTGGGTTCTGGCTTTTGCAGTTGAGCAATCACTTTGGGCGCTAGGGTCTCGAAATAAGCTTCTGGAGTCACAAAACCAGGTGTGGTTACCAGTTCGCGAAGTTCTTCTTCGGCAATACGAGCCTGTACGCTGGCCTCAAAGCCTTCAAAGTAGCCTTCAGGGATTCCGTAGGGATTTGTATTGTTATGTGAGTTTTCCAAGTTCATGATACTGCTCTTATGACTCTTTTTGTTATCAAAGGTTTAATCTGCTTTTAAGTGAGCGGTTATTTTTTTTACGGCGATGTGATAGGAACTTTTTAAGGCTCCCACAGAAGTGCCCAGAATCTGAGACATATCGTCGTATTTCATATCGTCAAAGTACTTCATATTAAAAACCAACTGCTGCTTTTGCGGCAATTCTGCTATGGCTTGTTGTAATTTAAGCTGAATTTCATTTCCTTCAAAATAAGGATCGGCGGCCAGGTTTGCTACAGCCTGTTGTTGCACTTCCTCATTACCGGTCTCCATGCGTTTGGCTTTCTTGTTGAGAAAGGTGATGGCCTCATTGGTGGCAATTCGGTACATCCAGGTATAGAGTTTACTTTCTTCTTTAAAGGAGTCTATACTGCGGTACACTTTAATAAAGGTGTTCTGAAGCACATCATCGGTGTCATCATGGGAATACACCATTTTACGGATATGCCAATACAAGCGCTCCTTGTATTGCTTCATCAGAGTGCTGAAGGCAGCCTCCCGGGTTTCGGGAGCCTTTAATTCCGATACTAAAGTAGATTCAGCGATCAATGGTAGTGGTTTACCCTTATGACTACAAGGTATCAAAAAGGTTTAATCTAGGGTCTAAAATTTATTCTCGGCAGCAATTAATAGTAGCGAAATAGGTGAATGCTGTAGTCCAAAATAAGGGAAACACATAAAAAAACAGATAAAACGTTAAAAATCATCGATAAAATGCAATAAATATTTTTTTGTAGGAAAAATATTTCTACATTAGCCGTCAAGAACATTCTTCTGTTCGCTAAATGTAGCCCCAACTACTTTAGTTATTTTACGAAAACGGGCTTACCGCGGGGGTTTGCCCGTTTTTATTTTGTCTACGCTCAAGATTTTTTGTTCTCTTAGTTTGATAAGTTGTTTGTAGGAATATTTAAACTATTACAAACAAAATATCGATGAAATGCACAAAAAACAAGATAAAAAGCAATATTTTTTTGGAAAATTAAAACCCACTTCCTACATTTACACTGTTGTTAATTAAATCATACTGCTGTTGTGAGCCCCAAATACGGCAGCAGTTAAAAAAAAGAGCAGATCATCCGATCTGCTTTTTTTTTGTTTATATGTGATTGGTAGATTAAGCTCCCAGAGACTGCATGGAAACTAAACTGTGATAGATCCCTTTTTTATCTAACAACTGCTGGTGAGTTCCTTGCTCAGCAATTTCTCCCTTTTGCAATACTACAATATGATCAGCATTCTGAATGGTAGACAAACGGTGTGCTATTACTATGGAAGTTCTGTTTTGCATCATATTCTCCAATGCATCCTGAACCAAACGTTCGGATTCGGTATCTAGGGCCGAGGTGGCTTCATCCAAAACCATGATCGGCGGGTTCTTTAAAACAGCACGAGCAATACTCAGTCGTTGTTTTTGTCCTCCGGAGAGTTTATTACCGGCATCACCAATATTGGTTTCAATGCCTTGCGGTAAGTCTTTTACAAATTCCCAAGCATTGGCAACCTCCAGCGCGCGATGCACTTCTTCATCTGTGGCATCTGGCTTTCCTAATAGTAGGTTGTTTTTAATCGTGTCATTAAATAGGATGGAATCTTGTGTGACCAATCCCATAAGCCCTCGCAGGGAAGCTTTGGTTAAATCTTGAATATCGGCTCCATCAATACTGATGTCTCCCTTGTTGACATCGTAGAAACGTGTCACTAGGTTGGCAATGGTAGATTTTCCACTACCAGATTGCCCCACCAAAGCAACGCTTTGCCCTTTTTTAACCTCTAAATTGAAGTCCTTGAGCACATAGTCATCCTCATATTTGAAGGAGATATTGTTCAAGCTGATGTTTTGCTGGAATTCTTCTTTATCAATGGCGTTGGGTTTGTCTTCCAGTGATGACTCTGTGTTTAGGATCTCTAAAACGCGCTGAGCGGCTGCGTTTCCGCGTTTTACACTGTAGCTCGCCTTACTGATCGCTTTGGCCGGAGTGAGGATGTTATAGGCCAATCCCATATAAGCGATAAAATCACTTCCGTCCAAAGTGCCATCGATCAAAACCATACGTCCACCAAACCAAAGCAGAATAGCAATCACAAAGATCCCTAGGAATTCAGAAGTTGGTGAGGCGAAGTTCTGTCTGTTCAGCAGCTTATTAGAAAAGTTGTAAAAACGCATCGTAGAGGCCTGAAATTTTTTATTAAAGGCTCCTTCACCGTTAAATCCTTTGATCACTTTCAATCCGCCCAAAGTTTCTTCCACTATAGAAAGGAAGGTTCCTTGTTCTGCTTGAACACGATCGGACTTTCGCTTTAATGATTTTCCGATGCGGGAAATGATGAATCCTGAGATCGGAATGAACACAAAGACAAAAATAGTCAGCTTGCCGCTAATGAGCAGCATAGTAATTATGGTGAACAAAATGGTCAGCGGCTCTCTTACGATCAACTCCAAAATAGAAAGGAACGAATGCTGAATCTCCTGAACATCATTAGAAATTCTAGCAATAGTGTCTCCTTTGCGTTTCTCAGAATAAAAGGCAATGGGCAGTCGTGTGATCTTGTCAAACAGGGCGTTGCGCAGATCCTTCAAAACACCGTTGCGCAAGAAAGTGATGAAATACATCGCCAAATAATTGAAGATATTCTTGAAGAAGAACATCACGATCACCAGACCGATCACCAAGATCAAGGCCTTTGAGGCATCGTCTTGAGCAAACTGATCCACCTGATAGGCCATATACTCCTTAAAGTAATCTACGGTGTCAGCAATACCCGTGTACTCCGGCTTTTTGGCGGTTCCCGGCTGTCCATTGACAAGCTCATTTTTAAAGAGCACGTCCAACATTGGAATCAGCGTGACAAATGATAAGGCGCTGAAAAGTGCGTAAAAGATATTACACACTATATTCCCCAAAGCGAAGCGCTTGTAGGGGCGCGCGAAAGAGATAATCTGTTTAAAATAATGCACTAGCGCAGATTGAATTGAGCTGCAATGCGATCCATTTTGTCTAGCAATGCGGCTTGCGTTTTACGATAATTGCCTTCCCAGGGCGCATTGGCGCTGAGATAGAATTTGATCTTGGGTTCGGTACCACTTGGGCGGGCGGCCACTTTGGTACCTTGGTCTGTCCAATAGATCAAAACGTTCGACTTTGGCATGTCGATGGGGGTTTGGGAACCGTCTGGGTGTGTGCTAACGCTGTGTTGATAGTCGTCAACGCGCATTACGGCTTCTCCAATAATTTCTTTTAAAGGGGTTTCTCTTAGGGACTTCATCATGGCTTGAATCTCTTCTGCACCAGATTTGCCTGGTTTTACAAAGGAGATCAATTCTTCCTGATAAACTCCGTATTTTTTATAAAGCTCCACAGCGTAATCCAACAAGGTTTCGCCTTTGGCCTTTTGTTGAGCTGCAATCTCACAAGCTAACAAACTAGCGGTTACGGCGTCTTTATCGCGAACAAAATCGCCCACCATAAATCCAAAACTTTCTTCCCCGCCACCAATTAGATTGCGTTCGGGCATGTCCTTGACCATTTTGGCAATCCATTTGAATCCCGTCAAACCGAGTTCGCACGACATGCCGAAATCCGCAGCCATAACGCCCATCATGGGAGTAGAAACAATGGTGGAAGCGATGTAATCTTCTGATTGAATTCCGCTGCTGGCTGCCTTTTGCGCCAACAAGAAGTGTGTTTTGATGACCATGGCTTGATTGCCATTCAAAATGGTCATCTTTCCATTTTCATCACGCACTGCAATTCCTAAACGGTCCGAATCTGGATCCGTCCCAATGACCACGTCCGCTCCAGTGTCCTCAGCTATTTGTATAGCCATAGAAAGGGCTTCGGGCTCTTCTGGGTTAGGAGATTTAACTGTTGGGAAATCTCCATCAGGTGTGGCTTGAGCTTCTACGATCTGCATTTGCGAATAACCCGCACGCGTCAATACTTCTGGAATCACGGTAACTGAAGTTCCGTGTAAAGGGGTAAAAACCACCTTCAAGGCTGCTCGCTGTTCTGGCGTGGTATCTTTCATCCCGTTCGCTAAAGAAGCAGCTATGAAAGCCTCGTCCAGTTCAGTATCTATATTGTGGATCAAATCTGCATTACCTTCAAATTGAATGTCGGTATAGGCCAATTCATTGATCACTGCAATGATCTCTTTGTCTTGCGGCGGCACCAATTGACCTCCATCTTGCCAATATACCTTGTAACCGTTGTATTCCGGTGGATTGTGCGATGCTGTCAAAACAATTCCGCAGTGACAGTTCAAATGCTTTACGGAAAAAGAAAGTTCCGGCGTAGGGCGCAGGTCCGAAAACAAAAACACCTCGATCCCGTTGGCAGAAAATACATTCGCTACTTCTGCAGCCAAGCTTTTACTGTTGTGACGACAATCATAAGCAATAGCCACTTTTAAAGACTCTCCCGGGAATACCTTTTTGAGATACTGGGATAGTCCTTGGGTGTTCTTGCCTAAGGTGTATTTGTTGATCCGGTTGTCACCCGGTCCCATAATTCCACGCATACCACCAGTTCCAAAAGCTAAATTCTTGTAAAAGGAATCTTCCAAGCCTTTGGGGTCGCTTGCGATCATCTCTTTGATCTCCTGTTGTGTAGTTTCATCAAAAAACGGAACCAACCATTGGTTCACGCGCTCTAAAATTTCTGGTGCTATGTAAATCATTGCTATGAAATATTAACAAAGGTACAATAATCGCCCTGTTAGGGACACTTTTTTAGAAAAGCTTAAAACTCTTGTTGGATTGAAATTGGAGGGGTAAATAGAGTAAACGTCTATCGGATTTACCAAAAATAACACAATCCTTCGGTATTTTCGAGTACCAACCTATGAACAATGAAAAAATTGCTATTACTAATCGTGGGCGGATTGCTATTTGTGCAATGCTCCGATGATGACAAAGCCATTGATCTCGTTTTTGAAGGCGTGACCAACGGCTCCTTTCTACGCACCGTAGATTTTGTCCAAGCCGATTTTAATATCAACGATCCCGAAAGTCGTTTCAACGCTGTTTTGGAACAACAAGACGTTGAGGAAGGTGACTTATTACGAGAGATCGAGGTTTATGCTCAATATATAGATCGTGATTCAGATAACGGCAATGTTCCAGATACTGAGGTTCTTTTTGATGTCATTAAAAAAGAAGACATTGAAACGGGGCCCGTTGGATTACCGAGATTTAATCTCGATTACAGTTTAAATGAGGTTTTGACTGCTTTGTCTGTACCGCTGTCCGCATCCAGTTGTGGGGACCAAATTGTTTTGCGTCTTTTGATTCGCTTAGAGGATGAACGCACCTTTACAGTAGGTAGTGGCGCTTCTTGTATTATTGCTTTTGAAACTTTCTTTAGTTCGCCTTATCGGTATGCAATTCCATTGGTGGAGCCCATTGCTTCTGAGTTATTCACAGGAACCTACCGATACAGTAGTGTGGTGGATGGTCCCTTCGGACCTACTTTTGGTCCACCTCATTTAGTACAAATTACTACAGGAGCCAATCAAAACGTGAGGGAGATCCGTTTTCCGGGTCCGCCAGAATCACCAACCAACGGCCGTCCGCGCGTGTTCTATTTTACGGTGGGTTGTAATGAATCCTTCTTTTGGGAAAATCAACTGCGCAAGCTCAATGCCAATTGTAGTGAGCGGGCTGACGATATCCTTTTGGGACCTGATAGTGAGAACGCCTCTTTAGACCCCTTGGAAGATTCTGTGTTCGAATTATGGCTTGTGGAAGGCTATTTAGGATTTGACGGCAGTACCGGAGTAGGTACCGTTCCATCGCGAATCCGCCTTGATAAACAGTAATAAAAACCAAATCTGATCCTTATATTTAACCAAAAATTGCACCCTTTGAAACGCGTAGTATTCCTAAGTTTACTCTTACTCGTGAGCCTAGCTCATGGGCAACGTGAAGCCGCCAATTGGTTTTTTGGCAGCAATGCGGGCTTGGATTTCAATTCCGGAGAACCTGTGCCGCGTTTGGACGGCGTTCTCAATACTGTTGAGGGTTGCGAGACCATTTCAACACCAGAAGGTACCTTATTATTCTACACAGAAGGGCGTAATGTTTGGAACCGTATTCACGAGGTCATGCCCAACGGTGAAGATCTAAACGGAAGTTTTTCGGCTACACAATCGGCTTTGGTAATTCCCCAGCCGGGTACTACCAATCTGTATTATATTTTTACTTCTGATGTGGTTCAGGCCTATCAAGATGGTGGAGCTGGAAACGGTTTTAACTATTCTGTGGTCGATATGAATCTGGCCGGAGGTTTAGGTGATGTCACAGAAAAAAATATGAATCTTTTGCCTCAGGGTTCCGAAAAGATTACTGGGGTCCGTGCCGCAGACGGTGAGAATTACTGGGTGATCACTCACTTTGAAAATCGATTCTATGCTTATTTTGTTGACGATACGGGATTGAATCCTACTCCGGTAATTTCAACAATTGGTCCCAATATCAATGATTTCAATAATATTCGAGGGGCGATAAAATCTTCTCCGGATGGAGATAAACTAGCGGTCGCGCACTCCATATTCCAGCCCAACTTTACGGGACAGTTCCTTTTGTATGATTTCAATACAGAAACGGGAGTGGTGAGTAATGAATTAGTTTTAGGAACCGACTTGGTGTTTTATGGGGTAGAATTCTCTGCGGATTCTTCCAAGCTTTATGCCAGTGGAAAGACCATTAACGGAGATACTGGAGCAACCGAGAATATCAACATCATTCAGTATGATCTCGAAGCCCCAGATGTTGTGGCTTCGCGATTTACGGTGGCCGATATTCCCAATCCCTTCATTAGTGATTTGGCCGGGACCCTGCAGATCGCTATTGATAAAAAGATCTATCATTCTATTCCGAATAACAACCTTTCGGTGATCCGAACTCCAAATTTCCCACGTTTAGATAGTGATTTTAGGTTGTATGATACCGATCTGGGTGGACGTTCCACCAAATTTGGATTACCGCCATTCATTCAGTCTTTTTTTGAAAGTATTGTAGATATTGAGAATTTCTGCTTGGGAGATGAGACGGCATTCACCATCACTTCTGATGAACCCATAGTGGCAGTCAATTGGAACTTTGGCGATCCGGCCAGTGGGGCGGCAAATACCTCCACTTTGATCAATCCAACACATATTTTTAGTGGCCCGGGGGTCTACACAGTGACTTTAGATGTGGAGTACGAGACGCGTCCGACCCAACGTTATATTGAATTTGTAGAGATAGGGGATGCCCCTATTGTCAATAGCGGAGTGCAACTTGTACAATGTGATATTGATGGTGTTGACGATGGGATCTCTCGTTTTAATCTCAATGAAGCTTTGACAGAACTTATCGGGGATCCTCGCGGGTTTACAGTGAATTTCTTTAGAACCTTAGCCGATGCCGAGAATAATGAAAATGCGCTACCAGAGATTGGCTATGAGAATGAATTTAACGGGCAGGTAGTCTATGTGCGTGTTTTTGAAAATGCGCTCTGTTTTGCTATCGCGCCAGTGACCTTGATCGTAGAACCTATGGCTTATGCCGGAGATGTCACCCTAGTGGCATGTAATCGCAGTGACAATCCAGATTTTGAAGCTATTGTGGATCTAGTGGATTTTGAAGCTCAACTCTTGGAACTCTATCCAGGAGCG
>NZ_JABSPU010000039.1 GCF_013214815.1 Gilvibacter sp.
TCGTTTACCGCAAAAATCGCATCCAGGTCGGAATTCTGTTCTAGGTAATTTCCAATGGCAGCTCCCAAGTCCTCGCTACGAGATACAGAGTCCATATCATCGTCTAACTTGAGGACCAAATCCGCATCTTCAGGAAAATTGGCATCCTTCAAAGCTTTTTGATATCCCATATAGCGCAGTTTACCAACATTTACGTGATCATTGGTGGTAATGATTCCAATACGCTCACAGCCTTGATCTACTAAATAGCTCACCGCCGTGCGCGCTCCGCGAACATCGTCTACCACAACTTTATCGGTATCAATATCCGGAAGATCTCGATCAAAGATGACAATGGGCATTCCTTGATTCATGGTTTCTCTAAGGTGATGATAGTCTTTCTTTAAAAGAGTTTCTTTAGCGACGGAGATGATAAACCCGTCAATACTGCCATTGGCCAGAGTATCCATATTGTGTACCTCCTTGGCAAAGGATTCATCAGAAAGTCCAATAACCACGTTGTATCCACGTGCATTGGCCTCTTGTTCTACTCCTTGAATAACGGTTGTAAAAAAGTGATGTACAATTTCTGGAATGATGATCCCTATGGTATGGGCGCGTTGGTTTTTAAGACTCAAGGCGATGTTGTTAGGCTTGTAATTGTACAAGGCCGCAAAGGCTTGGATCTTTTTACGCGTCTCTTCACCAATTTCATGGCTGTCCTTTAAGGCTTTGGAAACAGTAGAAATAGATACCTCTAATTCCGAGGCTATCTTTTTAAGGGTCATTTTTGGCATAGGCTACACTCTAGGATTCTAAAAAGCGCTAAACAATTGATAATCACAGAACGAAATATCTAGAATATGGCAGCGATAGCCTCTATATATTTCGAAAGTGTTAAAATACGTAAACTTATCAACACGCAAACGTTTTCGTAGGTCTTTATCCTTGCTACGGACTTTGCAGAGCCAATATTTAGGCTACTTTTACTTTCAAGGAAGTAATAATAGCATCTATTAGTGAATTTTAACCCTTCAATGGGTCGCTATTATAGTTGATATTAAAAAAAGGGCGCTCGTAACAGAGCGCCTTTTTTGTTATTGGAAATATACGTAGGTACTGATCACAATGATCACTACGACCGCTCCTGCAAGCTTCACATGCTTCCAAGGCTCAATCTCTACTTGTTCCGTATACTCTTGCTCATAAGGTGTTTCTCTAGGCTTGATCTTACCTATGGCCAACATGATCAAGGTGTTGAGTACAAACAAGATCGCCATTACGTGTAAGAAATGCGGATAAGCGCCTGCTTCGATTGCTGCAAGTTGTTCTGGATCTGTAATTCCATTAGCAGCTGCATCCTCTAAGGCCGATCCCACAAAATGAGGTTGCAAAATGAACTGACTTAGGATGTATAGCAAAGAGCCTGATAACAACCCGATCTTCGCGGCAATGGCTGGAACTCGCTTAGTCAAATAACCAACCACAATGATGGTTAGAATTGGAATGGAGTAAATTCCATTTACCTCTTGGAGGTAGTCAAATAAAGATCCTGCATTGGCCAACTGAGGCGCAATGAACATAGATGCAAGAGCTAGGATAACCCCAAAGGTCTTACCGTTCTTGACAACGGTCTTCTCATCAGCATCTTTGTTGATGTGTTGTTTGTAGATGTCGATTCCGTATAGGGTAACCGAACTGTTCAAAACAGAGTTGAATGAACTCAAGATCGCCCCAAATAGTACGGCTGCGAAGAATCCAAGCCAAGCGGATGGTAATACGGCGTTTACCAAACGTGGGTAGGCCGCATCTGCTTGGTCCAATCCGCCTTGAAAATAGTGGAAGGCAATGATTCCAGGCAGTACTACAATGAGAGGACCCAATATTTTAATAAAGGAGGCGAGGATCAAGCCCTTTTGCCCTTCTTTTAAGTTTTTTGCGGCTAAAGCGCGCTGAATGATCTGTTGGTTGGTTCCCCAATAGAAGAGCTGTACCAACATCATTCCTGTAAAAATGGTAGAGAACGGGATCGCACTAGTGTTGCTTCCCATGGCATCAAATTTCTCTGGATTGGCTTCTGTAAGGGTTGCCCATCCGTCCATAACACTTCCATCACCGATGGCCATTAAACCAAAGATCGGAATTAACAATCCACCAATTAATAGTCCAATAGCGTTAATGGTATCCGAAACGGCTACAGCTTTCAGGCCTCCAAATACGGCGTAGATGGAACCAATAATACCGATACCCCAAACACAGATCCAAAGCGCTGCGGTATCAGAAACACCTAGTAATTCTGGAATTCCAAACATATTGGAAATTGCAAGTGACCCAGAGTAAAGGATCACTGGAAGAAGTACCACTACGTAACCGGTCAAAAACAGTCCTGAGGTCAATGTTTTTGTGGTAACATCAAAACGGCTGGCCAAGAAGGTCGGCACAGTTGTGAGTCCACCTTTTAAATATCGAGGTAATAAAAACAAGGCCGTGACCACTATTGCGATCGCAGCGAGAGTTTCCCAGGCCATTACCAAGATTCCTTGGTCGTAGGCAGAACCGTTAAGACCTACAATTTGTTCTGTAGAAAGATTGGTTAACAAAAGTGAGCCAGCTATGACTCCAGCGGTAAGACTTCGTCCACCTAGAAAATAACCATCACTGGTACTTTCATCGGTTTTTCGGGTTGCAAGATAGGAGATGACACCCACCATTAGGGTAAAGCCTACAAAGGATACAATTGCTAGCATAGTTGTTGAATATTGGTTGATAAAAACTTGCCCAAACGGACTAGTCTGGGCAAGTTAATAATAAAAATGAAGAACGTTTAAGTTCTTAGTTGTTGCCTAAAAAAGACTATCGCTTAACGATTTTGATCTGCTGCTGTCCAGCGTCAGTAGTAACAGTTGCAAAGTAAACACCTGTCTTAAGACCAGCTACGTTGATTGCAGAGTTTGTTCCGCTTAGTTTCTGGCTCAACACTTGCTGTCCAAGTACGTTGAAGATAGCGATATCGTTTTGCTGAGTTTTGGTTTGTACATTAAGCACATCGTTTGCAGGGTTTGGATATACAGAAAGCCCTACTAGTTCAGACTCGTCTACGTTAAGAGCAACTGCTCCTACAACTACGCTTCCAAGAGCTGCTTCGTCTGCTGGGTTTGCGTTAGGTCCAGATACTTCAAATCCGAACTGTACTTGTCCATCAGCTGCATCAGTTTCAGTCATGGTCATAGAGAATACACCAGCTTCTGTAATTGGCAAAGTCATTTCACGTAGTAAAGCAGAGAAATCTGCGTTGAATACACGGATAAAAGCAACTACGCTGTAGTCAGAACTCAAAGTATAGCTCTCTACACCACCGGTAAAAGTCTGCTCTCCACCAAGTCCAGAGTTGTCTCCTACAATAGTGTTAGCTCTCATGAACTTAGCACCTTCTCCTGTAGTTTGGTTCACCCAAAACGGATCGTCTGGGTTGTCAGCATAAGTGTTGAAGTTTGGCTGAAGCGTGATACGCCCGTCAGCACAGTTTACAGTTGACTTAAGATCTCCTACACCCCATCCAGAGTTGAATACAAAAGTTGTTTCGTCTAATTCGAAAACATTCATGAATCCGAACCAAGCGTCTCCGTCAGCTCCAGCACAAGGATCTACTTCGATCGTTGTTTGTGCATTACTTGTGAACATAGCAAACATAGCTGCTAATAGTAAGTAAGTTTTTCTCATCACATTTTAATTTAAATTAATAATCACGTTTCAAGTTTAAAAATTGTACACCTTCACATAGTCCACGACAAAATCCTGAGGGAAGATATTATCATCTACCTCAGGGCCGCCAAAGTGTCCTCCAATTGCCATATTCATGATTAAATAAAATGGCTTATCAAACGGCCAGGTCTTAGCGTTTTTCTCCTTGGGTTTAAAAGTGTATACTTCTTTATTGTCTATATAAAAACTAATCTTTTCTGCAGTCCAATCCGTGCGGTACACGTGAAAGTCGTTCTCCACTCCTGCAATATGAGTTTGTTTGGAATTGATGGTCGCGCCAAAGCTATCTGGCGTATGTAAGGAGTTGTAGATCACTCCAGGTTGCTTTCCAACGTATTCCATAATGTCGATCTCTCCACAACCGGGCCAAGTATTGGTGTCAATATCGTTACCCAATAACCAAATTGCTGGCCAAATTCCTTGACCTTTCGGAAGTTTAGCTCGAACTTCAATACGCCCGTATTGGAATTCCATTTTACCTTTAGTTGTGATGCGCGCACTATTGTAGACGCCATCTTTTTTGGTAGCGGAAATAATCAGATGTCCGTTGTCCACAACTGCATTGGCCTTGTTGTAGATCTGACGTTCATTATTACCCCAGCCACAAAGGTTTGGACAGCCGTCACCCAGCTCGTAATTCCAATAAACCTCGTTGAGGGAATTGCCGTCAAAATGCTCTTCAAAGACAAGCTTATTGGAGGTGTGTCCGCAGCCTGCTAAAAGCAATAATGCCGATATGATCAAACTAATTCTCAACATATATTATCTGGTGAAGTCTACACTGTATTCTGTGGCAGAACTACCACCAATGAAAACGCGATACATACCGTCTTCTACGACAAACTCACCATCATTGTCGTAGAAGCCCAGTTCTGTATCGGTAAGTGTAAAACTAATTTCTTGGGATGCTCCTGGAGCTAGCTCCACCATCTCAAAGCCTTTCAATTCGCGTACTGGACGCGTCACAGAAGCGGCTACATCTTGAATGTAAAGCTGTGCAACCTCTTTTCCTTTTATCGCTCCGGTATTGGTCAAAGTGAAGCTCACTTTAAACGTGCCGTCTCCATTAGGGTTTACTGCCAGTCCTTCATATTGGAAGGTGGTATAACTCAGTCCGTGACCAAAAGGATATAAAGGCGCATTGGATTCGTCCATATAATGCGACCAGAACACCAAGTTTGGCGCAGGAATCACCGGACGCCCTGTGTTTTTATGATTGTAATAGATCGGGATTTGACCCTTGTCTCTTGGAGTGGTCATCGGCATCTTTCCGCTTGGGTTATAATCCCCGTAAAGCACCTGAGCAATCGCGTTACCGCTTTGGGTTCCCAATTGCCAAGCCTCAACGATGGCTGGAATGTTCTCATCAGCCCAAGGCAAAGCCAAAGGACGACCATTTTGCAATACCAGTACAATGTTGGGATTTACTTCATATACCGCCTCTAGCAGTTCTTGCTGAACTCCTGGCAGGTCAATATTTACTCGACTTCTTCCTTCTCCACTTTGCCATCCTACTTCTCCGAGATTCATGATCACTACATCGGCAGCACGTGCAACGCGACGCGCCTCAGCGAATCCGCTTTTATCATCTTCATTGATTGCCGTTTCCATAACAAAGGAGTTCTCTCCTACAGTAACAGTGGCACCTTCTGCATAAGTGATGGAGTTGTCTGGGTAGGCCGCCAAACCTTCTAACAGTGTGACTGCAGTATTGTCATCAGCGGCAATTCTCCAACTACCCAGAGGGGAGTTTTTGTCATTGGCAAACTGACCGATCACGGCGATGCGTTGCCCCGACTTTTTCAAAGGGAGTAGATTGTTTTCATTCTTCAGCAGGACAATCGATTTTTTGGCCATATCCAATACGGCCTCTTGATGTTCTGCTTTACCAATAGTTTCTTGCTCACGAGTTTCATCACAGTAACGATAAGGATCCTCAAAAAGTCCCAATTCATACTTTACGGTAAGAATTCTGCGAGCAGCATCAGTGATATAGGCCTCGTCAACACGTCCGTTACGCACTAGTTCAGCTAAATGCTCTACATAAAGGTAAGATTCCATGTCCATGTCAGAACCTGCATTCGCTGCAAGTTCCGCGGCATGTTTTCCGTCTTCTGCATAACCGTGAGGAACCATCTCTCCAATAGATCCCCAATCAGACACTACAAATCCTTGGAAGTCCCATCTTCCTTTAAGAATCTCACGTTGCAAGAATCGATCCCCCGTAGCTGGGATCCCGTTAAGCACATTAAAACTGTTCATAAAGGTCTTTACATCGGCATCTACGGTGGCCTTGAATGGGGGTAGAACAATATTGTACAGCGTGCTGGTGCCAAAATCGGCAGTGTTGTAATCTTTTCCGCCTTCGGCAAAACCATATCCTGCAAAGTGCTTGGTACACGCCGCTATGGTAAAGGGATCTGAAAGGTCATCTCCTTGAAAGCCCTTAACACGGGCAACAGCTATCAAACTGCCCAAGTAAGGGTCTTCTCCTGCTCCCTCCATAACGCGTCCCCAACGAGGGTCACGTCCGATATCGACCATGGGAGCAAATGTCCAGTTAATTCCAGATGCCGCAGTTTCTGCTGCAGAAACTTCCGCAGATCTGCGAATAGCTTCCATATCCCAACTTGCAGATTCTGCCAGAGGGATTGGGCTTAGGGTCTTATAACCGTGGATCGCATCAAAACCAATGATAAGCGGAATTCCCAGACGGGATTCTTCTACAGCGATCTTTTGTACGGCCTTTACATTTTCTACTCCGCGAACGTTGAGCATGGACCCTACCCAACCTTTACGGAGGTGTTCGTATTTTTTATTTGCGGCTTCGTCACCTGCGGGAACAGGTCCTGTCACGTTCCAGAAGCCGTTGTATTGATTCATTTGACCGATCTTCTCTTCCAAGGTCATAATACTCAATAACGAATCTACTTGAGCCGCGTAAGGACTGTCGCTATTGGAAGCTCCAGTCGCGGATCCGGATTCCGAATTACAGGCCACAAAACTTACGGCCAAAAATAATATCCCTAATAAAGCTGCTCTTTTCATTTTGGTATATTATTGATAAACGCGGATGTAATCGATTTCAAAAGTGGACTCCACAAATGCTGGGTCAATGGCGCCTCCAAAGGTTCCTCCCATGGCAACATTGACCAATAAGAAGAAGTCTTTGCGGAACGGTACTGCATCAGAGTTCGGGAAGCTCAGTCCCACTACATCATTCACGTAGAAAATTATCTCATCTTCAGTCCATTCTAAGGCATAGATGTTAAAGTCATCAGATACCCCTGGAGTAGGTGTACTCTCTGTAATGGCATCACCTCCTGAATTTCCAGGGAAGTGCAAGGAATTAAAGATCACGTCTTGGTTATTCCCAACGTGCTCCATAATGTCCATTTCTCCAGCACCTGGCCAAGGATTGGTATCAATGTCTGCACCTAGCATCCAGAATGCAGGCCATGTTCCACCACCAGTTGGCAATTTGGCGCGCATTTCAACACGGCCGTATTGGAACTCGAATTTATCTTTAGTGATCATTCGTGAAGAAGTGAAACCGGAGCCTTCAAAAGCCTCCGCTCTGGCGGTGATCTTAAGCATACCGTCTTCTACAATTACGTTCTCCGGTCTGTCTGTGTAGTACTGAGCTTCTCCGTTACCCCAGCCACAAAGCTCAGGACAACCGTCTCCAATCTCAAAGGTCCAGTTACCATCACAAGGGGCTCCAGGCACGTCAAACTCCTCTGCCCAAACAAGGACATCGTTGTTTCCGCTTCCTACATCTCCTGTAGCGCCACCGGCACAACTCGGAGCTCCTCCACCACCTTCTGGTACAAAGGTGTGATACCAAGCCAATTGGTTTCCTGGCGGATCAAACGGATCTTGCAGACCTCGTACTACCAATTTATTCTCAGTTAGCTCAATGATCTCGTATTCATTAATTCCAGCGATGTAGGACAAAGTACTTCCAGGAACAGTCAAGGTTGAAGTTCCATCTGCCTCAATAAGGGCAAAGTTGGTTTCTAAAGCGATTTGATCTGAAATGTCACGACATTCATCCACAAACTCTCCCGGACTGGCATCAGGGAAGAAGCGCTTTACCTCTGTCCAGTTGATAAAAGTTGCATCGCCAGGATTCAAAGTGTAAAAGAATCCTCCTGAACCGTCAAAGCTGAAGGTTAAGGTATCGTCATATAGACAAGGATCCAATTGATTTGGCGCTGCGCTAAAGAAGTTTGGAAAATCTACTGCAGGATCACCCACTCCAAAGTGGCCACCAGAACCTGAATCCCAAACCCAAGTTTTGCTACCGTCACCGGCTAAGGCAAATTGTACTTCAGGGTCCAGAGTTAAGATTACATCCAGTTCTGCAGTGAGTTGCAATGAGCTGGAAGCCCCTCCTCTGCCGAAGGCCACTACAACGATCTCTCGTGTGTACTGGCCCACTTCGATATAGCGAAAAGTGGCTTCCTGTCCATTACTAACAACTACGGGGTCAGAATCAGGCTCAAAAAAGACATGAAAATTAATGGCATTATCTGCCGTTGGTAAAACACTAACTATGCCTGATTGGTCGCTGGCAACCGATAGTTCAACTTGCAAATTTGATGGTGCAGTGACGTCTCCGAAGGCTACATCGTCTTCTTGACATCCCTGAACACCCAGAATCACTGTGATGATGAAAATAAACTGATAAATACGTTTCATAGTAAGTTTTTAAAATGCAAGTTGTATGTCGTCAAAATAATACGTGGATCCATCTCCTGGTAGGTCTACGACAAACTCAAAGAAGATGATCACACGGTCATAAGTTCCTGTTGGACTCAATGGGGCGAAATCCCAGGTCAAGGTCTCCCAAGTGTCAATGACATTGGTGTTTACGTCTAATTCCACAAATTCGCCAGGATCTGCAGAGTTTTCCAGTTTTAATCGCACTGGAATGCCCGCCTTAGGCGAATAAGTATTGATGGAGATCATTTGTGTTGCGGAAAAATCTACTGGTGTATCAAGCTCTACAATTGTCCCTGCAAAGAATTGCGCTCCAACTGTCTTAATAGTTCTAACAACAGTAGCACTGGTGTTGATACCTCCTGGAACAGCATTGGCCTCTACGGCAGAATCAGCACCTTCAAATCCAAATACGGTATAGGTGAGATCTGGATCTTCAAAATCTACAGGCAATTCAACGCCTGGATCACCTCCGGCAAGATCCAATTCAATATCATCAAAGTAATAGGTAGATCCATCTCCTGGTAGATCCACGATGAATTCGTAGAAAATGATCACTCGGTCATAAGTTCCCGTAGCTCCGGTAAAGTTCCAAACCAAAGTCTCCCAGGTATCGATGACAGTTGTGTTTACATCGAGCTCAACAAACTCACCAGCGTCCGCAGAATTCTCCAGCTTCATACGCACTGGAATTCCAGCCTTTGGTGAGTAACTCTTCATGCGGATGCTAGTAGTCTCGCTAAAGTCGATAGGCTCTCCTAATTGTACGATGGTTCCGGCAAAGAACTGCGCTCCTACCGTTTTGGTAGTACGAACCACATTGGCACTGGTGTTAATTCCTCCAGGTACAGGGTTGGCTTCTCTGGCCGACTCAGCGCCTTCAAATCCAACGATACCGTAGTCTAATGTATCGTCTTCAAAATCCACTGGAAGTGTCACTACTGCTCCAGTAGTTACGTTGGCCTGTTCAATATTGTCATAGTAGAAAATATCTCCAGCTCCAGTGTTTCCGAAGTCAAAGAATACGATCACTTTAGAATATTCTTGGGTAAGATCAGCTTCTGAGAAATCAAAACCGAGTTGCTCCCACTCATTAGTCGTAGTGGTAACGGCATCAATCTCTGTAGCAATTGCAGGGTCATCTGCGTTCTCTAATTTCAGTTTTACTGTGGATCCAGCCAAAGGCGACCACACATCAATAGTGAAGCTTTGGAAAGTACTGAAATCAATAGGGTCTCCTAATTGCAAGATGGTTCCTGCGAAAATATCAGCCCCATCTTCTTTAAGGAATTCAGCAACTTTTGCACTTGTGTTGATTCCAGAAGGATCTGGATTATCAATCACTTGGCTTTGCGCTCCTGCAAAATCTGTAAAGTTGTAATCAATGGTTTCTGACTCAAAGTCGATCGGCAATACAATTGGATTGCTGATCTCAATGGTCACGGTTTCTTCTGCCGTTGCCGCACCACCACTTAAAGCCACTACGCGTACATCGTAAAATCCTACATCCGCATAGGTATAGGAAGCAGACTCACCCAATCCGAATGGAGTTGGCTCTTCATCAGCCACCTCACCAAAGAAAACTTCAAAACTAGCAGCGAAATCTGCTGTGGCAGATACTTCAATTGTAAAAGCGTCTCCGGTTTGTAGCACATTTACCGTTAGGTTTTCTGGCGCGCGGAAAGCAACTACTACCTCTACATCTAAAGTGGTGCTTTCACCTTCTAGATTGAAAGCAGTTAAAGTAGCAGTGTAAGTACCTTCTGCATAAACGTGAGTGTCTTGTTGCCCTGGCGTAAGCTCTTCACTAGAACCGCCTCCATCACCGTACTCTATTGTGAAAGCAGAAGCTCCTGTTGCAGTTGGTGTAAAGGTTACAGTTCCTGAATTATCTTGAGCAAGAGATACTGATAAACGCAGGTCTTGTGGCTCGGTTATTTGATCCAAAAAGTCTAGATCACGGTCCTTATCACAAGCACTAAATACCAGTAAAAAGAGCACAGTCAGCGCTCCAAGTGGCTTAAGGGTTTTCATCAAATGCTTCATATTAGTATCCAGGGTTTTGTTCCCAACGGTTACCGGCCAATTGGATTTCAATGGCTGGAATTGGGAATAATTCGTGTTTACCGGTTTGAAAACCGTCTATTTCTGTTGCAGCACGCCCAGTTCTAACTAGATCAAAGAAGTGGTGTCCTTCTCCAACCAATTCCAAACGACGCTCTAGGTAAATGGCTTCTGTTAGCGCACTTCCTGTAGCGGTCACAGGACCTAAACCAGCGCGATCACGTACTTCATTCAAATACATCTGCGCAGTTACATCAGAACCACCTCCGCGGTTGTGTGCTTCTGCCGCCATTAAGAGCACATCAGCGTAGCGAATTGCTCTGTAATTATTAGGGTTGGTCAAATTTTGATCTCCAATGTTGGAATCTCCTTGACGGGCTATATACTTTCTGTTGTAGAATCCGGTATGCTCAAAGCCTTCAACCCAAGAGACTCCTGCGCCTCCGTTAAATCCGGCATTTTCCTCAGCAAACAATTCTATATTCAAGATCCCTACATCGCGGCGAAGATCACCGTCTTCATAAGCATCATAGGTTTCTTGTGTTGGTACATTAAAGCTAAAACCAGAGTCGTAAAGCGGTCCACTAAAACTTCTGATTCCATTAAATCCGACAGCTACGTTTCCTTCACTACACTGCAAGCAAACAAAGCTAGCTCCTTCTACGTCCGTATATTGGATCTCAAAGACAGATTCGGGTCCGTTCTCTCCTTCATTCTCCCAGATCTCTGCAAAATCAGCAACTAAAGAATAAGTCCCCGTTGCGATCAAGTCATCCAAGACCACACGAGCCTCGCTGAATTTATTTTGGAATAAGAGCACACGTCCAAGCAAGGCCTGAGCAGCACCGCGGGTTACACGGCCTGGCACGTCTTGCACTACCGGTAGATTTGCAATAGAGAATTCAAGATCATCTTCTATCTGTGCATAAATAGTGGCTATTGGAGTACGTTCTATGGTCGCCTCATCTCCGAAGAGAATACGCTGATCTACCGCAAAAGGTACATCACCAAAGAATTTCACCAACTCAAAATAGTAATACGCTCTAAGGAATGTGGTTTGTCCAAGAACGTTGTCTTTTCCAGAAAACTCCAGGTTGTCTTTAAACTCCATAATGAAGTTTGCACGATTTACCCCAGCGTACATCCAAGCCCAAATGTCTTGTAATTGTCTATTGATTGGCGTGTGACGCATATCGTCGATCTCTTGAATACCTGGAACATCGATGGCACTTTCACCACCTGCCAAGGTATTGTTAGAAGCGATCTCGCCCAACATCACGTTGATGTAAGAGCTTTGAAGCAAGTCATAAGCAGCGATCAAGGCTGCTTGGTAATCCTCTTCTGTATTGAAGAAGTTCTCTGAGTTCTGATCCTCTGAATCTACATTCACAAAATCATCGCTACACGCTGCAAAGCAGAATACCACTAAGCAAAACGCAAAAACTGATCTTAAAAATTGAGCTGTATTCATAATTTTAATATCTGATGTTTAGACCTACCAAAAACTGTTGTGCTGACGGATAGAAACCTTGATCTATCCCTGCAGTCAATCCATTGCCGTTAGAGGCTGTTGGGTCAAAACCTGAATATTCGGTAAGGGTGAATAAGTTTATAGCAGACGCATAAATGCGCAGTTGTTTAAGTTTGAGTTTTTCCAACCAGGAGTCCTTCAAAGAGTATCCTACTTGAAGATTCTGCAGTCTTAAGAAAGACCCGTCTTCCACGTAGAAATCAGAGAACACCGTGTTCAATGTCGCAGCATTGGTCACACGCGGGAAGCTGTTAGAGGTATTTGGTCCCGTCCAACGTGAAAGTGATGTAACCTGACGGTTGGTCAACTGTTGATTACGTTCGTAGTTGCGGACGATATCGTTTCCTAAAGTTCCAAACGCATAAGCATTGAAATCCCAGTTCTTGTATTCAAAAGACAAATTCAATCCGAAGGAAAGATCTGGGAACGCATCACCAATATTGGTGCGGTCTTCATCATTGATCACCCCGTCTCCGTTCGTATCTACAAAACGAATGTCTCCAGGCTGTGCGCCTTCTTGCAAGGCATGAGCATCAATCTCGCCTTGATTTTGGAAGATGCCGTCGGTCTGTAATCCGAAGAAATATCCCAAAGGCTGTCCGGCTTCCATTCTAGAGATGAACTGATCCTGCCCAACACCAAAGGCAATTGGTCCAGGAATGAATCCATTATCGCTTTGTACAAAAAGCACCTCGTTTTGAATGAAAGTAACGTTTCCGCTTACATTGTATTTAAAGTCTTCATTGATCTCGTCTCTCCAACCCAATTGAAGCTCGACCCCTTTATTCTCGACAGAACCTGCATTGATAACAGGTGGAAGACCACCAGGACCGCTAGCACCAAGTACACCAGAAACTGGTGCAACTACCAACAGGTCGTTGGTACGACGGTTAAAGTAATCAACCGTGAAGTTCATACGGCTGTTAAAGAAGCGCGAATCAATACCAATATTATAGGTCTCTTGCTCTTCCCATTGGATCTGTGGATTTGGTAAACGACCCTGTGCACGACCAAAGGTGAGTTCTTCATTGAAAACGTACACCCCTTCTCCATTCAACAGAGAAACGAATCCGAAGTCCGCAATTCTATCATTACCGATGATCCCGTAAGACGCACGTAGCTTAAGGAAATTCAACCAGTCTGTGTTTTCCATAAAGGCCTCGTCAGAGAGTACCCAACCTGCTGAGAATGACGGGAAGTATCCAAATTTATTTCTCGGTCCAAATTTGGTTGAACCATCACGTCTGATCACAGCAGAGAAAAGATATTTCCCTTTGTAATCGTACTGTGCACGTGCAAAATAAGACAGCAATCGCGCATCAAAGGTGTTACCGCCGTTCGGGAAGTTGTCAATTACATCACTGGCCTGAGCAATGGATGCATTGGCCACGTCGTTGTCAATAATATCAAAACCGGTCTGTCCTGTAAACTCTCCAACGGTTTGGAAAACAGAGGTACCGGCCGTTACTTTGACGTTATGCGCGTCATTGAAGCTTCTTTCATATTTTACAAAAGCGTCAAACGTATAATCTTTAAAGGTATTTAGGGATTCCCCTACAGCACTTCTTTCAATATTGAAAACTTTACCCGCTCCGTAATCGACGATCGGAGAAAAGAACCAGCCTTCAACTTCTGAATAGTTACCTTGGAAGCGCGCCTCTGCTGAGAATGCATCTAGGAAATCGTAACGCAAACCTACGCTGCCCCCAATTTTACGGGTTCTTCCTCGGTTAAATGTGTTTTCAATTTGCGCAACCGGGTTGATCACCTCGTTTCCTAGGCCTTCCGCTTTAGTGAATTCTCCGTTAGCATCACGAACCGCAAAGGTTGGCGCGTTATTAATAGCATTGTAAAGGACGGATCCAATAGTGTTCTCTAGAATTCCTCGCCCTTCTACATCAGAGTAGATAGCGCTTGTAAATACATTGAAATTTTCTAAGAAGTCAAGGTTGTAATTCAAACGAGCCGTTTTACGCTGAAAATTTGACTTTTCTCCTCCACCGACAATACCGTCTTGGGTTAAATAGGAAACACTAAAGGAATAGCGCGAGTTTTCACCACCACCATCACCGGATAACTCAATGCTTCCGATGGCGGCCGTTTTAAATACTTCGTCCTGCCAATCTGTTCCTTGTCCAAAGCCACTAACGTTAGTAAAGGGCGGTTGACTTCCACCATTGGCAAAGGATTCATTTACCAATAGACCGTATTCTGTCGCATTGAGCACAGGCAACTTCCGTGTGGTATTTTGAAAACCTGCATAAGTATTTAATGCTAGCGACAGTGGCTGGTTCTTACGTCCAGATTTGGTCGTAATAAGAATAACTCCGTTGGCCGCACGCACACCATAAATACCAGCAGTCGCATCTTTTAATACATTGATAGATTCAATATCTGTTGGATTCAGCACGCTTAGATCTTCAATCACGTTTCCGTCTACCAAGATCAATGGTCTTGAATCTCCGTTAGTACCAATACCACGAATTCTAATGTTCAAAGCACTTCCAGGTGCTCCAGACCCAGAAGTTACCTGAACCCCAGCTACCTGACCTTGTAAGGCTTGTTCAACACGTTGTGGCTTTAATTCTTCAATAGTTTCAGAGGACAGCACCGCAACGGCTCCTGTAATCTCTTTTCGTTTTTGGGTACCATAACCAACTACAACTACTTGGTCAAGCGCTTGTGCGTCTTCTTCCATAGTTACATTGAGCGTACCCGCACTACTAACAGTGCGTGTTACGGTCTTAAAACCTAAATACGTGAACTCTACAACGGATCCTTCCGGAACGTTTTGAATCTCATAATTACCATCAAAATCTGTAATGGCTCCAAGATTTGTATTTTGAACTACAACATTAACGCCTCCCAATGGGATGTTCTGATTGTCGTAAACTGTTCCATTGATGTTGAGTTGCTGACCCGAAGCGGTCAGGATAAAAAAGCCGAAAATTGCGGTAACGAGCAGTTTCATAAATGTACTTTAATATTACATCCACTAAATTACACCACTACAATAGCGAATTCTCAATTTGCACCCCTACAAAATATATACATGCTAAAATTTTAACATTTAAATTGAAATATTGATAATTATATTTATTTAAAAATCTGATTTACAGTTACTTAAATATTATGCTATAAAGGCCATTCGGATAAGATAGCACAGGTTTTGGTTAATATTGTATAGGTAATGTTGAGGGTATTTTAACAAATAAACGCCACAACATTAAATGGAAAGAATGTGATCTACAAGATTAATGCCCGTTGGCAGTTCCATTTTTTTGCGGAGTCGGTATCTACTAATCTCTACGGAGCGCACAGAAATGTTAAGTAGTGGTGCAATCTCTTTAGAACTTAAATTGAGCCTCAAATAAGTACATAATTTAAGGTCATTTGGGGTCAGCTTTGGATACTTGTTCTTTAAGGTTTTGATGAAATCCTTGTCTACATTATTGAATGCCTTTTGAAACAATTCCCAATCACTGGAATCATTCAAATTCTCTTCGATTATAGACTTTACACGCTTTAACAGCGCTCTTGCGTCCTTCTCGTCAATTTTATCCAAGTCTTTCTTAATGCCTTGCAAGGCTTCGTTCTTCCGAGCCATTCCCATCGTTGCTGTGGCCAATTCTTGGTTCTTGCTGGCCATATCTCGCTCTAGATTGGCATTTTTTAACGCAATGCTCTGCTTTTCATTTTTCAAGCGCTCTAATTCTAATTGCCGATTGTTCTCGCGCTCAATCTTTTGTTTTTGCTTTTTATAACGTCTGCGGTATACTTCATTGACCACCAACATAGAAATCAAACCGAGTACTACATAACAACCAACCGCCCAGTTCGAGGCATACCAAGGCTTTGCAATGGTAAAACTCATTCTGGCGGTATTAGCCGAAGAATTCAAGCCAACACGGGATTGTGCCTCAAGGGTGTAGCTGCCCGGTGGCAGATTCTCGAAAACCACATTGTTATCTTCGCTCCAAGAACTCCACTGTTCTCTAAAATCAAGTAGGCGGTATCGGAATTCTTTGTTGAGATAAGTATCGTAATTAGGAGTATAGAGTTTGAGATGCAAACTGTTAAAGCCAGATACGAAATCCGTATCCTCGGCAGCTATATCGCGCCGCTCCCCTTTCTCGCTCAACATATAACCATTGCCGATATATACCGTATTGAGTCTAGGGACAAAACCGGAGATGTCTAAATTGAGGTATCCGCTAGTGGTGCCTAAAATATGGTCTCCCTCAATGGTATTACCCACTTCTTCAAATCCAATGACTTGATTGCGGATATCTTCTGAGAGCGAGATGTTTTTCATTACTATAGAGCGCCCAAAGGAACTCGGTCCGTAGATCTTGATCTGATTGGCTCCAAACAACCAAAGGTTTTCCTGTTTGTCCACGTCCAATTGACCAGTAACATATTGGTTGTCTAATTGGTAGGCTGAAGAGAGTAAACTGTCGCGTTGAAATTCAGAATTACCTTCCTTAACATATACGCCAGATTCTGTGGCGTAAACCAAGCGGTCTTTGTAGCGCACCATCCCTGAATTCTTCCCCAACGGAAGCGCAATATCCCTTGTAGTTTCTGTGATCGCTCGCTGCTCTAGATTTAGTTTTAATCTATATACACCTTTATACTCGTGATTGACCCAAAGATCTCCTGAGGAATCATAAAACAGAAAACGTGCGGAATAACCAAAACCATCCAGTACTCCAGCAAATTCCCAGGTATTGTTGTTTTTTGTCAACAAACTAATGCCTTGATAGTTCCCTACTAAGATCTTATCAGGGGCATCATTTACCGCTAAAAAGGTCCAACTCCCGGAATGATCGGAAAGCATCTTTGCCGAAGTCCCATCTATCAAAAAGGTTCCATCATTATGTGCGCAAAACAAGGCGTCACCTATGCGTTGTAATTCCCATACTTGCCCATTGGTGCCGTCAACTCGCCTGAAATCTTCATTACTGTTAGTCGATCTGTAGAACAATCCTTGATTGGTACCAAGATACAATCGACCTTCATGCTCAACTGCCGTGTAAACGCTTCCAATAGCTCCATTTATATCGGTATATATCTTTAGAGGCGCATTTAGATTCAATACATCGATGCCATTGTCTAAACCTGCCCATAAGTTGTTATCCGCATCCTCATAAAGCGCTAAAATCGTATTGTTGGACAAGCCGTTGCGCTGATTGAACTGCGTGAGTAAGTTTCCTTGACTGTCCAGGATCATCAAGCCATATGCGACGGTTCCAATAGCAAAATTACCGTTCTCTAACTGGATAGCAGCATAAACTCGCAGATCACTGGCCATGGTATCTAACGCTGTTGGCCAAGGGGTGTATCCTTCCGGAGTCAACCGATAAAAACCAGAAGTTTGACTCAGCATCAACGTTCCAGTACCGGTCGGGAATAAGGCCACAACACGATCCTTGTCAAAGTCTGAAAGATCTTGTGTGGGCTGAGCCAGTTGTTGATCGATCCTGTAAAAATCCAGTGCATTATCCTGAAAGTAAAAGGTGTTGCCCTGACGATACATCTTAAAAATTCCCGGAGTTGGTACCGTCTCTATAGTCGCAGTGCGCGTATTGTAAATATAAATCCTGTCTAAGGACTGGAATAAGACCAGATCATCTACTTGTTGTATGCTCCAGAATTGTTCGTCCTCAACAAGCCTCCCTGCAATATCCTTGCTGATGGAAGTGTACTGATAATGGCCCGTATTGTCTTTTTCCCAGTAACCAAACTCCATATAACAACCTGAATAAATACGCTCGCCAATGGCAAGAACAGAGCGCATTATGGTCTTATTGGGAGAATTGTACAGTGTCCAGTTGTTCCCGTCATAATGAAGCAGTCCTTCATTATTAGCGAAGAATAAATTGTTTTGAGTATCCTGAGTTATACTCCAGTTTTGGTTTCCTGCCTGATAGTTCTTGGAAGTAAAGGCTTTGATCGGAGGAATCTCCTGACCAAAACTCAGCGCCACCGTCAGTAAGAAAAATAATACGCAAAACCGTTTCAATCTCATAAATTGTGAAGTTACCAAAAATGGCGGACTTAGTCCTTTTTAAGTCCTTGAAAAATACGTGGAAATACGTATAGGATTTACGTGAATCCCACATTAATTTTAACCAATTAAAAAAGCGTGCTTTCGTCGTTACAATTAATAATTTTTTGTGGGGATGAATTTTTATTAATAGGCAAAGCACGTAACTGAAGCTCTAGGGCTTCAATCTTTGCTAAGTTAGGTTTGTCTAAGCACTCTTGCACCTCGTGTTCAGAGTGCTTTTTTATTGATTGAAAATAAACTTGAGGGAAGGTTTCTCTTTGAATTTCTCTAAACCTTGTTTTAGCCAAGCTGCGTATTCTGAAGCATCTGGAGTGTATCCAATAGGCGTATTTAACAGGTTAAGGTCAGCATCCATCAGCACATAATAAGGCTGAGAATTATTCTTGAAGTTGACCGTTTGAAAGGTGGCCCATTTGTTTCCAATATTGCGAATGGACTTTAGTGATCCGTCTTGACGAACAAAATTAAACTGCTCAGTCTCTGGCAGCACCTCGCGGTCATCTACGTAAAGTGAGAGCAAAACATACTCATCATGCAATAAGGATTTGACTTCTGGTTCTACCCAGACCTGCTCTTCCATCTTTCTGCAATTCACACACGCCCATCCAGTAAAATCTATGATGATTGGCTTTTTAAGGCGTTTTGCTGCTGCTACGCCCTCTTCAAATGTGGTATAGGTGTGTTCTCCATGAATGTCTGAGATCTCCTTGTCATAGACGCTGTAGAACATCGGTGGAGCAAACCCACTCAAGACTGGTAAATTGGATTTAGGTGGATTGGGAATACCCAAACTCATGTATCCTGCAAAAGCCACAAACAGTACCCCTAAGATCACAGGAACTGCTTTTCGTTTTCTGGGTCCGTCATGCGGAAACTTTATAAATCCGAACAAATAAGCCGCTAAGGCTAAACTCAACAGAATCCATGTACCTAAGAAGACTTCTCGCTTGAGCAAGCCCCAATGAGATACCAAATCAGCGTTGCTTAAAAACTTAAAGGCAAATCCGAGTTCCAAAAATCCTAGAACCACTTTAACGGTGGTCATCCATCCGCCGCTTTTGGGCAAGGAATTCAGCCAGTTTGGGAACATGGCAAATAAGGCGAATGGAAGCGCTAGGGCCAATCCAAAGCCTGCAATTCCATAGGTAAGCTGCCAAGCGCCGCCATCAGAGGACAAGGAGTTCCCCAGAAGGGTTCCTAAAATCGGCCCGGTACAACTAAATGAAACAATAGCCAAGGTGATCGCCATAAAGAAAATACCCAGGACTCCGCCAAGGGAAGTCGCCTTTTGATCCATTTTAGTTCCCCAAGAGCTCGGCAAAGTCAATTCGAAATAACCAAATAGCGAAAAGGCAAAAACCAAAAAGATCACAAAGAACACCACATTCAGCGTCACATTGGTCGATATAGTATTGAGTATTTCTTCGTTGATGGAATCCAAAACGTGAAACGGCACACTCAACAACACGTAGATCAGAGCTATAAACAGTCCGTAAAGCACGGCGTTTACAATGCCGCGTTTTCTGTTTTCTGATCCCTTAGTGAAAAAAGAAACGGTAAGAGGAATCATTGGAAACACGCATGGGGTTAATAAAGCGATTAGACCTCCAAGGAATCCTAGCAAAAAGTTCTTCCAACCTGAGTTTTGCTGTTCGTTCGTTTCTAAAAATTCTGTGTTGCCCATCTCCAAGACCAAAGCATCTGTGAGCTCTTTGTCCTTTGCTGAAGCCTCAGGATTATCAATAATTTCAGTACCTCCAGGCACTTTTAATGGAATAATGGCATTTTCAAATATGCAGCGCTCTGCGTCACAGGATTGATAATCTACTACAACGCTTAAAGGAGCGCCCTTTTTGTTTTGCACCAGACTTTGTGTAAAACGTGCACTTCCCTCATGAATCCCGATCTCCATTTCAAAGGTCTCGTCATACTTGCGTTTCACCTCGCTTTCCACAACATCTTCTATCACGGTATAATCTCCTTCAGCAAACTCATAGGAGATCTCCGTAGGAATTGGCCCACCCTCGTCCATATAATAGGCGTAGGTATACCACTCTGGGATAATCGTCGCATCCAAAGTAACGCGAAGGGTATCGCCATTCTGCTGGTTTACTTCCGCAGTCCATTTGATGGGATCAGTGACCTGAGCCTGAGTGGTAAAGGCCAAAAGAACTAGAAGAACACTGTATAAATATTTTAATCGCGCCATGTAATCTGAAGCAGGTTTTTGGTGTTGTTGCTGACTTTAAAGCGATCATCTGCCCGATGACCAACCACCCAAACTATCTTGGAGTCGCTGCAAAGTAGCCATATTTTTTCTTTTTCCAGTCGTGATATTTTCTGGTTGATGAAGTAGTCACTGAGTTTCTGTGAACCTTGCATTCCGAAGGGAAAAAAACGGTCCGCCGCTTGCCATGTTCTAAGCTTTAAGGGCCAATTGAGCAAATCTGCATCCACAATAACGGTGTTTTTATCACAACTACTTAGCTCTTTGACCTGCTTAAAATACAAGTCAATGGGCAAATGATCCGTTTGTTCTGCGGAATCAATCGTATAGTATTCAAATGATTTACTGCTGATGGACTGTAAAATCAACAATTCCCGATCATTGAGCAATTCATATTCATCCGTACGGACCTCTGTGCCAGATTGGCCTTTTGGCAATCGATATACTGCATCCCAATCCGTAAACCCAAAAGGACTCAATAATTGATACAACACTCCATTCGGCGAATTCACCTTGGAAAGCGCAGTCAGATCAATAGTCAATCCATTTGTCGTAGCATTCCAAACGACTCCTTCTAAGCCTTGCACATAGGCCGAGATTAGATCATTGGCTTGCTGCAAATGTTGTTGTGTTTCCCTAAGTTTATCAGTAATGTTTGGAAATACCTCTTTGAGCGCAGGAACAATTGTCAAGCGGACTTGATTTCTCAAATACGCCTCTGAGGCATTAGAACTGTCTTCTCGCCATTGCAGATCATTGGCTTTAGCATACTGCAAAAGCGTATGCCGATCAAAATCCAACAGCGGACGTAAAATAGTTCCATTTTGCCGAGGAATGCCCTCCAGACCCTTAACACCGCTTCCTCTACTCCAATTCATCAAGAAAGTTTCTAAAGCATCGTCTGCATGGTGTGCGGTCATGACATAGTCATAACTGTGCGCATCACACAATTCATCAAAGAAACTGTAACGCAGAGCTCTGGCCAACATCTGCAAAGATTCCTTAGTGGTCTCGAGCATGGTTTTGGTATCAAAAGCAACATCGTGCAACACCAAGTTGTGCTCTTTAGCGAGTTGCTTCACCAATTGATGATCTGCATCGCTTTCATCACCTCGCAATTTATAATTACAATGCACCACAGCGATATCAACGGATTGCCTACTCATAAGATCCAAAAGCACGCAACTGTCCAATCCTCCGCTAACAGCAAGCAAAATACGCTTGCCCTCAAGGCTGGGTAAAATCGTTCCGAATTGTGCTGAAAAGGAATCGAGCATGCGCAAAGATAGGATAAGCCAGCTAATGGTTTTGTTAAGGCTTATCTAAGAATTATTCTCCAGAACTTCCCGCATGGCCTTGGCCTTTAGCAGACATTCTTCATATTCATCTTTGGCATTAGCCGCTGCTGTGATGGCTCCGCCGACTGGAAAACTCAAATAGCCCTTTTGAGCATTATATAATATGCTTCTGATGACCACATTGAAATCAAAATCGCCTTTAGGGTCAAAATAACCAATGGCTCCGCTGTAAACCCCGCGTTTAAAATCCTCTTGGGCTTCGGCGATCTGCATGGCAGCTACTTTTGGCGCACCCGTCATGCTTCCCATGGGAAAGGTAGCTTCAATTAGCCCTACACTGTTTGTATTTTCAGGAACCTCTGCCGCTACAGTGCTTATGAGTTGATGCACCTGTTTAAAGCTGTGCAACTCACAAAGCGCTTCTACCTGAACAGTTCCAGGAACCGCTAACTGGGAAAGATCGTTACGTACTAAATCTGTGATCATAATATTCTCACTGCGTTCCTTGGGATTATTCTCAAGTGCTTCTTTTAAAGCAAGATCTTCTTCTGGAGTAGCCCCGCGTTTCGCTGTTCCTTTGATCGGTTGAGATATCACTCGTACACCAGTGCGTTTTAAATAGCGCTCTGGTGAAGAGGATAGTATGTAATTGTCGTCAAAACGCACAAAGGTGCTAAAAGGAGCTTCTGCTATGGCGTTGAGTTGGTCGTAAATACGCCAAGGATCCATGGTAGCATCCATAGCATAGAATTCTTGACAGAAATTCGTTTCATAGATATCTCCGCGTTGCAAATGATGCTGAATCTTATCAAAACGCTCGAAATAAGTGTCTTTGGTGGTTCTCAATCGCACCCGAATCGACTGCTCAGTATTGGTGTTTTCAACAGGCCTATCGACAACGGTCGCCCGGATGCCTTGGAGATCTGGGATAATTAGATCGATTAAATCCTCGGGATAACTGAAACTGCAGATCTCCCCCTTTAGAATGATCAAGCGCTGTGGAACTACAAAATGCAGGTCAGGAAATCCTAAAACATCGGTGTTGTTAGAGCTCAGGTTCTCCAATTCATTTTTGAGATCGTAACCCAAATACCCAAACATCCAATCGGGATGAACTTCTCGAAAGTCCTTTAAAGCTTGAAAAGCGGAACCTGCTTGGGCGGACAATCTCGCCAACGATCCTAGGGCAAACGCGCAATCAAATTCGGCGTCTTTGGAATCTTCAGTGTTGGAGTCCAAACAAACCACCTGATCAAATTGCCTGCTCCATTCAAAGAGTTGTTGTTTGAATCGCCCTGGGGATTCTAATTTAAATCGGTAAGTTTTCCTCAAGAAATAGAAATATTATGCCCTAAAATTACTATTATTGAGTGTTACAAATCCCTTTATTTATAAACAATTGAACTACCTGCGCTCTTCGGCCAGCAAATCTGGTCTTTTACCGCCAATTATACTTTGTTTATTAACCGTTTTCTCCGCCTTTGGACAAGACAGTGGGCATCAGTTGCTGTGGAAGATCAGCGCGGCAGATAACTCTCGTGTTTCTTACCTCTACGGAACCATGCATTTGCAAGACAAGCGGGTATTTAACATCAGTGACTCGCTACTTCCTGCTATTAAGCGTTCTGAGGTGTTTGCTTTGGAGCTTCACCCGGACAGCATGACCAGCTATATCGATGATGAGCTCTCTGAGGCTTACAAGGAAAATATCTACAAGCGCATACTCTCTGAAGAGGATTACAAAAGATTGGATGATAAATTCATGGCTGCCAAAGGGATGGCCTTGGAGGACTATTACACGTTCAATCCAGACATCGTTGAAGCGGCCTTAAACGATGTAGAATACGGAACCAAAGACATGCCTAACTTTTTGGACGGCTACCTCTACTCCATCGCTTTTCAAAACGGAAAGATCATTAGCGGCTTGGAACAAGTAGAAGATCAATTAGAACTGCCGGAAGAGATTGATGATGAGGTCTTAAAAAAGCGCATTTTAGAGATGATCGAGGTGGGTCCGGATCAATATCGGGAAACGGTGGAAAAGATGATCACCCTCTACAATTCTGGAGAGATCAACGCCATTCACAACTTCATTTTGGAGAACGATCAATACGATGACACCATGGTGCGTCGCAACAAGGTTATGTTAAGCAGTATGGTAGAAATTATGAGCGATAAGAGCTTATTTGCCGCTGTTGGAGCTGCACATTTACCAGGAGATGAAGGATTGATCAATTTACTGCGCAATGAGGGCTTTAAGGTAGAAGCTGTAGCGGTTACCTTCAACAATTCTGACAACTATGAAGATTATCAACCCGATCCCACCGGTTGGTTTGAAAACAAGCATCCCAAATACGGCTTGACCCTGCGCACGCCTATCCAACCAGAATACTACCAAAGAGATCCACTGCTGGTCTATTACACACCCGATCTGCTCTCTGGTTTGACCTTTGCCTATATGTTAAGCGAGGAACTGCCCATGCCCGTGATCTCCGAAAAGAACATCAAGGGATTTTTGGCGGATTATTTCTCAGACGATGACAACACAGAATTAAACATTGTAAGCGAGCGTGAATACAAAATTGACGGACAGGATTTCTACGAATGTGTGGTTAAGAACTCAGACGATGAATTTCTCCGATTCGCCATCAATGTGGAGTCCGAGCAGTTTATGGCCTTTTTGATAGAGACCACAGAAATGGGCGTAAACGGCGGCAGTGCAGATGCCTTTTTTGAATCCATAAGCCTTACAGAACCGGATCCAGATGCTACCTATCAAGGAGAATGGCGTCGCTACACCAACGAAAAAGGCGCATTTAGTGTGGAGATCCCTGATGTGGAAATGCAGGATATGGATCGCGAAGTAGAGAATCCTCTGGACCCTGAAGGAGAACCTTATTTTATGAACATTGATTTCATTTCTGACCCTCAGTTAGATTACAACTACTTGATTCGATATAATGATCAACCCGAAGGTTATTATTTGGTCAATCAGGAAGAAATCCTAGAGACTCTAGGGGCGGAATTACGAGCTGGAATTGAATTGGTTGGAGAGCCCTATAAATTTGAAGAACAAGGCGTTAGAGGCTTTATCGCTTATTTGAACTTCTTTAATATGTACAACGGAGTATTCAAGTTTTACTTCCGCGGTAACAGAAGTTATGCCTTAATGGCACAGGCCAAGGAAAAAGGCGCAGAAGTAGATCCTAACTCTCGTTTCTTTACCAGTTTTAAGTTGGAGCCCTTTTTGGAGGACGAGGTTTCAGATTTCGAATACGAGGATCTGTTCACCATGCAATCTCCTGCTGCCTTAACGCTCTTCTCTGAAGAAGAAGGCACCGATGCCGACGAATTCCTATACACCAAATCTTATACGGCTACCTCAGCCAATTCCGGCGGATTATATATGATGGAAACCAGCAAATTGAATCCACTGTATCGCACTAAGGATATTAATGCCTACCTGGATACAGCCCTGGTGGATATTCTGGAATACCAAGACTCTATTGCAGAAAAAGAGTTGATCAATATCAACGGAATACCGGGCATCAAAGCCCGTATTGTGAACCCTAACAGTAATGTGCAACAGTTCATTCAAACCATGTATGTAGATGACCATTTGGTTCAGCTATATACTTGTTTGGGACAAGACGAAGTAAACCAAGGCCTGCAGGACTTCTTTTTAGAGTCCTTCAAATACACGCGTAAAAAGCCAAAAATGGACGTGCGCGCATCTAAAACGAAAGAGATCGTGGCTGCACTGATGAGCCCGGACACTTTACAGGTTAAGCGAGGGCAAACGGCGCTTCTCTATCACGATTTCAGCACAGAGGATGTAGACCTTTTGCTGACTGCTCTTCCCTACAAGGCCATTGAAATAGAAGGATATGAGCTGAACAAAACGGATTTGATCGTACCGATAACCAAATACGGCAACAAACGACATATGGAAAAGTTGTTGGATTACTACCGATTAGAATCCACCGAAGAAAATATCAAAGAGGAGATCG
>NZ_JABSPU010000004.1 GCF_013214815.1 Gilvibacter sp.
GTCAATTCTATCTTTGGTGTTGAAGGCCACATAACCTGCAGTAGTAAAATCCCCGCGATTGGCCTCATAAGGGCCTTTGCCAAAGTCTATATTGCTCAAGGTCTCTGGGATTACAAAATGCAGATCGCTATAGCCTTGTCCGTGGGCGTGAGAGACCATATTGACAGGTAATCCATCAACGCTTAAGTTGATGTCTGTCCCGTGATCAATATCAAATCCGCGCAGGAAGATCTGCTCCGCTTTTCCACCTCCTGCGTGTTGACCGATGAATAGCCCAGGCACTCTTTGTAACAGTCTTTGGGAGGATTGTACCGGATTCAGTTTTAGGTCCACATCCACCATTTGCACGTCTAGGGGAACTCCAGGACTGATCACAATTTGATCCAGGGAAAGACGAGAAGGCTCCAAAGACCAAATATTGTCATCTTTTTGAATGAAATCCGTAGCTGTAAAACTCAAGGTTTCGTAACCAATGTGTGAAAATTGAATAGTATCAGTTTGCATTAGATCCGACAGTTCAAAGTATCCGTTGGCATCGGTATGGGTGTGGGTATTGTTGGTGGTATTGATCACCACAACATCTTGGAGCGGTATCGCTGTTGCATCTTGGATGGTTCCACTGAGGGATTGTGCTATAAGACTGAATCCCATCAGCAAAAAAGAAAAAAGCAATAGTGTGTTGCGCATGGCAAAGATTTTTGTCGGTTCTATTTTAGATACGCAAGCACTGCCACCTTGGATTTTAAATTGGACTGTTTTTTGAAAATGGAGGTTAAAAACTCTGCAGTAATGACAGCGGCAATATTGCAGACATCCTGTATCTTTGGGTTATGGATCAGGCTTCTGTAAAACTTCAAATTTCTACCCTTCCCGATGCTCCTGGCGTATATCAATATTATGATGAGGCGGGCAAATTGCTTTATGTGGGGAAGGCGAAGAATCTAAAGAAGCGGGTCTCTTCTTATTTTACCAAACAGCATGATAACGGTCGGATTCGGGTGATGGTCAGAAAGATCGTCCAGATCAAACACATTGTGGTGGAGACCGAAAGCGATGCTTTGCTTTTGGAAAATAATTTGATCAAGAATCAGCAGCCACGCTACAATGTTTTACTCAAAGACGACAAAACCTATCCGTGGATCTGTATCAAAAAAGAACGCTTCCCAAGAGTGTTCCCAACGCGTCGCGTGATCAAAGATGGCTCTGAGTACTTTGGTCCGTACACCAGCATGAAAACGGTGCATACCCTTTTGGATCTCATTAGAGGGCTGTATCCACTGCGCAACTGCAATTACGATCTGGCCCAAACCAAGATCGATGCGGGCAAATACAAGGTTTGTTTGGAATTTCACTTGGGCAATTGTTTGGGGCCTTGTGAGAACAAGTATTCAGAAGATCAATACAATCAGAATATCGATGCCATCCGCCAGATCATCAAAGGAAACTTTAAAGATTCCATAGGGCGATTTAAGCAGCAAATGAAAGATCACGCTGCCGCTATGGAGTTTGAGGACGCCCAACGGATCAAAGAAAAGCTCACCGTTTTAGAGAATTATCAGGCCAAATCGACTATAGTCAACCCAAAGATCAACAATGTTGATGTGTGTTCCATTGTTTCCGATGAGAGCTACGGTTATGTAAACTTTTTACAGCTTTCCTACGGTTCTATTGTGCGTTCGCACACCTTGGAGATGAAAAAGAAGTTGGATGAATCTGATGAAGAGCTGCTGAGTTTAGCCGTGGTAGAAATGCGACAGCGTTTTGATTCCCAAAGCAAGGAGATCTACCTGCCTTTTAAGTTGGATTTAGGCGATGATATCAAGGTGCATGTGCCTAAGATGGGCGATAAGAAACACATTTTGGATCTCTCCATCCGCAATGCGAAATACTACCGTATGGAGCGCTTTAAGCAGACCAAGATCACAGATCCAAACCGTCATGAGAATCGTATCATGGCCCAAATGAAAAAGGACTTGCGCCTTTCTGAAGAGCCGCGTCATATTGAGTGTTTTGACAACTCGAATATTCAAGGGACCAATCCAGTGGCTGCCTGTGTCGTCTTTAAAAACGGAAAGCCCAGCAAGCGCGATTACCGAAAATTCAACATTAAAACCGTAGTGGGTCCAGATGATTTTGCCTCTATGGAGGAGGTCGTCTATCGCCGTTATAAACGCTTGTTAGAAGAGGAACAACCCTTGCCGCAACTCATTGTCATTGATGGGGGAAAAGGACAGTTGTCCTCAGCACTAAAAGCGCTTGAGGCCTTAGATTTGCGTGGGAAGATCGCCATTGTAGGTATTGCCAAGCGTTTGGAAGAATTGTTTTTTCCAGACGATCCGATTCCCTTGTATTTGGACAAGAAGTCAGAGACGCTACGCATCATTCAACAGCTCAGAAATGAGGCCCACCGATTTGGGATCACCTTCCACCGTGACAAGCGCAGTAAAGAAGCTTTAGAAACTGAATTGGAGACCATTCCTGGTATTGGTGAGAAAACGGTGATCACTTTATTGCAACATTTTAAAAGCGCTAAGCGAGTTCGCAACGCAACCTTTGAAGAATTGGAGCAACTTGTAGGTGTAAGCAAGGCAAGTTTGATTGCCCGACATTTTAACATCACCCCCTAAATCATGCGACTGCGCGCTACTTTTCTTTTTATTCTTTTAATGCTGAGTGGCAGTTTAAAGGCCCACTAGCAACCCCTCGTCCTTTAAGCGGGCCTAGTGCTGCGTGGTGGTGGCGCCAAGGGTTTGGCACATATTGGAGCCCTCAAGGTGATTGAGGAATCCGGGATTCGCATTGATTATATTGGCGGTACCAGCATGGGCGCTATTATTGGAGGACTATATGCATCGGGCTATTCAGCTACACAGTTGGATTCCATTTTTAGGGCTCAGGACTTTGATAAACTCATTCAGGATGAATTGCCGCGAGATGCTCGAACCTTCTATGAAAAGGCCGATGCGGAAAAATATGCCATTACCCTTCCTTTTGATGGATTTAAAGTGGGAGTGCCTGCTTCCTTTTCTAAAGGGCAAAACGTGTATAATTTGCTTTGGCAACTTACCCAACATTTAGGTGGCGAAGTAGACTTCACCCAAATGCCCATTCCGTTTTTCTGTATGGCTACGGATGTAGAGTTGGGAACTCAAGTCATGTTAGAATCTGGGTATTTACCGCGTGCCTTGACGGCCAGTGGGGCCTTACCTTCCTTGTTTAGCCCAGTAGAATTAGACGGACGTGTTTTGATAGACGGAGGGGTGATCAACAACTATCCAGTAGATGAACTGCGCGCCAAAGGCATGGACATAATTATTGGGATCGATGTGCAAGATGAACTCCGTGACCGAGAGCAGTTGGCCTCGGCTTTGGACGTTTTGGTGCAGATCAACAATTTCAGGACCATTCAGGCCATGGATACCAAGATTCCAAAAACGGACATTTATATTAATCCGGCAATTGATGATTTTACCGTGGTCTCTTTTGATCGAGGCAATGCCATTGTGCAATCCGGTATTGATGCTGCTCTTGAACAGTTGGATGCTATGAAGGAATTGGCAGCTAAGCAGCAAAATCCTCCGCTGGAATACAAAGTGAATCAGCCTTCAGAAACACTAAAGATCAACCGCGTGGACATTAGCGGGAATGAAAAGTACACCCGCTCCTATGTTTTGGGGAAACTGCGATTAAAATCTCCGTCTGAGACCAGCTTTGCCAGCTTTAGTGATGGGGTAAAAAACTTAATGGCCACCGGGAATTTTCAGGCCATTGATTACGATTTTAATAAAACGCAGGACGACTCCACTCAGGTTTCCATCACCCTAAAAGAAAGTAAAAGTCGCATGCTCTTGCGTTTGGGGGCTCACTATGACAATTTGTACAAGAGTGCCGCGCTGGTCAATATGACCTTTAAGCGTGTTTTGACCAATAATGATATTGTTTCTTTGGACCTTATCGCTGGAGATAATATCCGCTACAATTTTGACTATTATGTAGACAAAGGTTACTACTGGAGTATTGGATTGCGGTCTTATTTGAACCAGTTTGAGACCAACGTGCCTCAAGAGTTGTTTTTAAACGATGTTATTGACCCGGGGACACTGAATAAGCTGGCTTTAGAATATTTTGAGTGGACCAATCAAGTCTATGTGCAGACGCTCATTGGTAATGCTTTTGCCTTTGGAGTTGGCGTGGAACACAAGCGGTTCAATCAGTTCAGTGACACTTTTGGGCTCACTCCAGGGGAATCGCGAACCTATTTTGATGAGACCGATTACGGCAGTTTGCTCGGGTTTTTGAAGTACGATACAAGAGACGATGTCTACTTCCCAACCAAAGGCTTCTTCTTTGAAGGCCAAATGAATGTGTATCTCACTGCATCTGGGAGAAACGATCGATTCAAGGAGTTTTCTATTGCTAAAGCTCGTTTGGGTGGCGCCAAGCGTTTTGGAGATTTTACCGTCTTTGTTGGGACAGAAGGCGGCTTTAAAATTGGAGATGACTCTACCCGTACCTTCGACTTCTTTTTAGGTGGCTACGGTTTTAGACAGACGGGTAACTTGATGCCTTTTATTGGCCTGGAACCTTTGAGTTTTAGAGGAGACACTTATTTAAAGGCAGACCTGCGCTTAGACTATGAACTCTTTGCCAAAAACCACCTCTTTGGCGTGGTCAATATTGCCAATATTGGCAATAATCTATTTACCAATAACCAGTGGATTGACGGTATTGATTACTCCGGATACGGACTGGGTTATGGTTTTGAAACCTTTGCCGGACCACTACAACTCATCTACAGTTATTCTCCAGAAGTGGCGGAAAGCAATTGGTATGTGTCCCTAGGATTTTGGTTTTGATAACCTGAATTGAACAGTAGAAGATCTGTTGCGTTTTTAAATTACTTCAAAAGCAAACACTTCGTTTTACTTTTCAATTTCAACGTAGCGCTGCTATGCTGAAATTGAGGCAGCAATTGCTTTTTTTGTACTTTAAATCCTCACTACGACATTCTACCGCCCAATTCAGGGGGAATTTCTGTCCGAACGAAGCTTATTTTTTCGATATTTGTGTAATGGCATTCAAACGCAATAACAGGCTGTTTTTTAAGCTACGAGACAGGCTCAAGCGCAATCCGGAATAAGGAATTGTACGGCCCGTAGGGGTATAGCCTAACTCTTTACTAACGTAACAATTCAAACAGATGCCTTTTTATCATTCTTTAGGGAAGATCCCACATAAGCGACACACCCAGTTTCGCAAACCAGACGGCACGCTTTATGCCGAACAGCTCTTTGGTACCATTGGCTTTGACGGAATGTCCAGCAATTTGTACCACGAGCACCGACCGACTCAGGTCAAATCCATTGACAATCAATACAGCGTTGCCCCCAAAGTGGCACGTGAGAACAATATGCAATCCTTGCGTTTACACGGATTCAAAGTGCCACCAACCGCGGACTATTTGGAAAGCCGCAAGATCATCTTGACCAACAGCGATTGCAACATCATTTTAGCGGCTCCAACGGAATCTCAAAAAGATTATTTCTACAAGAATACTGATGCCGATGAGCTCATCTTCATCCACAGAGGAAGCGGAAAGCTCCGGACCCATATGGGGAATCTCGATTTTAAATACGGAGATTATCTGCTCGTACCTCGCGGAATTATTTACAAAATTGAATTTGACACTGATGATAACCGCTTGTTCATTGTAGAATCTTACCGCCCAATTTACACGCCCAAGCGCTATCGCAATTGGTTTGGGCAGTTATTGGAACATTCTCCTTTCTGTGAACGTGATCTCCGCCGTCCGCAGGAATTGGAAACACACGACCAGAAAGGCGATTTCTTGATCAAGATCAAAAAGCAAAACGACATTTTTGATATGGTCTATGCCACGCATCCCTTTGATGTGGTGGGTTATGACGGATACAACTATCCATACGCCTTTTCTATTCACGATTTTGAACCCATAACGGGACGCATCCACCAGCCGCCTCCAGTGCATCAGACCTTTGAGACGGACGCTTTTGTGGTGTGTTCTTTTGTGCCAAGACTGTACGATTACCATCCGCAGAGCATACCAGCACCCTACAATCACAGTAACATTGACAGTGATGAGGTGCTCTATTATGTAGATGGTGATTTTATGAGTCGAAACGATATAGATGCTGGACACATCTCCTTGCACCCTGCCGGAATTCCTCACGGACCGCATCCGGGAGCAACAGAGCGCAGCTTTGGACAAGTTAAAACAGATGAACTGGCCGTAATGGTTGACACTTTTAAACCTTTAAAGGTGACCGAAGAAGCCATGAAGATCGCAGACAACGATTACTTTAAGTCATGGTTGGAGTTAGACATAAATACATACTGTCTACGCATTGTAGGGCGATGTGGTAAGGACCGCTTTTTCTTATCAAGCCTTTATTTATTTACATCACCCTTAAAACTAAAAACAATGATTACAGATAATACATCACAAGCTTTAGAGAAAATTGTACCTCAAGCCGATGACTTTTTGCCACTATTAGGAACCGATTTTGTAGAACTCTATGTAGGTAACGCCAAGCAGGCTGCTTTTTATTACGAGCACGCCTGGGGCTTTACGCCAATTGCTTACAGCGGATTGGAAACCGGAAACAAGGACACTGTGTCTTATGTTTTGCAACAAGACAAAATTCGTTTGGTACTGACCTCGCCGCTAAAACCGGGAGGCCCGATCAACCAGCACATCAACGATCACGGAGATGGTGTAAAGGTTGTTGCCCTTTGGGTAGACGATGCTAAAAAGAGCTTTGAAGAAACGGTAAAGCGCGGTGCAGAGCCTTATATGGAGCCTACCGCCAGAGAAGATGCCAATGGAAAAGTGGTGCTTTCTGGTATTCACACTTATGGAGAGACCGTTCACGTATTTGTCGAGCGCTCTGCCTATGACGGACCATTTTTGCCAGGTTACAAAGCTTGGGATAAGCCAGTGACTGCTAAGAATGTTGGGCTCAAGTATATTGACCACATGGTTGGAAATGTAGGTTGGAATGAGATGAACAAATGGTGTGAATTCTACGCCAAAGTGATGGGCTTTGCCCAATTGGTCTCTTTTGATGACAACGATATTTCTACAGAATACACCGCCTTGATGAGTAAGGTGATGTCTAACGGAAACGGTCGAATTAAATTCCCGATCAACGAACCTGCCGAAGGCCGCAAGAAATCTCAGATCGAGGAGTATATTGACTTCTACAACGGTGCTGGAGTGCAGCATATCGCAGTAGCTACAGACAACATTATTGAAACTGTGGGGCAATTGCGTGACAATGGGGTAGAGTTCCTCTACGTGCCAGAGACCTATTACGATACCGTTTTGGACCGAGTGGGAGAGATAGACGAGGACCTAGAACCGCTTAAGGAATTGGGTGTGCTTATTGACCGAGATGATGAAGGCTATTTGCTGCAGATCTTTACAAAACCGGTTTTGGACCGTCCAACGATGTTCTTTGAGATCATTCAACGCAAGGGAGCTCAGTCCTTTGGGAAAGGAAATTTCAAGGCACTTTTTGAGGCTATTGAACGTGAACAAGAAGCCCGTGGAACCTTATAAAAACGCTAAATAATAGTTAAAGGCGGATTTGCTATCCGCCTTTTTCCTACTTTTTGGAATGGAACTTGTACTCCCCCTATAAAACACATAACGCCCACCTACTATGAAACGCATATTAACCCTAGTCTTACTGCTTGCCGTCAGTGCCAGTATTGCCCAGTCTAAAAAGGCTTATGGCGATGGCGAATGGTTCCGTTTTAGGATACATTACGGCCTGATCACCGCCGGTTATGCTACCCTGGAAGTTGATGAGGAAACCCTCAATGGGAAATCTGTGTATCATGTCAAAGGCGAAGGGCGCACCACGGGAGTGACCAAGTTATTCTTCAACGTAGAGGATTATTACGAATCCTATATTGATACCGATAAAGACATTCCGTATCGATTCATTAGAAAGATCGATGAAGGCGGACACACCAAAGACATTCAGATCGATTTTGATCACGAGACTAATCAGGCGTTGGTCTTCAATAAAAAACACAACAATAAAGAGACCTTGAGTTTCCCTAAAGATGCTCAGGACATGGTATCGGCCTTTTACTATTTGCGCAACCGTTTGGATGTGTCTAATATGAAAGAAGGCGATGTGACGGAGATGAATATGTTCTTTGATAAGGAGAACTATAAATTCCGTCTGAAATTCCTCTACAGAGAAACGCTTAAAACCAAATTTGGAAAAGTGCCGTGTATGGTCTTTAGACCTTATGTGCAAGCTGGGCGTGTCTTTAAAGAGAAGGAAAGTCTCACCGTTTGGGTCTCCGATGATGACAACCGCATTCCGGTGCGTATCAAAGCGAGTTTGGCCGTTGGCAATCTCAAAGCCGACCTTGTGGAATTCAAAGGTTTAAAGCACTCTTTTAAATTACAAGTAGATTAACGTCTATGGATGATCAACTAAACAACCAACTCCAGAAATTAGAAGAGAAATTCAAAAACTCCGGACAGGACATGAAGTCTTATCTGGGTGGCTTGCTTTACGATCGTTACCTGACCTATTGGGATTATATCCACTTGGACACTTTATTGAGTTTGCAGATTCCTCGGACGTATTTTCCAGACGAGGAGATCTTTATTGGCTATCACCAGATCACCGAACTCTACTTTAAGCTCATCATTCATGAGCAGAAGCAGATCATTGACGATAAGCTTCAGCAGGCGGAATTCTTTATCAAAAAATTGGAGCGCATCAACAGATACTTTAGAATTTTGATCGATTCCTTTGATGTGATGATTCGTGGGATGGAAAAGGAGCAGTTCTTGAAGTTCCGCATGTCGCTGCTACCTGCGAGCGGATTTCAATCGGCCCAATACCGCATGATCGAATTCTACAGCACACCTATGGAAAACTTGGTTCACGTGTCAGTTCGAGAGGATTACTCTGAAGCAGATTCTATAGAGGATATGTACGAACAGATCTACTGGAAACGCGGTGCCACCGATCTGGAAACCAAAAACAAGACCCTTACCTTAAAGCAGTTCGAATTTCGCTATACGCCGCGTTTTATTCGAATCATGAATGAGGTCAAAGGGCAAACGTTGTATCACAAATACTTAGCCTTACCCGAAGGCGAAAAAAATAACCCGGCCCTGATAAACGAATTACGAAAATTTGACGTTAACGCTAATGTCAATTGGTTGCTAATGCACATGGGTGCTGCCTTTAGGTACCTGCACAAAGAGGGCAAAACGGTCTTGGCAACCGGAGGAACCAATTGGAAAGATTTTCTTCCACCAAGTTTTCATAAAATCCATTATTTTCCCAATCTTTGGACTCCCGAAGAAAAGGAGAATTGGGGGCGTGAGTGGATGACTCATGCTTATAACAGCGCAAAAACCAAACAACATTGAAAAAATTATTGTGGCTGAGCATAGTACTTGGACTGTGCTGGGCTTGTGAAAAGGAGAAACCAGTAGAAGAAGTTGCCACCATCGTAGAGGCTCCCAAGATAGAAGAGGCCTACGGATTTATCCTCAACGATTTTAATGTAGTACGCGATACGGTTCGCAATGGCGACACCTTTGGTGTAATTATGGACAATCACCACGTTCCTGCTGCAAAGGTTTATAGCGCTGTGGAAGCGGTAAAGGACAGCTTTGATGTGCGTCGGATCAATTCCGGTAAGCCCTATGTGGTACTCAATTCTAAAGATAGTTTAAACACCGCCCAAGTTTTCATCTACGAAAACAGTAAGATAGAATATACTGTTGTTGACTTGCGCGACAGCATTGCCAAGGCCTATCACGGTCGCAAACCGTTAACTGTAGTTGAAAAGACTGCTTTTGGAGTGATCAATAGCTCTCTTTCTGAGGCTTTAGATGAAGCGGGAATCAGCCCAGTGATGACCGACAAACTAGCGAGCATCTACGCCTGGACCATCAACTTCTTTGCCTTGCAAAAAGGAGATCGTTTTAAAGTGGTTTACACAGAACGTTATATCAATGATTCTATTCCTGCGGGAATTGATGAGGTGAAAGCCGCTTATTTTGAACATAAGGGAACTCCACTGCTCGCCTTTAGTTTTGTGGAGAATAAAGACCTTGGGCTGGATTATTATGATGAAGAGGCTAACAACTTGCGTCGCGCCTTTTTAAAATCCCCCATTCGTTTTAATTACCGAATCTCAAGCAGATATAACCTCAGAAGACGTATTACATATTATGGCAACCAAGTTAGACCACACCGCGGAACCGACTTTGCAGCGCCTGTTGGCACCCCGATCATTGCTACTGCGGATGGAACAGTAACAGAATCCACAAGACGCGGGGGTAATGGGAAGTACGTAAAGATCAAACACAACAGTACCTATTCTACGCAATACCTGCACATGAAGGCTCAAAATGTTAAGGTTGGAGACTTTGTGAGACAAGGCGATGTGATCGGTTGGGTCGGCATGACGGGTAATACCGGAGGGCCTCATGTTTGCTATCGTTTTTGGAAAAACGGGGAGCAAGTAGATCCTTTTAAACAAGACTTACCCGCCTCTAAGCCTTTGGCAGACTCCCTGAGGCCACAATACTTCGAATACATCAAGCCATTGAAGGAGCAACTTGATTGTATAATTTTTTAGGAATTTCTTAAAAACGGTTAATAATTATCTGATAGTTAATGATTTCTATCAGATTATCTACGGTATTAAGCTGTATCTTAAGAAAGTATCAAAAAGTGCTTATTTAACCTTAAGGTAATGTTAAAAGTGCGCACTTAGTAATACTTTTGTACCAATCAAAATTAACTGTTTTATGAGAAAAATTACTTTCTATTTAACCGTGGCTTGTTTGTTGCTCGGTGCAAGTGCATTTGCGCAAGGGGTAACTACAGGGGGCATGAACGGTCGTGTCCTTGACACCAATGCCGAACCTCTCTTTGGAGCTAATGTGGTTGCTGTCCACACTCCAACAGGGACAACTTACGGTGCGATAACCGATTATGACGGTTTTTATCGTATCTCTAACATGAGAGCAGGTGGTCCTTACACTGTGACTATCTCTTACGTAGGATTTGAAGACTTCACCAGAAACGGAGTGTTCTTGCAACTAGGTAACTCACAAAAAATCAGTGTAAACCTTGCTGAGTCTACTTCTGCACTTGACGAGGTTGTGATCGTTGCACAGCGAAACAACGTTTTCGACTCTAAGAAAACGGGAACAGCTACCACAGTAACCTCTAGAGACATTGCAACACTACCTGCGGTTACTCGTTCTATCGCTGACTTCGCTCGTGTGACTCCGCAAGCACAGCTTACGGAAGGGAACGACGGATTCTCTATCTCTCTTGCAGGTCAAAACAACCGTTACAACGCGATCTACATTGATGGTGCTGTAAACAACGACGTTTTTGGTCTTGCAGGATCAGGTACTAACGGAGGTCAAACTGGAGTTAACCCATTCTCTGTGGATGCGGTTGAATCTTTCCAGATCAACATTGCTCCGTTTGATGTACGTCAATCTGGTTTCTCCGGAGGTTCCATCAACGCCATTACGCGTTCTGGTACCAATGAAGTTCAAGGATCTGCTTACTTCTACCTACGTAACCAAAGCCTAGCTGGAAAAACTCCAACGGGTCTAGTAGAAGAAGGTGAAGCTCGCGAAAGCCTTGACGATTTCTCTGCTCAGCTTTACGGAGTTCGTGTGGGTGGTCCAATCATCAAGGACAAATTGTTCTACTTCATCAACTATGAGCGTCAGGATGAGGAAACTCCTCAGCCATTCAACTTCAGCCAGTATGAAGGACGTTCTTCTTTGGAAGACTTGAACGGTTTGGTAAATTTCTTGCGTTCTACTTACGGGTATGACCCAGGAATCTTTGACGCTAACACGCGTACTTTGACTTCTGACAAGATTACTGCTAAGTTAGACTACAACTTGAACAACGCGAACAAGTTTACTTTGCGTCACTCTTATGTGAAGGCAGACAACTTGGAAGCACGTAACTCAAACCCATTCCGTATCGGATTCATCAACGGTTCTGAGGAGTTCATTACCACCACTAACTCTACTGCTTTTGAGTGGCGTTATTCTGGAACCAACGTAGCAAACAACTTGGTTATTGGTTATACTACGGTACGTGATGACCGTGATCCTTCTGGTAATCCATTCCCAACTGTAGACATTCAGGATGGAAACGGTACTATCTCTTTTGGATCTGAGCCATTCTCTACTGCGAACTTGTTGAATACAGATGTATTTACTATCAACAACAACTTCGAGATCTATTCAGGGCGTCACACCATTACCTTGGGTGCGAACTTTGAATACGCTAAAGTGAAGAACTTGTTCTTCGCCTTTAACTTTGGTGACTATACTTTTGAAGACGAGTTTGATGACAACGGAGTGCTTATCTCTAGTGGATTGGAGCGTTTCTTGACTGGTCAGCAGGCTGATGTTTACCAACACGGATATTCTCTATTGGGTAACGGTGCTGTAGGTGATGATTCTGCAGGTGCTGCTGAATTCTCAGCTTCTCAGCTAGGATTCTACGCTCAAGACGATTTCCAAGCAACTGATAACTTGAAAGTGACTTTCGGTCTTCGTGTTGATGTTCCTTACTGGGAAGATGGATTGGCCAATGATGACTTTAACAACCGTACCATTCCATTATTGGAAGCGGCTGGAAAAGATCTTCAAGGAGCTCGTGTAGGACAGACCATTCGCGCTAACCCATTGTTTGCTCCACGTCTTGGATTCAACTGGGATGTAAACGGAGAAAGCAAAACTCAGGTTCGTGGTGGTATTGGAGTATTTACTTCAAGACTTCCATTGGTATGGCCCGGTGGAACTTACAACAACAACGGTATCACTGGTGGATTTAACTTTGAGTTTGGACAGGACTTTGAGCCAGACGTAAACAACCAGTTTGAAGATCCAGCTCCAGGTTCTGGAGGTGTTGGTGGAAACATTGACCTTATTGCAGAGAACTTCAAATTGCCACAGGTAATGAAGTACAATATCGCAGTAGATCAGAAGCTTCCTTTCTGGGGACTTATCGCAACTGCCGATTTCTTGTATACTGATGTAATTAGTGACATTCTTTATCAGAACCTTAACCTAAAAGGCCCAACAGGAACTTTGAATGGAGCTGATAACCGTCCTACATACGATCGTCGTGATGAGATCGATGATACTTACGGACGTATCATCCTAGCTTCTAATACGAGTCTTGGACACGCTTATAACGTAACTGCGACTATCCGCAAGCCGTTTGAGAATGGATTCCAAGGACAAGTATCTTGGTCTTATGGAGATTCCTTCAAAGTATTTGACGGGACTTCTTCTCAGAACTCTTCTCAGTGGAGAAACCGTCAGACGGTAAGAGGAAAGAACGGAGACCTAACGGTTGATGCTCGTTCTGATTTCTCTTTAGGACACCGTATTACATCTAATGCGTCTTACGAGATCTCTTGGAATGAGAACGTGAAGACTACTATTGGATTCTTCTATGAAGGTGTTCAAGGAAACCCATTCAGTTATACTTACCGTGAAGGACGTGACCTATTGAATGATGACTCACGTGACAACGCGCTTATCTACGTTCCTGCTAACCAAGGTGAGATCAACCTAGTTGATCAATCTGCAGACGGAGGTCTTACAAGTGCTGAGCAGTGGGCCGCTCTTGATGCGTTCATTGAAGGTGATGACTACTTGCGTTCACGCAGAGGTCAGTACGCTGAGCGTAACGGAGACCGCGGACCATGGAGCCACGTTATTGACTTCAAATTGTTGCAAGACTTTAGCTTGAAGATCGGACAAACAAAGCACACCTTCCAGGCGTCTTTGGATATCTTCAACTTCACCAACTTGTTGAACAAAGACTGGGGTCAGCGTAACTTCGTACCAGGAAACGTTGGATTGTTAACTACAGTAACTGCAGGACCAGATCCAGCCTTTACTTTCGATCCTACTCAGTTTGACGAAGGAGTTCGTGTAATTGATGACTTCGGATTGCAATCTTCAAGATGGCAAATGCAGCTTGGATTGCGTTACCTATTCAACTAAGCCGAATAGGTTAAGCAAAACAGCTTAAACAAATATTTAACCCTGCAGTGAACTGTGTTCTACTGCAGGGTTATTTTTTATGTCTTACCTTTGTGTAAACAACTTCAATAATCATGTACACCACCGTTCAGTTTTTACATTCATATTGGGCCTATTTAGTCGTTCTTGTAGTCTTTTTAGCGACTTTTAACGCACTACTCGGCTTTTTTAGCAAACGCGATTACGGCGCAAAGGATTTTAGAATCTCTTTGTTTGCATTGATCGTTACTCACATTCAACTATTGATCGGATTGGTGCTTTATTTTGTTTCTCCTTTAGGTTTGAAGTCCATTAGCGCTAACGGTATGGGAACCGTGATGAAAGACTCTGTATTGCGCTTAAATGCAGTGGAACATCCAACAGTAATGTTGATCGTTGTCGCCTTAATCACAATCGGATATTCAAAGCACAAGAAGAAATTGGTCTCTAGACCCAAATTCAAGACTTTGATGATCTTCTATACCCTTGCGTTTGTGTTGCTTTTGAGCCGTATTCCTTGGGGACAGTGGTTTGATTAACTTTTTGGCGCATGCTGCTGCGCAGCACCGGGCTTTCCACACTACATGGTAGTTTGTTGCAATCCCTTGCGCGGGGAGTTATAAATAGTTTTGAAGCTAGTCACGGCATTCAAAGCTAGGTCATTTCACCTTTTTCTCTTTCTTTTTTGCATTGCCCAAATTACTGAATGAACAATGTCCCGTGGACATTGTGATTGAAGTACCGCAAAAACTCTAGCCTTTCCCGAACATGATTTTTCTCGCTTGCATTATGTAGAATTTATGCAAGCTCAAAAACCGAATTGTTCGGCTAAAAACGGTCCAAGGCTTCCCGTTTTCTTAACGCCTTACAATTACTATAAATCGGTGCCGGCGGTATTATAGTTTGTTCTGATGCTTTATTTGCCCCTTCTGCGTAGCGTCTGTAGGTGAGCAAAGATCGGTTAGATTGTAGCAACTGAGTTGCTACTTCAGATTTTGCGAACGGTTTTACGCGTAGATTACAGTGAGTTAAGAAATCGGAGCGTAAAAACAGACTTTGAAGGGGCTAGACCTTTTGGTCACTTTTGCGGCAATGGGAAAAGTGACATAAAAAAGGTTTTCGGTACTCACCGAGAAAATCAAAGACTCGCTAGAAGTCTCGGTAAAAAGAACTATTTTTAGTTCAATATTCAATAAGTTGGATGAGTCATAAAATTAACATTCATGACTCGGGCACGATTGTTAAAATCCAGCCTGGGATTTATAAAGTATATGCGCTTGGAGGGTGGAAAGTACGTCTTGGCGCATTCTCCATGTCGTTAATTGATCAAACGACCGGAAATGAGATCACTTCAAAACAAGTAAAGTTTGGACTACAAGACCGTCGTCATGGAGTCAAAGCAAAGCAAATTGCAACCATAAGTGTACCCGAATGGCATGAATATGAAATAAGATTCATTAATCCAGAGGATGTTCAAGTTTATCATTCACCGCTCTTCCCGGGCTTGTTTGATAAACCTCTTGATAATAAACAGTTAGAGGTAAACTTCGGCTAAACCTGTCTCTTCGCACGTTTATTTCTGCGATTGCGGTGGTACCTTCCGTTTCTGGTGAAGAAGGTCACGAAGCCCCAAATGAGGCAAATGGCCCCAATGAGTAGAAAGATCTCTTGAGCTTCTGATGGAATATTCATACCTATAAGGTACAAAATCTTTTATGAATAAGGAGCTAAGTAGCTCTAATTCATCTCCTTAATCAAATAAACCAAAACAGGAAAGTGGTCTGAATAACCACCGGTAAAACCTCCGTTGGCAAAAGACCGGTACGGATAGCCTTTGTATCGTCCTCTTGGGTTTGAGAGATAAGCCTTGTTGTAGATCTCCGCCTTGTAGTAGCGGTAGCTGCTGTAGTCCTCTTCCAACAGTGCATCAGAAAGAATGATCTGATCAAAAAGGTTCCAACCGTCGCGATACGCTAAGGTTCCCAGACCTTTTTTGAACATGGCTTCCATAGGATTGTACAGTTCCTTTGGCCCAACCTTGTCTCTATCTGCTTTGGCACCCAAAGCCTTCTTGACACTTTTGTTGGTTGGATCGTCATTGAGGTCACCCATGGTGATGATTTTCGCATAAGGATCTGCGCTATGCAAAGAGTCTATAATACTTTTGTTGAGCTCGGCAGCTTGCACACGCTTGTAACGGCTGCGCGCCTCTCCACCAGATCTAGATGGCCAGTGGTTTACAATAACATGGATCAAGTCGCCATCAAGCATTCCAGAAACCACCAATTGATCACGGGTATAGATGCGCTTGTCGCGATCTTCGTTGTCATAGATCAGTAATGGAATCGCCTCGTAGTTTGTAGGAGTGAACAAAGCTTTTTGGTAAAGCAGCGCCACATCGATCCCACGACGGTCCGGAGAATCAAATTGAATGATACCGTAATCATAAGGCAATAGCTCTGGCTGGTTCACCAAGTCTTCTAAAACCTTGCGGTTTTCTGTTTCTGCTACACCAATTAGTGCCGGAGCAGTACCGGTAACATCGCGGCCCACATCGGCAATAACCTTAGCCATATTGGCCAATTTAGCGGCGTAAATCTCCTCGGTCCAGTGGTCGCGTCCCTCTGGCGTACGGTCATCGTCATAAGTGATCGGGTCATCTTCCGTATCAAAGAGGTTCTCTACGTTGTAAAAGGCAATGGTATTAACCTTATATGATTTCTGTCCCTGAGCCACCATCGCTGTGGTAATCAAGCAAATAAGGCCAAAGACAATAGATCTGAATTTCATCCTGTGCTGCAATATTATGTTTATGTAAAGGGCTAAACAAAAGCCGAGCCAAAAGTAGTTATTCTCAGCAAAAGACGTAGTTTTGTGCGCGATTAATTAACTATTTAATAATTAAACTCAACTACTAAACAGCATGAAGAAATTCTTTGCCACCCTGTGTCTTGTTTTGATCTGCGGATTTGCTGCAGCACAGACACAAGTAACAGGTGTTGTTGTTGATACCGATTCCAGTGAGCCTATTGAAGAAGCTCGACTTCTCATTAAGGGAACCACACTGGGAGACCTCACCGATGAGACGGGTAGTTTTCAGATCGACGATCCGAACCTGCCGCTTGGGGAACAAGTCTTAGTGGTATCAAAAAAGGGGTATCTTACCCAGCAACTGCCCATCACGATTCAAAGTGGGCAAACCGTAAACATCGATCGTATTTTGATGGAGATTGACCTCACTGAGGTGGAAGCGCAAATTGGAATCATCAGTCTTTCTGATAACCAATTGGATGATGAAAGCAGCTCTGCTTACAACATCTCCGGGCTACTCCAAGCATCAAACGACGTGTTTTTGAACGCAGCAGCCTTTGATTTTAGTGCCACCTTCTTTAGACCTCGCGGCTATGATAACGCCAACGGGAAGGTACTGATCAACGGTATTGAAATGAACAAACAATTCAACGGACGCCCACAGTGGTCTAACTGGGGAGGTCTTAATGACGCTCAGCGTAACCGCGAGTTTACTATGGGAATCAAAGCCAACGAATACCAATTTGGTGACTTGGCTGGGGTGAACAACATTGTAATGCGTGCCAGCCAATACAGACAAGGTGGACGTGTGTCTTACGCCATGGCCAACAGATCATATGCTGGTCGTATTATGGGATCCTACAACAGTGGGGTGAACCAGAACGGTTGGGCTTACAGTATCTTATTGTCGCGTCGTTTTGGAGATGAAGGATATATCCACGGTACTTTTTACGATGCCAATTCCTTCTTTGCATCCGTAGAGAAAAAGATCAACGACAATCACAGCTTGAACTTCTCAGCACTTTATACACCAAACCGTAGAGGACGTTCGGCCCCAGTGACTCGTGAGATCCGCGACCTTAAAGGAATCCGTTACAACCCTAACTGGGGAGATCAAAACGGAGAGCGTCGCAACAGCCGTGTTCGTGATATTGAAGAGCCGGTGATCATGTTAAACCACTACTGGAACATCGGGGAGAATACTACTCTGAACACTAACGTAGCCTATCAGTTTGGAAAGATCGGAAACAGCCGAATCGACAACGGAGGTACGCGTTTGGTAGAGTTCAATGGGCAAGAGGCTTACTTAGGTGGAGCGCGTAACCCTAACGCTGACTACTACCAAAACTTGCCGAGCTTCTTCTTGCAAGATGCAAGCCCAACAGCACAGGATTATCAAAACGCCTTTTTGGCTCGTCAGAGTTTTGTGAACGGCGGTCAATTGGACTGGACAGCACTTTATCGCGCAAATGAGATCTCTGTGGCTAACGGTGGAAACGCCATCTACGTATTGCAGGAAGATCGCACAGACGATACGCAGTTTACAGCGAATACTATTTTAAGCACCCAGCTTACAGAGAACATTACCCTTAACGGATCTTTGAACTACCGAAACCTAAAGAGTGAGAACTTTGCAGAAGTAAAGGATCTTTTAGGCGCTAACGGATACTTAGATGTAGACTTCTTTGCCGGAGATGATTCTAACACAGACATCGGGCTTAGAGCGCAGTCGGACTTAGCGAATCCAAACCGTTTAGCGGGTCTTGGAGATCGTTATAAGTACAACTACGAGATCAATGCTGATGTGATCACTGGATTTGCTCAGGCACAGTTCAAGTACAATAAGGTAGACTTCTTTGTGGGAGCCAATATCGGTTCTACCAGCTACCAACGTACGGGACTTTTTGAAAACGGAAACTACCCGGGAGCGAGCTCATTGGGAGACAGTGAAAAAGTGAACTTTAATACTTACGGTGTTAAAGGAGGATTGACCTATAAAGTTACCGGGCGTCACTTGATCGACTTGAACGGAGCTTATTTCACTAACGCACCTAGCATAAGAAACACTTTTGCTAATGCACGTCAGAACAACATTATCTCAGATGGAATCGAAGAGGTGAAGATCCAAACTGCGGACTTGAGCTATATCTATCGCTCACCGATTGTAAAAGGACGTATTACTGGATTCTACACACAAGTACAAGACGGATCTGACATCGGATTCTTCTTTACAGAGAACCAATTCGGCGCTACATCTTCTGCCTTTACGCAGGAGGTAACTACCGGAATCGATCAACGTCACTTGGGTGTTGAACTTGGAGTTGAAGCCCAGCTTACTCCAACAGTAAAGGTTAAGGCTGCTGCTTCAGTTGGTCAGTACATCTTTACCAACAATCCAAACGTGTCTTACTACAGTGATGACTTTATTGATCCTTCAACAGGATTGCCATCATTGGAGCCATTCACCATTGGAGATGGAACGGCGAAGCTAGAGAACTACCACGTAGCGGGTGGTCCTGAGCGTGCATACCAGATCGGTTTTGAGTACCGTGATCCAGATTTCTGGTGGGTAGGATTGACAACCAACTACTTTAGCAATGCTTATGTAGATGCCAGTACGCTTCGTAGAACAGACGCCTTTACTCAGGATGTTGATGGATTGACCTTCAACGATTACGATCCAGAAGTAGCGCGCGGTTTGTTGCAACAAGAGCAGCTGGACGATTACTTCCTAGTAAACGTAGTAGGAGGTAAATCTTGGAAAATCGGAGACTATTTTGTTGGGTTCTTTGCAACGATCAACAACGTCTTGGACCAGGAATACATCACTGGTGGATTTGAGCAATCTCGATTGGCCAACTACCGCGATGTATTAGATGATCAGAACAATGCAGGTGGTCCTGTATTCGGAAACCGTTACTTCTTTGGTAATGGGACAACATACTATCTCAACTTATATTTACGATTTTAATAGCTTTTAAAAAATTAATCATGAAAATCATGAATCTATATAAACTAATGGCCGTGCTACTTTTTGTAGCCGTTGGATTCTCCTGTGTTCAGGACGATGAATTTGACCTGCCGAACACCTCCATTGATATTGTTGAGGTAGACGGAACTGTAATTACTTTGGATGCCCTTAGAGGTATCTTTGAACAAGCTGTTGCTGATGGCGATAGCGAAGTGACTTTTGATGCCGATGACAACTTGGTTGTAGAAGGATATGTAGTATCTAGCGACGAAGGTGGAAACTGGTTTGAGGAAATTGTTATTCAAGACAAAGCTGAAAACCCAACTACTGGTGTGAAGGTATTGGTAGATGTGAACCCACTATTTACTCGTTTTGAAAAAGGACGTAAGATCTTAGTGAAGCTAGACGGATTGACTCTAGCGGTAACTAACGGAGTACTTGGACTTGGATTGGGTGGAGGAGACTTCATCGACAAATTGCCTCCATCGGTATTGGTAGGTGAAGGATCTGATGAGAACCTGTGGAGAATCTTCAGAACAGAAGAGGTTGCCACTATCGTTCCTCGTGAGACTACTTTGGCTGAGATCAGCGCTTCTGGTGATGACTCTGCTTTAGAGAACGTATACATCCGCATTAGCGATGTACAGTTCAACAGAAACGATGTATTGGGTGATAACCCATTGACCTTTGCTGCGGAGCCAACAGATGAGTTTGACGGTGACCGTACCCTAGAAGGATGTGAAGGAGGTTCTATCATTGTACAGACTTCTACTTTCGCAGACTTTAAAGCACTATTGTTGCCAAACGGACGTGGATCAATTGACGGGATCCTTTCTCGTGACTTCTTTGATGATTTCTACACCCTAGTGATCAACGAGCCAGCTGACGTTGCCTTTGGAGACGTTTCTGAGCGTTGTGATCCTGATTTCACAGCTTGTACTGGTCCTTCAGGAGGTGGTTCTGCTTTCTTTAGCGAGGATTTTGAAGGAATCGGTAGTCTTGCTGATCTAGTAGCTGCTGGATGGACTAACGTAAACACTGTTGGTGGAAGCACCGAGTGGGTATTGGGTACTTTTAGCGGAAACAACTACGCACAAATCACTGCATTCTCTTCTGGAGAAGACACTATTGAGTCTTGGTTAGTAACTCCTGGAATTGACATGGATGGAACTACTGCAGAAGAATTGATGTTTGACGTTCAAGCAAACTTTGACAACGGTACTGTATTGAGCGTATTGTTCTCAAATAACTTTACTGGAGACCCAACTACAGCAGACTGGAACCTCTTGGATGCTTCAATCCCAGTTGGTCCTTCTGGTGGATTCGGAAGCTTTGAAGCTGTTGGTCCTGTAAACGTATCTTGTTTAGAAGGAACTGTACACTTTGCATTCTTGTACACCGGATCTGAATCTGGAGCTTCTACACGTTACCACGTAGATAACGTAGAAGTGACTGGAATCTAAGAACGATTTTATATACACTGATGAACCCGCCTGGAAACAGGCGGGTTTTTTGTTTTAAACCTTTTAGGATTCTGGGAGTCAACTATATATCTACAGAATTACTAAATTTGAAAAAATCATCCTGCCATGAAAAAGATAAGCCCCATCTTTTTATTGCTCCTTATTAGCTTCAGTCTAAGCGCCCAAGATCATACGGGTGTTTCATATGGTCCAGAAGACCGTCAGTTTCTAGACATTTGGATTGCTCCATCTAGTATGCCTACTCCGGTTTTTGTTTATGCCCATCCAAACGGCGGCACTACAGACTTGCCAGGCTCCATTACGGATGATCTAAAAGACGTTGGAATCTCTGTGGTCTCTTGGGAGTCAATTACCAGTTTGACTTCAATAGAGGACGTAGAAACTACTTGGGCAGATGCTGAACTCATGTTCGAATGGTTAGAAGCCAATGCCGATACCTACAACTTTGACTTGACCAATATGATTATTGGAGGGTCCTCTAGAGGAACCATAGTGAGCTGGATCTATGGGCACCGGCCCAATCCCAATGTAAAAGGTTTGTATATGTATAATGCTTTACCAGATGGTATTTGGGCAGACCCATCGTGGTGGTTACCAACCGATGAGGTCAGTATAGACTCTCCACCTATATTTTTTGTCTATCGTTTTGAGCCGGGGACCGAAGATATCCACGATCCAGAGAACGGAATTATCATTACAGAAGCTTATGACGCTTTGGGAATCGGAGATCGGCACACCTTGGTACACAGTATTGAATATTCAGGAAATACAGATCGCTTCCAGTTTTTAGTTGACTTTGCACTGTCTGTGATAACTCCATTGAGTGTGGAAGAGCAAGAGTTGGGCGGCATCACTTTGTATCCGAATCCTGTCGCAGAGACTCTAAATTTTGAAACCGCGGCAAATTATCAATCCCTAAGAATTTATTCCGCGATGGGGCAATTAATCCTTCGTTCTGATTATAAGAGTCAACTAGATGTCTCAGTATTCTCTTCTGGAACTTATATTATTGAATTGCGTGATGATCAAGGACGTCTTCATCGCGATCGATTTATCAAGTATTAAAAAACCCTCCAAAGCTTTTCGCAAGGGAGGGTTCATTGGTTGGTTAGTTATTGTATTTTTCGAGCAATTCCTAGTTTTATTTCTTTACGATGATAAAGTCAGAGCGGCGGTTTTGTTGGTGCTGTTCATCTGTACATCCACCAGAGCAATCCACTAGAGGCTCTGTTTTACCTTTACCGATTCCGCTAATGCGGCTTGCGTCAATTCCTTGAGAGATCACATATTGTACTGAAGACTGTGCTCTGCGCTCAGAAAGCTGCATATTGTATCGGTTTCCACCGCGGCTGTCGGTGTGACTTTCTACGCGGATCACCATTTCAGGATACTTCTTCATTACTTGAACTAATTTGTCCAATTCAAAAGCAGCCTGTGGCTTGATGTTCGCTTTATCAAAGTCAAAGAAGATCGGTTCTAGAACCACGCGGTCTTCTTGAATGATTTCTTCAATTGGATTAAGCGCAATGCGTACCTCGTATGGTCCGTTCTCTGAAGAACTCGCCATAGCAGTTCCGCTTTCGTACTCAGCCTTTTCTGCAGTTAGGGAGTAGTTCATATCGCATTCGCCCATAAACTCAACCATTCCGTTTCCGTCGGTCATTTTAGACCCTAAACGGTTGCGGCTCGCATCAAAGATGTCAACTTTAGCATCAGCAAGCGGCGCTCCAGTATCTCCATCCACAACAGTGATCATCATATTTACATCACATGGTGGAATACCAGCAACTTGGTAGATGTCATCGCTTCCTTTTCCACCTTCACGGTCAGAAGAAACAAATCCGCTCATGCTAGCTTCGTCATACATAAAGGCAAAGTCATCTCCACCACTGTTTACAGGAACTCCCATATTGGTGATCTTTCCGCCTTCAGCTTTGAATACATCTAAACCTCCAAGACCTGGGTGACCATCACTAGAAAAGAATAGTGTTCCAGAATCAGCAATATGTGGGAATACTTCTTTTCCTTCGGTGTTTACTGCCTCAACGTTTTGAGGAGATCCGTAAGTTCCGTCAGCATTAACACTTACCATATAAATGTCGGCCATTCCTTTTCCACCTGGCATGTCAGACACAAAATAAAGCGTCTTTCCGTCTTTGCTCAAGCAAGGGTGACCTGTAGAGTACTCGCTGCTGTTGAAAGGAAGTGGCTTTACATCAACCCACTTTCCATTCACCAATTCAGCCGTATAAAGATTCAGTTGGTTTACACCATCCTCATCTTTTTGGTACTTTCCTTTAAAGTAGTTGTTACGGTCAAAGTAGATGCGCTTTCCATCCGCAGAGAAAGCAACAGTTCCTTCGTGGAACTTGGTGTTCACATCTCCAGGGATCAATTCCGCAGAACCAATAGTTCCATCAGTCCAGTTAGCGGCATATACATCTAAGAACGGTTGATCGTTCCATCCGTAATCTCTGCGTTTTGTATTACGAGCAGAAGAGAAATACATGGTGTTCCCACTCATGGTTCCACCAAATTCAGAGAATTCTGAGTTGATGTCTCCTGCATTTTCCACAGTAAATTGTGGCGTGTTGTTCAAAAGTCCAGGAATGTAATCCGGGTTTTTCATGAATTCCTGAGCACGCTTATCTCTAGGCTTCATACCGGCAAACTTCTTCATGATATCGTTAGATCCAGAGAAGTCTCCATTGGCTTTCAAACTCTGCGCGTAATTGTATACAGATTCTGCATCTACATTGCTATCAGTCATGATGCGCTTGTAGTAGGTAGCAGCTTTTTCAGTGTCATTAATATTGTAGTAACTATTGGCCAAGCGCTCGTAAACATAAGAGTCAGCTTTTCCACGAGCAATTAGGCGCTCATAGTCTTCAATAGCTTCGGTATATTCCAAGCGGTCGTAGTGCTTGTCTGCCGCCTTGGTGTCTTTGTTCTGAGCAGTCAAGGTGGCCGTGCTTACCGTAAGTGCGAATATAAAGAGGTATATTTTTTTCATGTTCTTCGAAGAATAGGATTAGAAATATCTAGGCGACTTGAGCACGCGCTTGTTGAGGAAGATATCAAAGGTTAGAATGATTTCGTGCGATGCGCTGGTAACCACATCCAGGTCAGAAACTACGCTGTCATAAGCGTAACCAATTCTGAAGTTAGGAGTAGCTTGGAAACCGACAAGACCACTGAAAGAGTCATCTAAACGGTAAGAAGCACCCAGCTCGAATTTTTCGTAGAACAGTGCGTTGAGGTTCGCATCAAAAGATAAGGGAGCATCAAAAGCCCCTTTAACCAAAACGTGTGGCTTAAGCTTTACGTTTTGAGAAAGATCAAATACATATCCTGTCGCAGCAAAGAAGTGATTGGTCTCAGAACCGTACTTCAATCCGTTTTCATCCAAGTGTACCGAGTTTAACAAGTTCGGTACAGAAACAGATAGGTAGAATTTATCGGTGTAAAAGAATGCACCCGCACCAATATTCGGGTAAGTACTGTTGATGTCTTGAGAGAAGAATGGATCTCCTGGATCGGTCAACAATAAGGTAGACAAGGCCACATCGTGAAAGGTAGCACCCGCCTTAAGACCTAAGGCCAACTTCGCATTGTCACTCACCTGCAAGGTGTATGAGAAATCCACGAATACGTTAGTTTCCTGCACCGGTCCTAATTCGTCTTTAATGGCAGAAAGCCCTAAACCAGTCTTCTCGCCTATGGGAGCATGACCAGAAAATGTGATGGTTTCAGGAGCCCCGTCAAAACCAGACCATTGTCTGCGGTAGAGCGCCGTCATCGAAAGGGATTCTTTAGACCCAGCATAGGCAGGGTTTATCACATTCATATTATACATGTACTGGGTGTACTGAGGATCTTGCTGTGCGTCAGCATCCTGTAAACCAAGAACACAAAATACGAGAAGTAGCGTGTAGAGTTTTTTCATTCTTGTTTAGTTATATCAATGCAAAATTTTGATGTTTCACGCTTGGTTTTTAAAGCCTCAAGCGGCTTTAGTGGCTGTGACACCTAACCAAATGAAACACTAATTTAACCAAAATTATGATAGTTCAACCGAGTAACTACAATAATAGATAAGCGGCATAATTCATCGACAAACGCGGGGTTGAAATCCTAAAATTTATGAATTGTAAAGCTCGCATAGACGGGAAAGTGGTCGCTGAAACCACCCAAATGTTTTTTCCCAACGTAGGTTCTAAAGGGATTTCCTTTGAATCTACCGCTGTATTCTCTCAGGTAAATAGGATCGAATATTTCTGCCTGCTCAAAGCGCAATCCAAACTTGTCTTTGGTCCTTAGAGACTCGCTGACCAAGATCTGATCGAACAGATACCAACTGTCTCGATATTTTGAACTCCCGCGTTTTCTTGTGTGGAGTTTTTCCATCGGATTGTAGAATGATTCCGGCACCAAATTGTCTTTGATACTTGCCGAGTCTGGATTGTCGTTAAAATCACCCATGATCACCAGATCGGCTTCAGGTTCTGAGGCACGAACCTCATGTACCATTTCCAGGCAGGTCTGAGCCGCTTTTACACGTTTGTATTCCGTGAGTTCAGCTCCTGCACGTCGGGAGGGCCAATGATTGACCATCAAATGTACCGGAGCTCCATCCAGGAGGCCTTTAACGTAGAGTATGTCACGGGTGTAGTCGCGTTCTCCTTCTGGATTGTGAATCATTACCGCCAAGGTTTTACTCTCCAAGACCTCAAAGTGGGCATCTCTGTAGAGCAAGGCGGTGTCAATGCCACGTTCATCTGGTGCGTCAAAATGCACATACCGATACCCGAGTTTTCTCAGGTGCTTGCTGCCGATCAGATCGCGAATCACCGTTTTGTTCTCCACTTCAGCTATCCCAACAACCGCTGGAGGTTCACCCACTTCATCGGCACCAATTTTCGCGATGACAGAACCTAATTTTTTGAGTTTCTTCTCATAGCGTTTGCGGTTCCAACGCTTTTCAGACTTAGGGGTAAAGTCGTTATCTAACGTATAAGGATCGTCATGGAGGTCAAAGAGATTCTCCAAATTGTAAAAGCCGATGTTGTGGCGTTTCATGCGGTTGATTAAACTGGTTGATCAAATTACAAAAATTCAACGCAATTGCCCTTTATAAAAGGATTTGAAGCCATAAAAAATAGACGGAATCGGCATGTTTTGTACCTTTACACTCATGCTAGAGCAAAAAGAAATAGCTTACGAGAATACCGTATTGGTCGGGATCGTGACTCAGGGTCAGGATGCTGATACCCTTGAAGATTATTTAGACGAGCTTCAATTTTTAGCCTATACGGCTGGAGGCGAAGTAAAGCGTCGTTTTACGCAACGTATGGAGCGCCCCAACCCAAAAACCTTTATTGGTACAGGAAAAATGGAGACGCTAATGGAATACGTCAAAGAGAACGACATCAGCACTGTGATCTTTGATGATGAGTTGACACCAGCGCAGCAAAACAACATAGAAAAGCTGCTGCGTTGTAAGATCTTAGACCGAACCGGGTTGATCCTCGACATCTTTGCCCAACGGGCCAAGACCAGTTATGCGCGAACCCAAGTGGAGTTAGCGCAGTATGAATACCTCTTACCTCGATTGACCGGGCTTTGGACGCACTTGGAGCGTCAGCGAGGAGGTATTGGGATGCGCGGACCTGGAGAAACGGAGATTGAAACGGACCGTCGAATCGTGCGGGATCGAATCGCCTTACTCAAAAAGAAACTGCAAACCATAGACAAGCAAATGGCTGTGCAACGTGGGAATCGCGGGGCCTTGGTTCGTGTGGTTTTGGTGGGGTATACCAACGTTGGAAAGTCCACTTTGATGAACGTCATCTCTAAATCTAACGTCTTTGCAGAGAACAAACTTTTTGCTACTCTGGACACCACAGTGCGAAAGGTAGTGATTGGTAATTTGCCTTTTCTGCTGAGTGATACCGTAGGGTTTATCAGAAAGTTGCCTACTCAATTGGTGGAATCTTTTAAGAGTACTTTAGACGAAGTTCGCGAGGCGGATCTGCTCTTACATGTGGTAGATATTTCGCATCCGAATTTTGAAGAACATATCGAATCGGTTAATGCGATCTTGGATGAGATTCATTGCGCCGACAAGCCAACACTAATGGTCTTTAATAAGATCGATGCTTATACCCACGAAATCATCGCCGATGATGATCTAACCACAGAACGCACCAACAAGCACAATACTTTGGCCGAATGGCAACGCACTTGGATGGCTCGAGCCAATGGTGATGCGATCTTCATTTCAGCTTTAAATAAGGAGAATCTGGAGGAATTTAGAAAGGTTGTTTATGAAAAGGTACGGGAGATTCACATCACGCGTTTTCCTTATAACCACTTTCTGTATCCTTCCTATGAAGAAAATCAAGAATAAAAAAAGCCGCTTGAAAAAAGCGGCTTTCTTTTTGTTTTCAATAATGCGGATTTAGAACTTGTAGTTCACACCAAAGAGCCAGTAGCTCTGTACATCATTGTCAATATTGTCAAAGGTTGGCATGACATCACCTTCCATTACATTAGCCAAAGCGTTTGCCAAGGCCTCTTGCTGGTTTCCTCTTAGACCCAATTCAAATCCAATCCCGATTCCTTTCCAAAGGGTGTATCCTAAAGAGTTGATCCACGTCCAGTTAGAAAGATCGCTAGACTCATAGCTTTGAAAGGCAGATAGGTTAGACTTCAAATTCAACTTTCCAAAAGAACGGGTGTAATCCACCAAGATCTTGGCACCAAATGAAGAGTTGTAAACCACGTCATCGTCTGCAAATACAAAGTTGTAGTTCAAAGGATGTACAACAACTACCAAGTTTTCAATTGGTGTCCATGTTGCACCAATACCAAGATCTAAATAACCAGGATCGTTGAAGTTGTTCAAAATGGTAGAGCGGTATTCTGCCAATCCTGATACGGCTAAGTTCTTGGCAATGTTACGTCCGTAAAGTGAGGTGATGTTAAACACATCTGTAGCTTCCTGGAAACTGTCATCGTCTGTCGGGTCGTCTTGATCATCAAACTTTACCCATCTCAAGTTTACATTTAAGGCGTTGCGCCAAAAGAACTTTTCTTGCTTGAGGTTAGCAAAGGAGTTGAAAGTGATTCCAATATTACCTGAAGATACATTTGGAGTACCTTGAGCATACCAGTTACTAAATTCAGATAGACTGAAACCAACGGTTCCAAAAGCTCCGAATTTCCATCCTGGTAGTGCGTCTAATTTAGATTGCAAGCCATCAGCGCGTCCTTGAATGGCTGCAATAGAGTCTTTTTTGGCTGCGATAGCAGACTTGAGTTCTTCTTCTGTTTCTTGTCCCCAACTTAGCGCTGGTAAAACTAATAGGGCAAAAAGTAGTGCAATTCTTTTCATTGCTCGTCTGTTTTAAAATTTGTGTAGGGTGCTAGTCCCCAACGGATTAGTTACTACACAAAGATACGGTAAATAATTACTGTGGAAATTACCGACGCTGAAAGTTAAGAAATTTGGATGAAAGGACGTAATTGTTCGACGTCTTACCTGCGCTTATATACGGGAACAGAAGAACAGGCCTCTCCAAAGAGTACACTCTTGGCTATTCCTTGCAAACGATTGCTCAGTGTAATTAAGGCTTGTTCGGGAATATCTCGATCTCCGCAGCCTTTTATGATTACCGGTCTGTCTTGATACTCACTGAGGTCAAGACCTTCCATATAGCGCTGTGCATAAGCGGTCATGGCCGTGGCTTTATCACCTAACACGATTAATTCGGCCAGTGGGTTAACGGCAGCGGCAACAAGCATAAAGGCCCAGCCGGGAAGTATGGCGTCTGTGCTGCAATGCAAAGCAACTACTTTGTCCGCGTAAGCGGAAAGATCAGCTGCTTCCAAAGCCGTTCTAAGTTCTTTTTCTTTAAGAATGAACCCGCCTGTAAGCCATTGAGAAATGTCCAGCTCTGCCACCTCGATCTCAGGAAAAAGTTCTTCCAGATCTAGGTTGACCAATGGACTTTTCGCTACGCGATTTACAATCGGATCTTCCATACTTTAGGCTTTGTTTTGGGCGTAGGTTCTCAGACCGATCGCCGTCTCCTTTTCAGATTCAATATGAGTTAATACGATATCATCAGACACGACCACTGGTTTTTGCTTAGCTCCGGTGTGTAACTGTTGATAGGTCTCAATGTCCACCTGCTGGCGTTGCGCCAATTGGTCGCTAAGGTCTAATGCAGCCATGCCGTCTTTCCAGTTTTCTTGGATAGTTCCGGTGAACACTTTGGATTTGGAACCGCTTCCGTAAGCGATAAATCCAAGCGCTTTGCCGCTCAAGTCCGTTAGATCATTCTCTGCATGCATCAGCAAGCTCACTAAGGCCATAAAAATGGAGGCGGTGTACATATTGCCAATTACAGAAGATGCGCGTTCAGTAACCTCACTGTGATCTGCCACGAACTTGGAGTACAAACTTGATTTTGCCACAGCGCGTTTCCAGCCTTTAGGGTCTTCTTCTGGAGATCCCACCTCTGCGATCAAAGCGTCATAAGTTGGAGTTCCTGAGATCCACTCCAGCCAATTACGCAAAATGATTCTGCGCCCGTGATAGGCATAGGGTAGGTGAAACACCAAGTAGTCCCAATTCATAAAATCAGCACTACTTTCTTGTTCTTTATAATGGGCCAATGCTTCTGTGATCCTGTCGGAATAGCAAGCGTTGGAGTATTGTCCGTCAAAAACAGGCTCTTCCCGATAGACGTTGACAATTCTATGTGGGTCTGACCACAAGGATCCTGTTTGTTCTGTTTTTGGTAGTGAGATATCAGCCGAGTCGGTTAACTCTTTCAAAAGGTCTTCCTTGACAAAACTGCGGCGTGGTTTAAAGAAATCACCCACACTCTGCATTCCAATTCCCCAAGTGTCGTCAATACTCACAATTCTAGGGTTAGCCGTGATTAAGGTAGCTACGGCACCAGCACCTTGGGTGTACTCTCCGGTGGAGTGTAGTTCGTATTTAGACAAGTCAGAGGCAATCACGATCGCCTTTCTGTTCTGCCCACCTTTAACCCAATCCAAGCAGTTTTGCAATGCATCTACAGCACCCACGCAGGCAAAGGTCAAATCAACAACATCACAGTTCTTAAAGCAACGATTGCCATATTGCGGAGCCAAGCGCTGTTCAACATATTCTGTAGCGTAAGTTGCAGTGGGTTTGGAACCGTCTACAGCACTTTCTGTCCCCACATAAATACGTCCGATCTCGCGAGGATCAAAGGCGTTGTTGTTTATGAGCTTCCAGAGTGCATTGGCAGCAAAACTCGCTGCGTCTTCGTCTGTGTCAGGCAAGGCCATTTGCTCCAGACCCAGTCCTTTTCTCAGTTTCTCATAAGGGATTTCTCGTGCTTCAGCCAGATCTGCAATATCCAAATACAGTTTGGGGATATAAACAGCCAGGGCATCGATTCCGTATGTCGTCATGCCTGTAATTTTTACAACATACCCAGTTCTAGTTTGGCTTCTTCGCTCATCAGGTCTTGACTCCAAGGCGGATCAAAGGTGATCTCCACTTCAGCGTCTTTTACCGCTTTGATGGATTTAACCTTGTCTTCAACTTCCTTGGGAAGCGTTTCAGCTACCGGGCAGTTTGGTGTGGTTAGTGTCATTAGTATTTTTACGTCCATGTCTTCATTGACCAAGACGTCGTAAATAAGTCCTAATTCATAAATATCAACTGGAATTTCCGGATCAAAAATGGTCTTTAAGACCTTTACGATCTTTTCTCCAAGTTCGGCGGTGTCTACAGTTTGCTCGCTCATATTTATGCCTTTAATTGAGATTGATACGCCACAGCGTATAATTTGATTTGTTTAATCATTGAAACCAAGCCGTTGGCTCGGGTTGGAGACAAATGCTCCTTGAGTCCGATCTCATCCACAAAGGCAAGATCGGCATTGACAATTGCTTCTGGAGATTGTCCAGAGAACACACGGATCAGCAAAGCCACTATACCTTTGGTAATGATGGCATCACTATCTGCAGTAAGCATAACCTGTCCGTCTTGAAGTTCAGCATGCAACCAAACTTTAGACTGACAGCCTTTAATGATGAATTCATCAGTTTTGTACTGCGGATCGATCAGAGGCAATGATTTCCCCAAAGCGATCATGTGCTCGTAGCGTTGCATCCAATCTTCAAAGAATGCAAACTCGTCAATTATTTCTTCTTGAATTTCCGCTATGGTCATTCTGCTATTTTTTCCAATTGCATTAAAACGGTATCTCCGTTCATCAAATTCAATTTACCGTCGTCAGCAGCTACAACACCATTGACTGCTGTAAGTCCTTGAATGAGCTGCTTTTCAAGATCCATTCGTCCTTCACAGAACATCTTGGTAGACCCTAAGGCTTCAATGGATATACTGGCTTCATTCTGGGTAAAGTTTCCAAACAACTTATTGCATCCAGAGGATCCATTTACACTGTTGGTATTGGGGTCAAAAATGAGCTCCATACCTTGATCAGCAAAGGCCTCTCCATTCATAGTAACTACTTTGTAATTACCGTTGAGGTTCATATCTGCCTGAGATTTACCGCTAGCTGCGCTTTGTTTACTGCCGTTACAACTCAACATTAAGCTGAGTACTAATAATATCGCGATTCGCATAGACTTCAAATTTAGGTTTAACTAAGCATTTGCTGTGCGCGTTTTACTCCAGCTACCAATCGATCAATTTCCTCGGTAGTGTTGTAAAATGAGAAGGACGCACGTACGGTCCCAGGGATCTTATAAAAGTCCATAATGGGCTGCGCACAGTGGTGTCCAGTTCGCACTGCTATACCTAATTTGTCAAGAATGGTGCCAACATCATACGGATGCACGCCCTCTAAATTAAAAGAAATAACCGAGGTCTTAGCTTTTGTTGTTCCATAAATGCGTAATCCTGGAACAGTCAAAAGCTGCTGAGTTCCGTATTCTAGTAGCTCATTCTCGTAATCTGCAATAGCTTGCAAGCCTATGGAATTTAGGTAGTCAATTGCAATTCCAAAGGCAATTCCGCCAGACACATTAGGTGTTCCGGCTTCAAATTTGTGTGGCAATTCTGCGTAGGTAGTCTTTTCAAAAGTCACCTCTTTAATCATCTCACCGCCCCCTTGATATGGAGGGAGTCTATTGAGCCAAGATTCCTTGCCGTATAAAAAACCAATTCCTGTAGGGCCGCACATTTTATGGGCAGAACTCACATAGAAATCAGCGTCTAATTCTTGAACATCTACAGTTTGGTGCGCGCAAGATTGCGCTCCGTCGATCAAAACTGCAGCTCCGTGCTCATGGGCTAGGGCAATGATCTCCTTCACAGGATTGATCGTTCCTAAAGCATTGGAGATATGATTGACAAAGACCAGTTTGGTATTGTTGTTCAAAAGCGCCTGATAGTCTTCCATGATCAAGGTTCCGTCCTCGTTCATAGGAATTACCTTCAAGCTCGCTCCAGTACGCTCACAAAGCATTTGCCAGGGCACAATATTGGAATGGTGTTCCATAGCAGAGACCAAGATCTCATCACCGCTTTGAAGCAAATGACTGAAGCCGTTGGCCACAATATTGATACTGTGAGTGGTTCCCGAAGTGAAGATCACTTCGTGTTGTTTTTCTGCCCCGATGAATTTCTGAATCTTTTTGCGCGCAGCCTCATAAGCATCTGTAGCCTCTTGAGATAAAGCGTGTACCCCGCGATGGATGTTCGCGTTGTAGTTGCTGTAGTAGTCTACAATACTGTCAATGACCACTTGAGGTTTTTGAGACGTGGCTGCGTTGTCAAAATACACCAAAGGATAACCGTTTACCTCGCGCTTAAGAATAGGGAACTCTTTGCGGATAGTGGCAACATCAAAGGGTATTTTGGCTGTTTGATTCATCTAAATTTAGGGCTATATATTACAGATCAAAACCGAGTTGAACGCCAATTTTTTCAGCGATCAATCCGTTGATTCTATTTTTCAGTTCTGGGATCTTTACACTTTCCAATACGTTGTTAGCAAAGGCATACATCAAAAGGGCGTTAGCCTCTTTCTTTCCGATTCCGCGTGAACGCAGATAGAATAGTGCGTCTTCATCTAACTGTCCAATAGTACAACCGTGAGAACACTTTACATCATCTGCGAAGATCTCTAGTTGTGGTTTGGCGTTGATGGTTGCCTTGTCACTGATCAAGATATTGTTGTTCTGTTGGAAGGCGTCGATCTTCTGCGCGATCTTATCCACCATCACTTTACCGTTGAATACCCCAACAGCAGAATCGTCATAGATTCCTTTGTAGTCTTGGTGACTCTCACAGTTTGGTGATTGGTGATGTACCAAAGTAGAGTGGTCCACGTGTTGCTTCTTCTCAATAATGGTCACCCCTTTCAAAGTAGAATCGCAGTGCTGTCCTTGCTGGTAGAAGTTCAAGTTGTTTCTGATCAGTTTTCCACCAAAAGAGAAGGTGTGTACACGGCAATTGCTATCACGTTCTTGCTTAATATAAGTACTGTCAATTAGAGAAGCAGTCTCTGCATCGTTCTGTACTTTGTAATAATCAATATATGCGCGCTTCTCAGCAAATATCTCGGTAACCGAATTGGTCAAGATCGGATGCTCTGCCAAACTTTGATGGCGCTCAATGATCTGCACGTGGGCATTCTCACCAACAACTACCAAGTTGCGCGGCTGGATCATCAATGCAGCTTCACTACCTGTAGCAAAGTTGATGATCTCAATAGGTTTTTCTACTTCCTTGTGCGCCGGAATAAAGATGTAAGCACCTTCTTTGGCAAAGGCCGTATTGAGTGAGGTGATGCTGTCCGTCTCCGCAGCTTTATTGAAATAAGCTTCAATTACCGGGCGGTATTTGTCTTTGCTCAATGCAGAAGACAGTAAACATACATCAATTCCCTCATGCGTCGTCTCAGACAAGAAAGAAGAGTAAACACCATCTACAAAAACTATTTTGTAGGTGTCTACATCGTGCAAAAAGTATTGCTTTACATTCTTGTATTCTAAGGCGTCTGATTTCTTTGGAAAAACGGTGTAATCCGCTTTGAGCATTTTGTCAAGCGGGGTGTATTTCCAAGCTTCGTGTTTACGGGTTGGGAAGCCGGTATTCTCAAAGTTCTTAATGGCAGCAGAGCGGATATCGTGAATCAAGTGTTCTTGATCCAACGAATCCTCGTAGGCCATATAAGAAGAGATCAATTTATCTTTTAAACTCATCTTTAAGCCGTTTTAACTTCTTCTTTGATCCAGTCGTATCCTTTCTCTTCTAGCTTAAGCGCTAAGTCCTTGTCTCCAGTCTTTACGATCTTCCCATCCATAAGTACGTGTACTTTATCTGGAACGATGTAGTCCAAAAGACGCTGGTAGTGCGTAATTACCAATACGGCATTGTTTTCGCTGCGGAGTTTATTCACCCCGTTTGCAACAATACGCAAGGCGTCAATGTCCAAACCAGAGTCCGTCTCATCCAAAATGGCCAACTTAGGCTCGAGCATAGCCATTTGGAAGATCTCGTTGCGCTTTTTCTCACCTCCGGAGAATCCTTCATTCAAGGAACGGGATAAGAACTTGCGATCAATTTCTAACAAGGCCGCTTTTTCGCGGATCTTCTTCAACATCTCGGCAGCAGGCATTTCTTCCATGCCTTGAGCTTTGCGTGTTTCATTGATGGCGGTCTTCACAAAGTTGGTTACCGATACTCCCGGGATCTCTACCGGATACTGGAAAGAAAGGAACACTCCGTGATGAGCGCGCTCTTCCGGATCCAACTCTGAAATATCTTCTCCTTCTAACAGTAAGTTGCCTTCTGTCATTTCATAGTCCTCGTTTCCTGCGATCACAGAGGCCAAGGTACTTTTACCAGAACCGTTTGGACCCATGATAGCGTGTACCTCTCCGGCACCGATTTGCAGGTCAATTCCTTTTAGAATGTCTTTGTCTTCTACACTTGCGTGCAAATTTTCTATCTGTAACATCTTACTGATTTGTTTCTTCAATTTCTATATCCGGTCCGACAGCCGTCGGGCTTACTTCTACAATTCTCTTGATAGTCAGGATGGAATCCCAACCTTCTGCATTGGCAGGTTTTGCCTCTACCACAGCCTCCAGGGTTACCGGAACCATGTCAAAAGGCGTCTTTTGCCAATTCGCAGCCTTAGTGGCGAGTTCTTGAGTCATTGCATCGTTTTTGACCGTATACATGACTTCATTTACTTCCAATACTGCATTGTCTTCAAAAAGCAAAAAGTTGCCTTTGTATTTTTTAGTGTCTGCAGATTGCTCTTCTGCACAGCTTGCCATTAGGGCAAATATGAAAAATAGAGTCGCTAGTTTTCTCATGCTTATCCTACTGAGCCTTCTAGGCTGATTTCTAATAGTTTCTGAGCTTCCACAGCAAATTCCATCGGGAGTTTATTCAAAACTTCCTTGCTGAATCCATTCACGATAAGCGCGATCGCCTTTTCGGTATCAATACCGCGTTGGTTGCAGTAAAAGATCTGGTCTTCCCCAATCTTACTCGTTGTCGCTTCGTGTTCTATGGTTGCTGATTTATTCTTTGCCTCAATGTATGGGAAGGTATGTGCTCCACACTCATTACCCATCAAAAGCGAATCACACTGCGAGAAGTTACGCGCATTCTCCGCTCTGGAATTGATCTGCACCAATCCACGATACGAGTTCTGCGATTTCCCGGCAGAGATTCCTTTGGAGATGATCGTACTGCGGGTGTTCTTCCCGAGGTGGATCATTTTAGTTCCTGTATCTGCCTGCTGGTAATTGTTGGTCACGGCGATGGAGTAGAATTCTCCGATCGAGTTGTTCCCTTTAAGCACACAACTTGGGTATTTCCAGGTTACTGCGGATCCTGTTTCTACTTGCGTCCAGCTGATCTTGGCATTGGTCTCACAAAGTCCGCGCTTGGTCACAAAGTTGAAAACCCCACCTTTTCCGTCTTTTCCTCCAGGATACCAGTTTTGCACGGTGCTGTACTTAATTTCGGCATCGTCCAAGGCAATGAGTTCTACCACTGCGGCGTGCAATTGGTTCTCATCACGCGATGGTGCGGTACATCCTTCCAAGTAACTTACGTAAGAACCTTCATCAGCAATTACCAAAGTTCTTTCAAACTGTCCGGTTCCGGCCTGATTGATTCTAAAATAAGTGGAAAGCTCCATGGGGCATCTAACACCCTTTGGGATATAACAGAAGGATCCGTCACTAAATACTGCCGAATTCAAAGCAGCGTAGAAGTTGTCTCGCTGTGGAACCACAGATCCGATATACTTCTTGACTAGTTCCGGATGCTCTTGGATGGCTTCTGAGATGGAACAGAAAATAATTCCCTTCTCTGCCAAAGTCTCTTTGAAAGTTGTGGCTACAGAAACAGAGTCCATTACGATGTCTACGGCAACTCCGGCAAGCTTCTTTTGCTCTTCCAAGGAGATTCCGAGTTTGTTGAAAGTCTCCAACAATTCAGGATCTACTTCATCCAAGCTCTCGTATTTGGCCTTCTTTGCAGGGGCCGAATAATAAGAAATGGCTTGAAAATCGGGTTTGTCGTAGTTCACATTGGCCCAGTCTGGCTCTTCCATTTCTTGCCAATAACGAAAAGCCTCTAGACGCCATTCGGTCATCCACTCGGGCTCTTCCTTCTTTTTAGAAATGGCGCGAACAATATCTTCGTTCAATCCCACAGGAAAGGTATCGGACTCAATATCGGTATAGAATCCGTACTCGTACTCTTTAGTCTCGAGTTCCTTTTTTAAATCGTCTTCAGTAAACTTATTCATGGATTGATTGCTTAAAAATTAGAGCGAAAAGCTTTCGCCGCAGCCACAGGTTCTGTTAGCGTTGGGGTTATTGAATACAAAGCCTTTGCCGTTGAGTCCTCCGCTGTATTCCAAGGTGGTTCCCACCAAGTACAGGAAGCTGCGCTTGTCTACCAAGATGCGAACAGCATTGTCTTCAAAGATCTTGTCTTCATCCGCTTTGCTGTTGTCAAATTTGAGTTCATAGGACAAGCCAGAACAGCCACCACTTTTCACGCCTACGCGCACAAAATCTGTAGTAGCGTTAAAGCCCTCTTCTTGCATGAGTTGGGCTAGTTTGGTTTTTGCGATATCACTTACTTTGATCATTCCTCTATAGACTGATTGTAAATTGTATGCAAATATACGGCAAAACGCGCTGTGTTTAACGTTTTAACATATTATTAAAGCGCATGGAATAATAAGGGTTTTCGATGATTCTGACCTAGAATTCCGCGAAGCGATCGTCGAAGATAAAATTGTCGTCTGTCAGGGTTTTTAGAAAGGCGATGATCTGGGCTTTTTCTGCCTCAGTCAAAGGGATTCCCAAACTGCCGTCGGCGTTGCGCAATAGTGGGTCTAAGGTTGGGCTGTCAACGATGCCGTCGGAATAATGATCCAATACAGCCTCCAGATCTGGAATCCGACCGTCATGCATATAAGGGAAAGTCGCCTCAATATTACGGAGGCTCGGTACTTTGAATTTCAGGCTATCGCTAGGTTGTCCCGTAACGCGATAGCGCCCGATATCATTGAATTCAGGATCAATGCTCAGGCCATTGTTTCTATAAGTTTGATCCGTTTGTAACACTCCAGAATGACAGCTGGAACACTTGGCTTCAAAGAGGCCTAAACCAGCTGTTTCGTCCGAGGTGAGGGTGGTTCCGTCGTTGCGTAAAAAGCGGTCGTACTTGCTATCTGCAGAGACCATCATCAGCATGAATTGAGACAACGCTTTTAAAATATTATCTGGGTCTATTTGCCCGTTGTCAAAGGCCGCAGCAAACATTTCAACATACTCAGGATCTTGACTCAGCGTAGTCACAATATTGTTGAAGGTATTGTTCATTTCGACCTCAGCGGTGATGGGTATAATTGGCTGAGCATCCAAGTGCCCAGCAGCGCCATCCCAGGTGAATTCTTGCATAAAAGCCAAATTGTGAAGCGGTTGCGCATTGCGTTTCCCAATGGCGCCATTAACGCCGTGACTCGTAATGTGAGTATGGTGGGTAAAGGCAAAGGCTTGGATGTGACAGAATCCGCAGGAAACCACGCCATCAGAGGCCAAACGTCCATCATAAAACAGCTTTTTACCAAGCACAAAACCGTTTTGAGTAGGTGGGTTTTGGCTCAGGTCGTACGTAAGATCCGGGAAGTAATCTGGGATTTCCAAAGTCAGCGCTACATCTACTTCTAGGGTCTCCTCTAAAGGGTCTTCAGCCACCGGCGCATCCTCATAGGGCTCGTTCTCCCCACAGGCGCTCAAAAGCACAATTAGAAATAATATGTAAAACTGTTTGATCATGTTTTACTCTGTGGAAAAGGCTGTTGAAATATTACTGGCAATGATCGGTGCATAAACAGGGTCTACCTGAATATCATCCTTCTCCTGCAATGAAAAACTCTGAAGTCCGGCATCAAAAACTCGGGCAACATCAAATATGAGATTCACATTGTTGGTGTTATCGTTCACAGAGATGTCCGTGGACAGATCCAACTCAATAGTCTTATAATTGTCTAAAGTAGTTCCGTGGGAACCTACGTGAATGATAAAAGGTGCGTCAGTACTAGTGTCTGTGTCATAATCCCCTTCAAATTTGATGAATTTATAACCTGCTGACCAGCTCCAAAGCATGCCTGTTTCTTCCGCAGTTGGAATAAAATTATTGACTCCGTTAAGTGGATAGTTGGATTGATCCACCCCAAAACCGAAACGGATCTTAGAGTATTTGCGCCCTTCAACTTCTGGGATGCTTAAGGTCTTGCTGCCGTTATCGGCTTCATTTACTACAAAATAGCTTTCACTTTGAGGCACAACAAATTCTTGTCCATTGGAACCAATAAGCACAATGTCGCTGATGATATACTTTAACTCGTTTACGCGATAAGATTCGCCAGAAGCGTTGGTATAGGTTTGTGAGGACAATATCAGATCATTGCCTGCAACTTGATTTTTAAATACGAGATTAACCTCCCCAGGAGCAGCCTGATTGTCATCTGATTTACAGCTAATTAAAGCTGCAACGGCAAAGGTTAAAAGGAATATCTTTTTCATTATTTATACTTTACAATCAAGGCGTCTTTCCCGCCTTTGTTTAAACTAATATCGCCGTCAGAGCTGTCTGTATCGCCAACAACAATCAGTGCATTGGCACCAATAGGAGCGCAGTCGTTAAAGAGTTCAACTCCAGAACCGCCTCTGCTGTCTTGCCAAACCAAACTTCCTGAGGCTGTGGTCATAATAACCCATGCATCATTTTGGCCTTGATTGATTCCGACTTGACCATCGCTACTTCTCGTAGTACCAGCCATAATGAGCTCTCCTGTGCCCATTTGATTCACTGCACGAGCCGACTCAAATAAGCTGCCTCCGTAGCTTTCTTCCCAGAGGAAGTTTCCGCTACTGTCAAAGGCCACCGCCCAAAGATCGGCATTGCCTTTAGGTGAAGAAACATCACCATCAGCACTGCGGCTGTCACCCACCATTACGTAAGTTCCCGGAGCAGATTCTACCAAACCATAGGCAATGTCAATTTCAGAGCCGCCAAAGGATTTTTCCCAAACCAGATCTCCACTGTCGTTGATCTTTACGGCCCAATAGTCATAACTTCCTTTAGGATTGGTAACGTCAAAGTCATCGCTTTCTGAGGCTCCAGTCATCAGAAATCCTCCGTCTTGTGTTTGCAATACCTGATAGCTTCTGTCGTTATTGGTTCCGCCAAAGAAGCGTCTCCAAATGAGTTGGCCGTTGGCATCCAATCGCATGCCCCAGAACTCTCCCACTCCGTGCTTAGGTGCTGCTGAAGGAGCACTGGCAAAGCCGTCGTTTCCGGCGCCACCGCTGGCAGTAATGTCTAAAAATCCGCTTACAAAATAGCCTCCGTCCGTAGTTTGAATCACGGAACTGGCCTGATCGCTACCCGCAAAACCATAACTCTGTTGCCATTGTACATCGCCGGAAGCTGAAAGTTTTACGATCCAATAATCTTGAAAGCCTGCATTTTCTGTGGCATCACCATCAGAAGATCGGCTAAACCCAGCTACCGCAAAACCACCATCGGTAGTTTCTATGATATCTGCCCCGCGATCATCGGAAGAACCACCATAAGTTCGGCTCCAAATTATTGCGCCGTTGGCATCGAGTTTCAAAACCCAATAGTCGCTGTCTGTTGCAGTTTTATCTGTTATATCGCCGTCATTGCTTTGGGTGTATCCCAAAACGGCAAAGCCTCCGTCTGTGGTGGTTACTACGGCATTAGCAATATCGTCTCCGGAGCCACCATAGGTGAATTGCCAGTCAACCACACCTTCAAAGTCGGCGGTCTGTCCACTGTCGTCAGTGGTGTCATCCGTTTGTCCGCTGTCGTCTGTATTGTCCGCAGGCAGATCGCTCTCAGAACAGCCGCCCAGGACAAAAACCAACAATAATATGTACCAATATTTGCGAATCATCTATCGTTTCATCAGTTTTTGAACGGCTGCATCATTTACCTGAAGCACGTAAAATCCAGCAGATAGACCACTAACATCAATATTGATCGCGTCAAGGCCATTTGTGAATTCTAAGTCTTTAACCAACTGTCCTGTGAGGTTAAAGATCTGAACATGCTCAATTGGGGCGCCGTATTGAACCGTTAGTTGTTCTTGCATTGGATTCGGATAAGCCATTGCCTCTAAGATCTCTTGATCAACAGTACTTAGAACACTATTATCTCGAACTAAAAAGAATCCATTGTCTTGATCGGAAACCACGATGTTTCCACTCTCAAAGAATGGATAGACATTCCAGGATCCATTTCCAGTACCAGCACTATCGCTGCTTGGCCAGGTGTCAAAATAGTGGGATTCCACTATCGTTCCGGAGTCAATCCCAGTGAGGTCTAGAATACGCAATCCCGCGCGGTAACTCGCTAAATAGAATTGATCCCCAACAACATATCCGTTGTGGTCTGTGGATGGATTTTGACTGAAATAATTAAAGGCAAATTCTGGATTGTCCAGGTCAGACACATCAAAAATGATTGTTTTTGTTTCAAATCCGAAGATGATCTCATCTACCTCATCAGCCAATAAGAAATAACGCTGATCTTCTGTCAGCCAACCCTGGTGAGTATATCCAATGTCACTGTAGTTCACTGCCGAAAGTAAGATGGGATTGTCCTTGTCAGTCACATCAACAATAACAACTACGTCTTCATTGCTTCCAAAGAAGAGTTCTTTTCCTGTGTGTGTGCCGTCAGGTCCACTGTAGGTAACAATTTGCGCATCGTGGGTATAACCGCTATCGGCATAACCTCGCGCAAACTGAGGGCTTAATGGAGATTGAATGTTGACCATATGAATTCCACCACTAAAGGTGTCGGTTCCTATGGCGTAGGCAAAGCCTGTGTCTTCATTGATGGCAATATTGTGTGCGCTTCCAAATCCTGAGTAATGCGCATCTTCATCAAAGATGACCGGAGGACTACTCACAGTTCTAAGTCGGGTCAGATCAAATACCTGCATACCGTGACCGTCAGCTTCACTGACAATAAAGGCGTGGTTGGCATAGACCTTAATATCGCGCCAAATGCTCGGGTCGGTAAAGGTGGGAAGCTTTCCTAAGTAGACTACATCCAAGGGATCGGTCACATCTACAAAGGCAGTTCCGTTACTCAGACCAATAATGGCGTATTCACCACCGGTTTCCGGATCGGTCCAACCCCAATTGTCATTGGCCAAACTGGCATCGAAGTCGGTTAAGGGAATTCGATCCATCAAATCGAGGCCTTCACAAGGAAAACCATCGGCAGAACCAGATTCACAAGGGATCTGGCCCATGACCAGATTAGTGCTTATAAAAAGCAGCGCGAGTAATGTCTTTTTCATGAAATAGCAATTAGTATGCTAATTTAAAACAAATTAGTCGGGTCTTACCCTACTGCCTTGCAACGATAAATAGGCCGCCAGAAATATCACTAACAATGATATTACCGCTGGGCAGGTATGGATAGACACTCCAAACTCCGTTAAAGGAGGCGTCGTCGTTGTCTGGATAGGTGTCAAAAAAAGCGAGCTCTGTCATTGAAGCTGAAGCTATATCGCTGAGATCAATTTGTCGGATTCCCGCCGTGTAATTGGCCAGGTAAAAATCGTTGTTCAGCACATAACCGTTGTGGTCAATGGCAAAGGTTGGTCCCAAATAAGTAGTGTGGACTGCAGGAGTGTCCAGATCAGAAAAATCAAAAACTATGGTTCTGCTTCTGGTGCCAATTTGAACTTCGTCCAATTCATCACCTAGTAAGAAGTGGCGTTGATCTTCAGTAAACCATCCTTGATGCGTATAACCGACATTGGTGTATCCTATAGTAGATAAGGCTATCGGATTGGTTTTGTCGGTAATGTCCACAATAACGATCTCGTCTTCATTACTGCCTATAAATATTTCTTTGCCCAAGTGTTCAGTATCCGGACCATTGTAAGTCACTACCTGAGCGTCATGGGTATAATTACCGTCTGCATATCCACCTTCAACTACCGGATTAATAGGATCTTGAATATTGATAAAAAGCGGTCCTCCCTCAAAATCACTGGCTCCAACCGCATAGGCGTAACCTGTATCTTCATTGATCACAATATTATGAGCGCTTCCAAATTCTGTCAATAAGGCGTCTGCACTAAAGATTTCTGGAGGGCTGCTAACATCGCGGAGTTTGGTCAGATCAAAAACTTGCATGCCGTGACCAGAAGCTTCTGCCACAATAAAAGCATGGTCGTTGAATACCTTGATATCGCGCCAATTACTCGAGGTTGAGGCTGTGGGTAATTTTCCTAAATAGAGGGGATTGGAAGGACTGGTGATGTCCACAAAAGCGGTACCGTTATTCAGTCCCATTAAGGCGTATTCCCTACCTGTAGCAGGATCTACCCAACCCCAAGAGTCGTTTCCGCGAGTGGCTGAAAAAAGTTCGATGGGAATCTGGCTCATTAAATTCATTCCAGAACAGGGATAAACACCGGCTTGTCCGCCTTCACAGGCTAAAAATCCAATGATGCTTGGGCCATCGTCAACAGGATCACCACCTGTGTTGTCGTCATCATTGGTTACGGGGTCTGTAGGACGGCTGTCATCCGAAGAACAACTGCTTAGCCCAACAAGGCTGAGAGACGCCATTAGCATCCCAAATACTAGTTTAGTCTTTAAAGTTACCATACCTTTGCAAATTAAAGATTATCAACATACTTAAGGGTATCTGGCATGTTAAAAAACAAGGACGAATCGCGTACTCCGCTCTCTGAATTTGGTGAATTTGGACTCATTGATCACCTCACCAAACACTTTGAGATCAAACACGAAACTACCGTAAAAGGTATTGGTGATGATGCTGCCATTGTTCAAGAAGATCAACAACTGGTGGTCACTACGGATCTTTTGGTAGAAGGGGTTCATTTTGACCTAAGTTATATGCCATTAAAGCATTTGGGTTACAAGGCAGTTGTGGTTAATTTATCTGATGTCTATGCTATGAATGCCGAGGCCAAACAGATCACCGTTTCCATAGCGGTATCTAACCGTTTCCCGGTGGAGGCGCTGGAAGAACTTTATGCGGGAATCAAAACTGCATGTGATATCTACAAGGTTGATCTCATTGGCGGAGATACGACCAGTTCCATGACAGGGTTGATCATTTCTGTTACTGCTATGGGAAGTGTGGCTTCGGAAGAGGCTGTTCTTCGTAGTGGAGCTCAAGCCAATGATCTCTTGGTAGTAACTGGTGATATTGGAGCGGCTTATATGGGCTTGCAAGTATTGGAGCGAGAAAAGGAGGTTTATAAAGTCAATCCGAACATGCAACCTGACTTGGAAGAATACACCTATCTGTTGGAGCGTCAACTTAAACCAGAAGCGCGCAAAGACATTCGTGAATTGCTAAAAGCTCTTGAAGTAAAGCCAACGGCTATGATTGATGTGAGTGATGGTCTGTCTTCTGAGATCTTGCACCTCTGTAAACAAAGTCAAGTAGGTTGCAATCTGTATGAAGATAAATTACCCTTAGATCCTCAATTTATTTCAGTCTGTGAAGAGTTTGAGGTAGACAGCACAACCATGGCGCTCAATGGCGGAGAAGACTATGAATTGCTCTTTACGATCAGTACTTCAGACTTTGACAAGATCAAAGGCAATCCAAACTTAACAGTGGTTGGGCATATGACTCCAGAAAATGAAGGAGTACACCTCATCACTCGAGCCAACACAAAAATTCCAATTGTCGCCAGAGGTTGGAATGCATTCAACAAAGAAGAGGATCAAGAATAGATCTCGTTGAGGTAGGTTTTAAAACGGTTGTTGGTTTGTCTCCAATATTCGTTTAATGGAACCTTTCGTCCGTAGCCGTCGTCTGTAAATTCTCTTTTACAGCAACTGCAGCGGTATTCGTTAATTTGAAAGTGATGCTTTTGGGTCAATTCGTATTTATGACCCAGTATTTTACAGCGGAGGAATTTGGGAAACATAAGTAGGTTAAGGCGTTACGTTGGGCAATCTGTGTTTGGAGCGTCTGGTGAATAAATCGCGCAGGCATTCGTTGATTTCTCGTGTCTTGTTGGTTAAGCGTTCCAATTTTCCCTGCGGATTGGTACTGAATTCTTCATTGCAATGTGAACAGCAGTATTCACTTACGGAGTCGGTCACTTTTTGTTTAAGGACTAATTTGTGCCCGAACAACTTGCATTTAAGTTGCCCAAATGAACTTGTTTTTGCGGAAGTTGATTTCATAGTTTCTGCGTTGGGTATCAGAAAGATAGAAATAAAAGCAAAAAACACGATAAAAAGTCATAAAAAATCGATGAAATGCACTAAAAAATGAATTTTGTTAAGAAAATTCGTACTTTATCGATGTTTTCAAAGGGACTCATGTGTCCACCCTCAAGGATTAATTTTTGATTTTGATGCTGATCAACGGCCTTAATCAGTGCGGGGATATTTACCAGAGGATCTTGCTTACCAATGACCAAATAACTCTTTTGCTTCCTTTCAAAGAAAAGGGCGGATCTGTCAGGCCTGTGGATCATAGCCTCAGTAGCTGCAATAATCGCCTCCGCAGTCATAAGGCTTGCCTTACTAATCAGGTCATTAATTACGGGCTTCAACGCTTTGCGCACTGAGATGGGGAAAAGACTTGGAATAACCGTGCGAACAAAAAGCTGAGGGTCTTCTTGAATTACACCAATAGCTTGGTGTCTTTTTTGTTTCCGATCTTCAGTGTCTGGGTAAAACGTGCTGTTGAGCAGGCACAAATTGTTAATCCGCTGTGGAGCCATTTCGGTTAGTGCCAAAGCTACATAACCGCCCATGGAATGTCCAACCAGATTTATTTGATCGGCTTTAAGGAGATCCAATACTTTAAGGACATCACTTGCAAAAGATCCCATAGTAGCCGACTCACTAAGAGCTGATTTGCCATGTCCAGGCAGGTCAATACAGATGACTCGAGCGTGATCAGCTAAATCATCTACCAAAGCATCCCACATGCTGTGGTCCTCTAAAAAGCCATGTAGCAGAACTAGGTTTGGTCCTTCACCTTGAACGGTGTAAAAAAGACTGTTCGAATTTTGGAGCTTGGTCATAATGTGTATCTTGGGGTGCGCTAGCTAAACGATGAGCAAATCTAAAGAATTACTACTTACCGCCTTTGCACTTTTCGCCCTCTTTTTTGGAGCGGGAAATCTACTGCTTCCACCACTTTTGGGGTATAAGGCTGCAGATAATTGGCCTATTGTTGTGGCTGGATTTGCCATTACCGCGGTTATCATTCCTATAATTGGCATATACGCCCATGCTAAGTTGCAGGGTACTATGTTTGATTTTGGAAAGAAGGTTTCTCCACTTTTCAGTTCCATATTTTGCATTGTGGTCTATGCAATTTCTATTGCAATACCTGCTCCACGGACAGCAGCTGCCACTCATGAAATCGCTGTTTATCCTTTGTTGGAAACGCCTTCTTGGTTAACCAGTACCATATACTTTGCTTTAGTGTTGGTCTTTGTATTGAACCGATCCAAGATCATGAGTATTATAGGAAAGTATTTGACTCCACTTATTGTCATCATGCTATTGGCGGTGATCGGGATTGGAATGTTTGGCAGTGAAGCAATCGTACATGAAGCCACAGACTTGTCGCCATTAACCACAGGCGTGCTTGAAGGTTATCAGACCTTTGACGCTATTGGTGCAGCGGTTGTTGGTGCGGTGATCATTATCTCTTTGAACCTACGCGGGCATACAGATTATCACTACAAAAAAGAACTTATCTGGAAGGCTGGTCTCATTGCCGGTCTTGGCCTCTTGATCATGTATGCGGGACTTATTGCCTCCGGAGCTTATTATGGGAACGATATCCTCGGCGCTGAAGGTATGAGCAGCACCATGCAACGCGCTACGCTCTTGCGCGGAATCATTCAAGGGACTTTAGGAACACAGGCTAATACTTTGCTCAGCGTGCTTTTGGCTTTGGCCTGTTTTACAACTGCAGTTGGAATCATCGCCGGTGCTGCTGATTACTTCAAAGGAGTCTTCAATAATTCCAATCAAGTTTATAAACTCACCGCTGTTATTGGTTGTGTCCTCGGCGTGGTTATTGGCCAATTGGATTTTCATTCCATTATAGTTGTGGCGATTCCAGTCTTGGCTTTTATCTATCCGTTGACTATTGTTTTGATTCTGCTCAATGCGCTTCCAGATCGGTGGGCCTCGGCTAAAGTTTTCAAGGCAGTTGCGATAGTCACCTTTTTGTTTAGCCTTCCCGATGTGATCTTTGGAATTTGGGGGTCTGATCTTTTGGGGAATTCACTTTCTTGGTTGCCCTTAACCGAGTTTAGTTTAGGTTGGGTTTTGCCTGCACTGCTAACCTTTATTTTGGCCAACTTTTTATTCAAGACAGAGGCGAATTGACGTCCATCTGCTTAAATCAATACTTTCTTAACATTTTTGTGATTTTTCGAAATCGTTGTAGTAGTTAATCCGCTTAAAATCAGTATTTAAATTGGGCTTCAAAAGCTGCGGATATCACATTTTTCCTCGCTCAAAATTTCAAATATTCACTTAAGGCGTGCCTAAAATTGGGAATCTGATAATTCTTCGGAATTACTCCCAATTTTCATTTGGAACATAGTTGTCCTTGGCTACATTTACCTCGTTAGTAAAAACACTGATTATGGCTATTACAAAGCAATTTTTAAAGACCAAGCCGGTATGTAAAGTAACCTTTACCGTACCTGCAGAAGAGGCCAACGAAGTACAAGTAGTTGGTTCCTTCAACGAGTGGGATCAAAAAGCCACTCCGCTAAAGAAATTAAAGAACGGAACCTTTAAAGGAACTGTGAATCTAGATAAAGGTGCCTCTTACGAGTTTCGTTATTGGATCGATGGCGTATACGCCAACGACGAACAAGCAGATGCATACCAGTGGAACGACTTTGCAGGTGCAGACAACTGTGTCTTGAACCTCTAAGGTCTGGTAGTATTTAGTTCAGATGGCCCATCCGATTAGGATGGGCTTTTTTTGTACCTTTTAGTTTTTAAACTCAAGGTCATGAAAAAACTACTCTTTCTTTTTGCATTTTGCTTTTGCTCCATTACTTACGCTCAAGATTATAAGAAAGATCTGGATGCAGTGATTGCAGCGTCTGAAGGGTATATTGATATCTTTTATAAAGGCGATACGACTTTGGCTTATACCTACATAGATAAGAGCTTGCGTAAAGTTGGATGGCGATACAATCCTGATTCAAAAAATTATTCAGACAATCGTGAATTACCCTTTGACGCGGTCATTGACCTGGCTAAGCGTTTAAAGGAAAGGCCTATTCCGCAAGACGCCCAAGCAACACGAGCGGTTGAGGTTTTAGAGGTAAATGACAAAATCGCCATTACTAAGGTTACCGCAGCCTGGGGGATAGATTATCTCAACCTTGTTAAGAAAGACGGGAAGTGGACGATCATCAATATCGTTTGGCAATCAGCGCCCCAGTGGACGTACAGGCCGGAGGATTAACGGATTTAGCTACCGTATTTCGGACCATTAAGTTAACCGAAATTCGCCCAGATTTATAAATCTGAGTTGCTGACCGTTTGAAAAACCTCAATCAATTGGTAATTTATTGTTGGGAGGGGTTTGGACCCCTAAGGACAAAATCCACTTTTTATTTCAATTCCGATTATTGAAAGAAATAGAAAGTTGACCTCCAATCCACGGGCCTTAGTAAAATATGCCCAACTCCATGATAAAACAGAGAAGCGCGACGAGAAATTAAGAATTCATCAGCTCCTCAATCTCCTCCACCTCAATTGGAATATTGCCCATAAGATTTTGCGGAGCGCCGCTTTCTTGCACAACCACGTCGTCTTCCAAACGTACGCCAAAACCTTCTTCCGGAATGTAAATTCCTGGCTCCACGGTAAAGACCATATTCGCAGTCATAGGCTCCCAAAGGATTCCATAATCATGCGTGTCTAAGCCAATATGATGTGAGGTCCCGTGCATAAAGTACTTTTTATAGGCAGGCCAATTTGGATCTTCGTTTTGTACGTCGGCTTTGTCAATAAGGCCCAATCCTAAGAGCTCCGAAGTCATCAATTTACCAACCTCGACGTGATACTCCTTCCAGAGCGTTCCCGGTACAAGCATAGCCGTTGCCTCATCCTTAACTCTATTCACAGCATTGTAAACCGCTTTTTGACGGTCTGTAAAACACCCGTTTACCGGAATGGTTCGGGTCATATCACTGCTGTAGTTGGCGTATTCTGCGCCTACATCCATTAAGATCAGATCGCCGTCCTTACATTGCTGATTGTTCTCAATATAGTGCAACACATTGGCGTTATTTCCACTGGCAATAATAGGGGTATATGCAAATCCTTTGGATCGGTTTCTGAGGAACTCGTGCATATATTCCGCCTCGATCTCATATTCCCAAACTCCAGGCTTTACAAAATCCAATACGCGACGGAATCCTTTTTCGGTGATGCTACACGCTGTTTGCATCAAGTCCAATTCAATCTGATGTTTTACCGAACGAAGGCGTTGTAAAATAGGGTTAGCCTTGGCCCAGCTGTGCGCAGGGAATTGCGCTTTGGTCTTGGCAATGAATCTGTCTTCGCGTGTCTGTGTTTCCACAGCCTGACGATAATGCTCGTTGGTGTTGAAGTAGATCATTTCTGCCTGAGTCATCAGTTCAAAGAAGATCTTGTCAAAGTCTTGTAACCAATAAACGGTCTTCACGCCTGAGGTTTCAAAAGCTTTTTCTTTAGTCAGTTTTTCGCCTTCCCAAACAGCTATATGAGCATTCGTCTCACGTAAGAACAAGACCTCTCGGTGCTTTTCTTCAACCGCATCCGGAAACAACAACAAAATGCTTTCTTCCTGATCCACTCCACTTAAAAACAAAATATCTCTATGCTGATTGAAAGGCATGGTACTGTCCGCACTAACTGGATAGATATCATTACTATTAAAGACCGCAATGCTTTTAGGCTTCATGGCCGCCATAAAGTTCTTACGGTTATAGATGTATAAGCTGTTGTCTATTGGATGGTATTTCATGATCTTCAAATTGAGCCTTAAAAGTAGCAAAAACTCACCGTTTAAAAGGCTTAGGTTTGATGTTAAACTTCATTAAAAATTTTTGTGCTGGGAGCCCTAAGTCGTACTTTAACCCAGTTAAACCAACCATTGTAAAAAAATGCGACACTACCTTCTCGCGCTGGGAATGCTCAGTTTTAGTTTTCTAAACGCGCAAACTCCAGCTACTTCTGCTGCTCAAGTAGAAGCCGGTATCCAAGCCAAAGCTCAACTTACAGAATCATCAATTGTCAAAAATTTACCCTTTACCAACATTGGCCCAACGGTCATGAGTGGGCGTGTGGTGGACTTAGCCGTTAACCCAGATGATCCCACGGAATTTTATGTGGGCTATGCTAGTGGAGGCGTTTGGTACACCAACAACAACGGAATTTCATTTACACCAGTGCTTGACAGCAGCCCTACTCAGAATGTAGGAGATATTGCGGTAGACTGGAAAAACGGTACTCTTTGGGTAGGAACTGGAGAGGTGAATGCCTCACGCTCTTCTTATGCCGGTATTGGTTTACTCCGATCTGATGATATGGGAGAAACTTGGACTAATGTAGGTTTGAAAGATTCGCACCACATCAGTAGAATCTTGATCAATCCGAACAATCCAGATGAGGTTGTGGTTGGCGTAGCAGGTCACTTGTATTCTACAAACGCGGAGCGCGGTGTTTTCAAAACCATGAACGGTGGGAAAACATGGAACAAGGTGCTTTTTGTCAATGACCAGACGGGTATTATTGACGTAGCAGTTGATCCAAACAACTTCAACAATATGTATGCTTCTTCTTGGGACAAGGACCGTAAGGCTTGGAATTTTAGAGGTAGCGGATCAGGAAGTGCGATTTACAAATCTACAGATGCAGGGAATACCTGGACCAAAGTAAGTGTGCCCAACAGTGGTTTCCCAACCGGAGAAGGTGTGGGTAGAATCGGTTTGTCTGTGGTGGATGGAAACACGGTTTACGCCATTCACGATAACCAAGGGCGCAGACCAGATACTGGAGGTAGACGTCCACGTGCAGGTTTGACCAAAAATGACTTTAAGAGCATGCAAAAAACGGCCTTCTTACAACTAGACGATAGCAAGCTCAACGGTTTCTTAAGAGAGAATCGCTTCCCGCAACAATATCAAGCGAGCAATGTAAAGCAAATGGTTCGTGCTGGAAGTTTAGAGCCTCAAGACCTCGCTTTGTATTTAGAAGATGCCAACAGTCTTTTATTTGACACGCCAGTAATTGGTGCTGAGGTGTATAAAAGTACCAACGGCGGAAAGACTTGGAAGAAGACGCATGATGGGTATTTAGAGGACTTGTATTATTCCTACGGTTATTACTTCGGAATGATTCATGCAGATCCGAGCAATTCAGATAATATCTACATCTACGGCGTGCCGATCCTAAATTCTAAGGACGGTGGAAAGACTTTTAAATCTATCGTGGGAGACAATGTGCACTCAGATCACCACGCACTTTGGATCAATCCAAATATGCCAGGACACTTGATCAACGGTAACGATGGAGGGGTGAACATCACTTACGACGACGGTAAAACTTGGATGAAGAACAACACGCCTTCTGTAGGTCAGTTCTATGCCATTCAAGTGGATAATGAAACACCCTACAATGTCTACGGAGGTCTGCAGGACAACGGAGTTTGGAAAGGATCCAGCAACAATACCGAATCCACGCGTTGGCATTCTAGCGGAGATTACGGCTATGAGATGATCATGGGCGGTGACGGGATGCAGATCCAGGTAGACAATCGCAATACGGATATAGTTTACACTGGATTCCAGTTTGGTAACTATTTTAGACTCAACCTCGAGACGGGAGATCAAAAGCGTCTCTCTGTAAGACATAAATTGGGCGAGCGTCCGTATCGATTCAACTGGCAAACGCCAATTTTACTTTCTCCGCACAATCAAGATATTTTGTATTTAGGTGGAAACAAACTGATGCGTTCCATGAATCAAGGCGACGATTTTGAGGCCATTTCTGGTGACTTGACCACTGGTGGAAAGAAAGGAAATGTCGCTTACGGAACCTTGACCACAATTAGCGAGTCTACCTTCCAATTTGGGATGATCTATACCGGCAGTGATGATGGGCTGATCCATTTGACGCGCGACGGTGGTGCTTCTTGGTCAAATATTTCTTCTGGTTTGCCGAACGATCTTTGGGTTTCTCGTGTAGAGGCGTCCAAGCATAAAAAGGCCCGCGTTTACGCTTCATTGAACGGATACCGTTGGGACGATTTTACCGCTTATGTGTATATGAGTGATGATTTTGGGGCAACTTGGAAGAACATTAGCAGCAATTTACCTGCATCTGCGGTAAACGTGATCAAAGAAGACCCTACAAACATGAACGTATTGTACGTAGGTACAGACAACGGAGCTTATGTTTCTATGGATCGCGGAGAAAGCTGGCATCCGTTTAGCGAGGGCTTGCCAAACGTAGCGGTACATGATCTGATCATTCATCCAGAGGCTTCCGAACTTATCCTGGGAACACACGGCCGTTCCATTTACAAGGCAGACATCTCAATGCTTCAAGCGATGAATGCCGATGTGATGAATAGTGTTGTTGTAAAGGCGATGGAGCCAGTGAATCATTCCAGAAGATGGGGTGCTTCCTTTGGACAATGGTATGACGCCTTTGAGCCAAAGGTGTCATTAGAGTTCTACAGCCCGGCTTCTGGCAAGGCTACGGTAACTATTACCAACGCCAGTGGTGTCGAGGTTCAAAGCATGCAACTCGATGCCGACAAAGGCTTCAATGCGGTGGCTTATGATCTGGCAATGAGCAGCAAAGCGCAAAAGGCAATGAGCAAAGACAAATCCGCAGGAATCTATCCAGGACAAAACGGAAAATACTATCTACCAAAAGGCGATTACAAAGTGACTGTAGCTGTCGGGGGAAGCTCCGCCAGTTCAGGCTTAAGCATCAAATAGATAGCGTATTTATAATAAATCTAAATAACAAGGGAATCAAACTTTAATTCTTGGGTTTGATTCCCTTGTGTCGTAAATTTGTACCACTAAAAAGTAATCGCAATCCTATGGGAATTTTATCCTCTTCAATTGCCCGTAAAGTCGCTATGGCGCTTTCGGGATTGTTTCTTGTAGTTTTCTTGACCCAACACTGTGTGATCAATTTGACCTCAGTACTCGATCCAGATACCTTTAACAGCTGGTCTCATTTTATGGGAACCAACGGTTTGGTGCAATTTGCTTTGCAGCCTGTTTTGATCTTTGGGGTGGTTTTTCACTTTGTGATGGGATTTGCTCTCGAGCTGAAAAACAGAAGTGCAAGAGCGCATAAATACGCCATGTATAAAGGCAGTGCCAATGCCTCATGGGCGTCTAGAAATATGATCATTTCTGGAATTGTAGTTTTGGCTTTCTTAGGACTTCACTTTTACGATTTCTGGGTTCCAGAAATTGTACACAAGTATATCGAAACACATCCGGAGGATCCAACACGTTATTACGCAGAAACAGTTCACAAGTTTGAAAGTCCAGTTCGTGTAGGGCTGTATGTGCTGGCTTTTGCTTTGTTAGCCGTACACCTTTGGCACGGATTTTCTTCCAGTTTCCAATCAGTTGGATTCAACAACAAATACTCCAAAGCGCTTAAAGGCTTTACCAAAGCTTTCGCTGTTGTGATCCCATTGTTGTTTGCTGTGATTGCGCTTTACCACCACTTTAATCAAATTCCACATTAATACTATCGCATATGTCAGTTCTAAATTCAAATGCACCTGCAGGACCACTAGCCGATAAGTGGACGAAACATAAAAACGACATTGACCTGGTAAATCCAGCCAACAAGCGCAATATTGACGTAATTGTTGTGGGTACTGGTTTGGCCGGTGGATCTGCCGCCGCGACCTTGGCAGAGCTCGGTTACAATGTAAAGACCTTCTGCTATCAAGATTCACCAAGACGTGCGCACTCTATTGCTGCGCAAGGGGGAATCAATGCAGCAAAGAATTATCAAGGTGATGGGGATTCCACCTACCGCCTTTTTTACGATACCATCAAAGGAGGAGATTACCGCTCTCGAGAAGCTAACGTTTACCGTTTGGCTGAGGTTTCCAGTAACATCATTGACCAATGTGTTGCCCAAGGAGTTCCTTTTGCTCGTGAATACGGAGGTCTTCTAGACAACCGCTCTTTTGGAGGGGTATTGGTATCGAGGACCTTTTACGCAAAAGGACAAACCGGACAGCAGTTGTTGCTTGGAGCCTATTCAGCGATGAACCGTCAAATTAATCGCGGAAAGATCAAGGCGTTTAACCGTCACGAGATGCTAGACCTAGTTATCGTTGGCGGAAAGGCGCGTGGTATCATTGCTAGAAACTTAGTAACTGGTGAATTAGAGCGTCACTCTGCGCACGCTGTTGTGATCGCCACAGGAGGATACGGAAACGTATTCTACTTATCCACCAACGCAATGGGAAGTAACGTGACTGCTTCTTGGAAGATCCACAGACGCGGAGCTTATTTTGCAAATCCATGCTTTACGCAGATTCACCCAACCTGTATTCCAGTGTCTGGAGACCATCAGTCTAAATTGACTTTGATGTCTGAGTCTTTGAGAAACGATGGACGTATTTGGGTGCCTGCTAAAAAAGAAGACGCTGAGGCTATCCGCGCAGGAAAGCTCAAGCCAACAGAATTAAAAGAAGAAGATCGCGATTACTACCTAGAACGCAGATATCCTTCATTCGGTAACCTAGTACCTCGTGACGTTGCTTCGCGTGCAGCTAAGGAGCGTTGTGATGCTGGATTCGGAGTGAACAAAACAGGAGAGGCTGTTTATTTGGACTTTGCCGCCGCTATTGAGCGTTATGGAAAAGAGCAAGCAGCTATCCAAGGAAATCACAATCCGACCAAAGAAGAATGGCTGGCTCTTGGAGAAAAGGTGATTGAAACTAAATACGGAAACCTCTTCCAGATGTATGAAAAGATCGTGGATGAGAACCCATATAAAACCCCAATGATGATCTATCCTGCGGTACACTATACCATGGGTGGAATTTGGGTTGACTATAACTTGCAAACCACAATTCCTGGTTGTTATGCCGCTGGAGAAGCTAACTTCTCAGATCACGGTGCCAACCGTTTAGGAGCTTCTGCTTTGATGCAAGGTTTGGCAGACGGTTACTTTGTGTTGCCGTATACTATTGGAGATTATCTGGCTGATGATATCCGTACAGGACCGATCAGTACAGAGACTCCTGAGTTTGAAGAAGCGGAGAACAACGTGAGAACAACCCTAGAGAAGTTGGTCAATAACAACGGAACCAAATCTGTGGATTATTTCCACAAACGTCTTGGGAAGATCATGTGGAACGAGGTAGGAATGTCTCGAAACGCTGAAGGACTTAAAAAGGCCATGGCCGATATCAAAGCCCTACGCGAAGAGTTCTGGAAGGAAGTTCGTGTACCGGGAGAGATGGACAGTATGAATCCGGAGTTAGAAAAAGCCATGCGTGTTGCAGACTTTTTAGAGCTCGGAGAGTTGTTCGCAAAAGACGCTTTAGATCGTAACGAATCTTGTGGAGGTCACTTTAGAGAGGAATATCAAACTGAAGAAGGTGAAGCACTCAGAGACGATGAAAATTATATGTACGTAGCAGCTTGGGAGTATAAAGGCGAACCTGCAGACGCAGTGCTGCACAAAGAGTCGCTTGACTACGATAATATAGAAGTAAAAACCAGAAGTTATAAATAAACCGTTATGAACTTAACACTTAAAATCTGGAGACAAAAAGATGCCCAGTCCAAGGGTTCTATGCAAACCTATTCCATTTCTGGAGTTGAAGGCGATATGTCTTTCTTGGAAATGCTGGACGTACTCAATACAGAACTTATAGATAAAGGTGAAGAGCCAGTAGTATTTGATCACGACTGTCGTGAAGGTATCTGTGGATCTTGTTCACTGATGATCAACGGGGAGCCACATGGGCCGGACCGATTGGTGACTACTTGCCAGTTGCACATGCGCAAATTCAACGACGGTGATACTATTGTTATTGAACCGTTCCGCGCAAAAGCATTCCCGGTGATCAAAGACCTTATGGTAGATCGCTCTGCTTTTGATCGCATTCAGCACGCTGGAGGATATATTTCTGTAAACACTTCAGGAAACACTATTGACGCTAACGCTATTCCAGTTGAGAAGGTCGATGCGGATGCTTCCTTTATGGCAGCTGCTTGTATTGGTTGCGGAGCATGTGTTGCGGCATGTAAGAACGCCAGTGCCATGCTATTTACTTCTGCCAAGGTGAGTCAGTTTGCTCTTCTGCCTCAAGGAAAAGTAGAGGCTACACGTCGTGTTTTGAACATGGTGGAGCAAATGGATAAAGAAGGTTTTGGTAACTGTACCAATACCGGAGCATGCGAGGTGGAATGTCCTAAAGGAATTTCTCTAGAGAACATTGCCCGTATGAATCGCGAATACCTTGCTGCCAGCGTTAAAGGATAAATTTACATGGCGCGTAAATGCTGGTTGTCTGAACCGGTATTTTGAATGCGCTGTAAAAAGATATTTTTGAGGATGGTCTGTTTGAACTTGGTGATGTCATAAGGCTTCACGATGATATCATTCATACCAGCCTCAAAGATTGTAAATCGCACCTCTTCAATTTCCACAGCAGTCAAGGCCAAAATAGGAATGTTCTTATTGAACAAACGAATCTCCTTAGTAGCCTGAATCCCATCTTTTACCGGCATATTGATGTCCATCAGGATCAAGTCAAAAGAATGCGTTTTTGCCAGGTCAACAGCTTGTTGTCCGTTTTCTGCAATCACGCAATTAACCTGATGCTTTTCTAAGATCTTTTGGGTAACCTTTTGGTTGATTCGATTGTCTTCTACTACCAATATTGACTTCCCGATAAGGTTTTTGGTATCGATCATGGCTGTGGACTGTTCCTCAGGAGCTTCATTTACTACCTCAAAACCTAAGGAGAAACTAAAGGTTGATCCTTTGCCGGCTTCACTTTCTAAAGTGATAGTCGCATTGGACTTGTCTAGAAGCTTTTTCACAATCGGAAGACCCAATCCGGTTCCCTGATAATTGTAATTGTCTTCTTGTCCAATCTGTAAGAACTCATCAAAAATGTCGGCTTGTTTGTCTTTGGCGATCCCGAGACCGGTATCAATAACACTAAAGCGTACTTTCACTGCTTCACCAGACAGTGATTCTTTAATGACCTTAACAGTAATGGTTCCGTTCTCTGTGAATTTACAGGCGTTACTGATCAAGTTCATCAACACTTGAGCTACTTGCATGGCGTTTCCGCGGACCGTAGTAGGGAGTTCGTGATCTACTTCCAGTCGGAAGGTGTTATTGTTTTGAATCAACAAATACTCAAACGAGCCCGAAATAGTTGTGATGAGCTCACGAAGTTTAAAGACCGAGTGATCGTCTTCATCTTGACTTTTAGAGTCGAGTTTATTGATCTGGAGTACATCGTTGATCAGCGCCAATAGATAATCGGCAGAGAATTTAAGCAAGCTTAAATCTTTTTTGTGTTTGCTCAAAGATTTGTCTTCCATTAAAAGCGTGCTCAGACCAATCACTCCATAAAGTGGCGTACGCAGTTCATGACTTACTGTTGAGAAGAATTTGGTCTTGGCTTTGCTCATGCGCTCGGATTCCTCCTTAGCTTCCTTGTACTCAAGATTCTTGAGTTTTAATTCTTGAACGAGTTTCTTTCTGTTGCGATATGCCATATACAGCAAGATCATTGACAATAAGAAGAATACGGAAAGCGTCAGTAGATAATTGTTCCAACGGCTTTTATCTTTCAAGTTCTGGGCTTGCAGATCTTGTTCTTTTTGAGCCGCGGCCATATCCTTTTTATATTCATCTACCTGGAATTTTGCCGCCATCATTTCAGTCTCCGTAGAGGCGATATCATCTAAATTTTGTTTCAGGTAATTGGTGTACTGCTCTTGCATTTCAAAAGCTTCTTTGTACTTCTCTTGAGCAAAGAGGCTTTCGCTATATCCAAAGTAAGCAGATTCTAATTCTATAGGAAGATCGGCAGCCGTGGATTCTTCTATAACCTTTTTAAAATAAATATCAGCGCTTTCGTAATCTTCTTTGACCAAATAATAGCTTGCTGTTAATCCGTCGAGCCCAATACCGAAAGATTCATGATCGTGATGCTTATGTAGTGCTTTTGATTTAACAATGTGCAAATAGGCTGTTTGGTATTTTTTAAGATCCATCGCAGTTAAGGCAGCATTGTAATGTGCTTTAGCCAAACGCAACGAATCTTTGATAAGCGTAAAACCATCTATGGCTTTTTTGTGAAAGTCCATAGCCAATTTGTAGTTGACATTTACAGTGGAATACATATTGGCCAAATCCATATACGAAAGGGCAACAGCCGTATCGTTCTTGGCCTCCATGGCATATTTTTGAGACTTGAGAAAGCTTTCTTTGGCGTTGACAGTATCGGTAATCACCAGATAATCATAGGCGAGATTGCGATAAGCCAGATGTAAAAGCTCTGGTTTTTTCAAGTAGTTCGCAGCTGCCAATAAGGATATATTGAGCTTTAAAGACTCCTTGTATTGTCCGTTAAAATAATAGAGATCAGAAGTATCAATCAACGCGCGAAACTCCCTTTCTGAAAGGTGTTTCTTTCCATCTGTCAAATTCTGAGCAGTAGCCTGAGTGAGGCAAAAAAGCAGAACAAAAGACGCGAAGTAGCGTAATACGGGGTACCACTTAAGCATAGGTTTTCGATAAATTTGGGCATATCAAATATAGTAAAAACATTGTAAAAACCTAATAGTCAGCCTTTTTTGAGGCCTCTTGGAATTGTTTTATCTTTATATTGATGAATTCCAAACTGCCAAATACCCCCGTCAGCATCTTTAGCGTGATGTCTGCTATGGCTCGAGAAAATAACGCGCTAAACCTGTCACAGGGCTTTCCAAATTTTGATATCGATCCAGAATTACACGAGTTAGTGAGTAGTGCTATGCGGCGCGGAGACAACCAATACGCCCCAATGCCCGGACTGCTTAGGCTTCGGGAACAAATTTCAAAAAAGGTATTTAATTCATCAGGTCGCAAGTATGATCCAGAATCAGAGATCACCGTAACTGCTGGGGCAACACAAGCTATTTATACGGCAATAACGGCACTGGTTCACCCAGGAGATGAGGTGTTGATCTTTGCGCCGGCTTATGATTGTTATCAGCCGGCCATAGAACTACAAGGGGCAAAGGCAGTCGCGGTACAGTTACAGGCACCCGAGTATCGGATCAATTGGGAGCTAGTTCATAAGCATATCACTTCCAAAACACGAATGATCGTGGTCAATACGCCCCACAATCCAAGTGGGACTTTGATGAGCAAATCAGACATGAGGGAATTGGCAAGAATAGCCCTGGCGCATGACCTTTGGGTACTTTCTGATGAGGTTTATGAACACATTGTCTTTGATGGGCAAACACATTACAGCGCCGCTGCATTCGAAGGCCTTGCCAGCAGAAGTATTATTACGGCTTCATTTGGAAAAACTTTTCACACTACGGGCTGGAAAATGGGCTATTGCCTGGCACCCAAAGCACTCATGGAAGAATTTCGAAAAGTGCATCAGTATCTGGTTTTTAGTGTAAATCATCCCATGCAGCAAGCATTAGCTACTTATCTAGAAGAGCCGTCCCGTTATACCAGCTTGGGAGCATTCTATCAAAAGAAGCGAGACCTTTTCCTTAAAGGCCTAGAAGGCACAAATTTTAAAGTAATTCCCAGCGGAGGTACTTATTTTCAAATGGTGGATTACAGCGAGGTCTCTAGGCAATACGATGTAGATTTTGCTCGCTTTTTAACGGAGGAATTCGGCCTTGCCGCGATCCCAACTTCCGTGTTCAACCTGGAAAAGAAAAACGACTTTATGCTGCGCTTTTGCTTTGCCAAAACGGAGCAAACTTTAGAGCAAGCCGCAGAGATCATTCAAAAAATACAACCCCAGTTGGCCTAGCGTTAACTCAATAAAGAATTAAGACCACATGCAAGCCGAATTTATCAATGCTGTTAGAGAAGCCCGTTTGGAAGACATCAAGTCTTACTTGAACAAAAAACCCAATTTACTCAATGGGAAAGACCAACGCGGGTCTACTGCCTTGCTTTTGGCCGCCTATTACGGACACGAGGCTGTGGTAGATTTTTTACTCAGCTTGAATCCAGAATTGGATGCGCAAGATCAAGCGGGGAATACCGCTTTGATGGGGGTTTGTTTTAAGGGCTATTATCCAATTGCAGAAAAGCTCGTCGCTGCTGGCGCCAATGTGAATGCGACCAATTTTAATGGCGCTTCCGCATTGATCTATGCCAGCATGTTCAATAAAGCTGATTTAGTTGCTCTCCTATTGAAAAATAAGGCAGATACCTCCCAAAAGGATGAACGTGGATTTACTGCTGCAGATCATGCAAAAAGTCAAGGCTATCAAGAAATCGTTACCCTAATTGCCTCCCATGAGTAAGAAAAGCCAATTGAATGTCGGAATCCTTCAGCAAGACCTTGTTTGGGAAGATCAACAGGCCAATCGCGATCAGTTTGAAGCAGTTCTTAATGATATTGCCTCTAAATGTGATTTGGTTGTTTTGCCAGAGATGTTCACTACCGGCTTTAGTATGAATGCTGCTGATTTGTGGGAGCCTGTTGACGGGCCTACTACCCAATGGATGCAGCAAATGGCTGCCAAATACAATTCGGCCATTACCGGGAGTATTATCATTAAGCAGGATGACCATTACTACAACCGACTGCTTTTTGTTTACCCTGATGGACAGTATAAAACCTATGACAAGCGCCACTGCTTCACTTTGGCAGGAGAGCATGAGGTATACACCGCAGGAACCGAGCGTTTACACATTGAATTACACGGTTGGCTGATCTGCCCGCTGATCTGTTATGACCTGCGTTTCCCGGTTTGGGCACGCAATACGTCTAATTATGATTTACTGCTTTATGTGGCTAATTGGCCTAAAACGCGCATTAAAGCTTGGGATACCTTGTTGCAGGCGCGAGCCATTGAAAATATGAGCTACTGTGTGGGGGTGAATCGGATTGGTGATGACGGCAACGGCTATCCTTATGTTGGACACACTGCTGTTTATGATCCTTTAGGGGAACGAATATCTACTGCGGATTTTGAATCTCCAATAGCGGAAATCGTCAGTTTAGATGCAGCGTACCAGGATAAGGTTCGGGACAAATTACGCTTTTTAAACGATCGAGATTCTTTTACTCTGGAAGTCTAAAGGTCACCTCTCGAACCCAATTGGAGTTCATTTCTTCAGCACCTTCGGTATAGAAAACGGGTTCTGCCTGAGTTTTATCTAAGAAATTACCCGGATCCCAGCGACCATTGCCATTGAGATCATAAATGACCCGGATGTAGTATTCTCCAGGAGCAATGTATTGGAATTTTACCGGCTTAGCCTCGGTGATGTAGTAGGAGTCATCGAGTTCTCCGTTGGATTTGACCAAATCAACAATGAGTGGATAAGACTTGGCGTTGGCTACATTCACGGTCAAGGTTCCAAAATCACTGTAATTCTGGGTGCCTATTCTAAAGCTTAAGGTGTCGTTCTTGTTTCCAAAATAGTCTGTTATAGCACCGGGAAGCATCTCGATATTGTAGGTTTGAGATTCTCCGTAATCAAAGGGAAATTCTACACGGCTGTACAAGCTGTCAATGCTATAATCAAAAGGAATTTGCATGGAATCCTTGTTGGTGATCTTGATGCGCTCGGTCAAAACACTATCAATAGGCGTATCACTAACTAAAGCAAAGGTCTGATCGAATTCCATACGGCCAGACTTTTCAGCGCGAACATTTAAGGTGTCCATATTAAAATCGCGCCAGCGCAGCACCAAGGTGTCAAAATAAGTTTGATTGTAGGCGTGGAATACCAAACTGTCTGCCTTTACTTTTGGCCGAATCCAAAGACGTAAACTGTCGCGTTCTCTGTCCTTGGTCTGCAAGGTCTCAAAACCAGTTGCAGGTTCAACCATTGAGATTCGTAAGCTGTCTGCTTCGCCACGATATCCAAACAAGACTTGTCCACCAGAAACCTGAACAGGTCGCTCTAAATTGTATTCCAAAACCTCCTTGAAGAGGGTAAGTTCGTAAGTGGTATCTGCCGGTACTTCAATAAACTCTTCCAAATACCCGATCTTATCCTGCCCAGGCTCAAAAGTGTAATTGAAGTTGGAATCTTTCATGGCGGTCAACAAATAGCGTCCCGCCTTTAGATTCTCCAAAGAGAAACCAGAGGTGCTGTCTGTGACGCTGGCGATATAATAAGGCTTTTCCAAAAAGACCACAGAGTCTGTATAGGTAGAGTCTATTTGGTAGAGCATAACGGTCAGCTCCTTTTCAGGCTCGCGCAAAAAAGCATCTTTAACCCGTCCGCTTACAGAAAGACTATCTATGTAAGAACCCGTTGAAAAGACGTAGCGGTAATAAGGATATTCGTTATTCTCATTATTGTCTGCGATACTCTTCCCAAAGTTGATCGCATAGGTCGTGTTGGGCTTGAGCGTATCGTTAATCTTGATCTTGATGAATTTGGCCGCACCTAAAGGAGAAATGTCTGGCGGATTATCAAACGGAGGGGAAACGATCATTTGCCTTGAGGCATTGTTGAGTCTCACGTATTCATCAAAGTAGATGCGAATCTCCTTGGCGTCAAAATTTACACTGTAATTCTCTGGTACCGTGCGAACCACTACAGGAGGGATGGTATCTCTTGGGCCGCCTTCTGGGCTTCCTTTTTTTGCGCATGAGGCAGGGCTTAAGGTCAACAGACCTGCGCAAATCAGAATAAGAAAGGCTTTAAAGAAAGCGGGCATGTTCATAATCGGCAAATTAACAACTATCTGGGTTTTTACAGGGACAAAACAGCTACTTTTTTGGCATCCGTTTTATTCAGAGATAGCAATAGTAGCAAAACTCAGTTTTATATCCCTTGTGTTTAACAGCACTTTTGCACAGGCCTCTAAGGTTGCTCCGGTAGTTACAATATCATCTACCAGCAGAATATGTGAGCCCTTGGCGAGTTCAAAGTTTTTGTTGATCTCAAAGTGATGTGCTCTTTGAAATCGACTTTTACGTCCGAGTTTAACCAGAGACCGCTTTCCGTCTTTACGAATCAATGCCTTAGGAAGTACGGGCACCTGAAGATGTTTGCCCAAACTAAGCGCAAAACGATCCACTTGATTATATCCTCGTTTGCGTTTTCTTTTATTGCTGAGTGGAACCGGAATAATAAGATCAAACTTGGGCTGATTTTGGGTGGATTTTAGCGCTTCTACCATCCGAAGGGCAAAAAAGACTCCTAATTGTTGTTGTCCTTTGTATTTCAATTGATGCAATAGTTGCTGTGTAAGATTGGTCTTTTCAAAGCGCAATAAGCTGAACGCACTTTCCAAGCGCAATCGACCATAAAATTGTCTGACAAAGGCATTGTCGTTGATATTAATTGGGAAGCAAATAGGCAGTTCGTTTTGGCAATTGACACACAACATCTGTGAACCATCAGAGAGTCTACGGTCACAACCGCAACATAGGTGCGGAAAAAACAGCTTTAACATTTTAGAAAGGATTATTCGCCAAAAAGAGGCGTTATATGGGAAGTGACTGCTACATTTGCATTCTCATTATCAATGAAATATAACAAATAATTATATCATGAGTACAGAAAACAGCACAACGAAATTTAAAGTGCTAATTGGCGTATTGGCCTTTTTACTGATCGCATTGGGTATCTACACGGTAAGCCTGTATAACAGCAGCCGAGAAACTACCAACAGCCTGACCGAGGACAAAGTGAAGATCGAGTCAGAATTGGAATCACTCATCAAAGAATACGATGTGGTAATCCAAGAGAATGATATTAAAGACAAAGACCTTTTGGCTGCCAAGCAGCGCATTGAGGTGCTTTTGGATTCGGTTAAAGATTCCGAAGCCAATATGGCCTTGATCCGTCGTTATCGTTCAGAGATTGGACGCCTAAAAAAGGAACGTCTAGAACTCTTTAAGCGTGCCGACAGCCTTATTGCCTTAAACCAAGTGCTTTTGACAGAAAGAGATAGTACCGCGACCATTCTCTCTCAAACATTGAGAACAGTAGATTCCGTAGCCATTGAGAATCAAACCCTAGCCGAGACTGTGGCTAAAGGGGCAGAAGTCAAAGTGGCTGATCTAGCTGCAGAAGCTGTTATTGTTAGAAACAGTGGACGCATTGTAGACACGCGCAGAGCAAGTCGTGCTGATAAGGTGCGCTCTTGCTTTACTTTAACGGAAAATGCTATTGCCAGCCCAGGAGATCGTTTGCTTTTGGTGCAGGTGATCAACCCGAAGAACAATGTTTTGGGAGATAAGGCGGTAATGAACTTTGAAGACGACACCTCTTTAACCTACAGTGCTACAACTAAGGTGTTCTATGAGAATGAGGAGTTGGATGTCTGTGTGATGGTCAATGCTGCCGAGGAAGATTTGGTAAGCGGATTGTACACGATCAATGTTTTTGACGGCGCTAAGCAAGTTGCTTCAACTACCCTTACCCTCAAGTAAATAAGATCCATTAAAAAAACAGAGCCACTGCGATGCTATCGTAGTGGCTTTTTTTATTTTTGCGCCATGGCACAAAACGACGATCAATTCAAACGCGTTGTATCACACGCAAAAGAGTACGGTTATATTTTCGGATCCAGTGAGATCTACGACGGATTAAGCGCAGTCTATGACTATGCGCAAAACGGAGTCGAACTCAAAAAGAACATCCGTGAATACTGGTGGAAATCCATGGTGCAAATGCATCAGAATATAGTGGGTATCGATGCAGCGATTCTAATGCATCCAACCACTTGGAAGGCTTCGGGTCACGTCGATGCCTTTAACGATCCGCTTATTGATAACAAAGATTCTAAGAAGCGTTATCGTGCCGATGTTTTGATTGAAGACTATTGTGAGAAACTCAATCAAAAAGCACAAAAAGAGATCACTAAAGCCCGAAAGCGCTTTGGCGATAGTTTTGATGAGCAACAATTTGTGGAGACCAATCCGCGAGTGATCAAATACAAGACCCAACAAAAAGAGATCTTAGAGCGTATGGCGCGTTCCTTAGACAATGAAGACTTGGCCGATGTCAAGGCTTTGATTGAAGAGCTCGGTATTGCAGATCCTGTTTCTGGTTCAAAGAACTGGACAGATGTTAAGCAATTCAATTTGATGTTTGGGACTAAGTTGGGTGCTTCTGCAGAATCAGCAACAGATCTTTACTTGCGCCCAGAGACCGCTCAGGGGATCTTTGTAAACTTCTTGAACGTGCAGAAAACGGGCCGTATGAAGATTCCTTTTGGAATTGCTCAAACCGGAAAGGCCTTTAGAAACGAGATTGTTGCGCGTCAATTCATCTTTAGAATGCGTGAGTTTGAACAAATGGAGATGCAGTTCTTTGTGCGTCCAGGAGAAGAACTCAAATGGTATGAGTACTGGAAGGAGACGCGCCTAAAATGGCACCTTTCCCTAGGAATGGGAGCGGAGAATTATCGTTTCCACGATCATGAAAAGCTCGCTCACTACGCCAATGCAGCAGCAGATATAGAATTCAACTTCCCGTTTGGTTTCAAAGAGTTGGAAGGAATTCACTCCAGAACAGACTTTGACTTGAAAGCCCACGAGCAACATTCAGGCAAGAAGTTGCAGTTCTTTGATCCGGAATTAGGAGAAAACTACGTGCCTTATGTGGTGGAGACCTCTATTGGTTTGGATCGAATGTTCCTGGCCGTGCTTTCACACAGTTTGGAAGAAGAGCAATTAGATGATGGTAATTCAAGAACAGTCCTGAAGTTACCAGCAGTGTTAGCTCCAGTTAAAGCCGCGGTACTTCCTTTAGTTAAAAAGGATGGTTTGCCAGACTTGGCTAAGTCCATAATAGAAGACCTGCAGTGGGATTTCAACGTGCTTTACGACGAAAAAGACGCCGTTGGACGTCGCTACCGCAGACAAGATGCTTTGGGGACTCCGTTCTGTATTACAATTGATCATCAATCCCTAGAAGATCAGACGGTAACCATAAGACATCGGGATTCTATGCAACAAGAACGTGTTGCGATCTCAGAAGTCTCAAAAATTATTGGTCAAGCCGTTGCTGTAAAGACTTGGCTGGATAAGTAATCCCTAGCTATTAAGTAGGATAATTTTAACAACTTTACTTTCAAGCTCTTAGAGAGATGACTGCTTCAGAATTGATGTAAGTCTCTGGATTAGAGTGCTGATAATCAAGATGATATTTGTCGTTTTGAGCCGAAATTATTGGTCAAATTCGTTGCTGATTTAGTGGAAAGCCCTTACATTAGATGACTTTTTAATTAATGTGCTGACTAAAAACTAAACTTTAACATGAGACTGAAAAATTATCTTTCGGTACTGCTGTTGTTATTTGGAGTGTTGACACTTCAAGCGCAAGAGGGGCCGATGTCATTTGGAACAGTAGATAAGATGACTTATGTGGAGCCATTATCCACACGTTCATCCTTAATTCCTGCTGTTGACGATCCACGCGAAGTACAAGATGGACGTATCCGCGCAAGCTGGGTAAAGACCGTTCCTGGAAAAGGAGTGGATTTCAATGCAGAACTTAATGCATCAAAGAGAAATATTCTTGAAGGAGCTGTTCCAACAAGAGGTGTAGACTTCTCATTTACTGCCGCATTTACTTCTTCTTCTCCAACAGATCCTGCCGGAGCTATTGGACCTAACCACTACTTTGCAGTATTCAACACTGGATTCAGAATTTTTGAAAAAGATGGAACTCCATTAACTGGACAACTTTCTCCATTGAATATTTTCCCAGATCCAGGATGTTGTGATTTGACTGTATCTTATGATAACGCTGCAGATCGTTGGGTAGTTACTTTCTTAGGTGGAGGTGCTCAGATCGCTGTATCTGATGGACCAGACCCTGTAACTGCTGGGTGGTTTGTATACGAAGTATCGACTATTAATGACTACCAAAAATTATCTGTTTGGAGTGATGGATACTACATCACCGATAACAACGCGAACCCAACACAGCGAATCACCGCTCTTGAGCGTGATGCAATGCTAGCGGGTGACCCTGGAGCACAGACCATCACTTTTGGTCTTCCAGATATCGCTACTAATGGATTCTATAGCCCACAGGCATTCAACGTTTCTAACGCTGATCTTCCTGCTACAGGATCTCTTCCAATTGTATTTGTACAAGACGATGCTTTCTCTGGAGTAGATCCAGGAAACGACCACATTGGTCTTTGGGAGATTGATGTTAACTGGGCAAGTCCAGGATCTTCTACAGTATCTGGGAAGCAAGAGATTCCACTAGATCCTTTTACTTCTGTATTTGATGGTGGATCTTTCTCTAACTTGCCACAGCCAGGAGGTGTATTGATCGACGCGATTCAATCTACTATCATGAACCAGGCGCAATTCCGCAAGTTCCCAACTTATAACTCTGCGATCTTCAATTTTGTAGAAGACACAGACCCAACTGGTGGTAAACTAGCTGGTATTCGTTGGATCGAACTACGTCAAGACGGTGACGGACAGCCTTGGTCTTTGTTCCAAGAAGGTACGTACAACGCTCCTGATGGAAAGCACGCTTGGATGGGATCTATGATTATGGACAACCAAGGTAACATTGGTATGGGATACATGGGTATGTCAGGACCAACTACTTCATCTACTGTTTTTGCTAGTAGCTACTTTACTGGACGTTTGTCTTCAGACCCAATGGGTACTATGTCTGTAGCTGAGACTTTGATCGAGCCAGGTACTGGAAACTTCCCGAACCTTCGTGCAGGTGACTACAGCAAGATTGATGTTGACCCATCTGATGACCAAACATTCTACTTCAACAACGAGCAGATCATCTCAGGAGGTCGTGCTAACATTGTTGGTGTATTTAAACTAGCTGCTGAATTTGACAACGACACTGGAGTTGTAGCAATTGTTCAGCCAAGTGACGGAACCTTGAGTACTACTGAGACTGTTGAAGTATTGGTTAGAAACTTTGGTATCCTTCCTCAAACTGATATTCCTGTTTCTTTCTCTGTTGATGGTGGAGCACCTGTAAGTGAGCTTGTTCCTGGTCCTGTTGGATCTGGAGAGACTGTATCTTATACGTTCACTGCAACTGCAGACCTAGGAACTATTGGAACTACTTATACGGTGACTGCTAGAACAGATCTTGCTGGTGACGAGTTCCCAGACAACGATGAGGTTTCTAAAGATGTTACTTACCTAGATGCAAATGATGTTGGTGTTACTGCACTAAACAGCCCGACTTCAGGATCTGGATTGACAGCTGCTGAAACGGTAACGGTAACGATCACTAACTTTGGTGGGGAGCCACAAACGTCTATCCCAGTATCCTACTCAATTGATGGTGGTGCACCGATTACAGAGACTTGGACTGGTTCTATCGACACGGGTGAAACCGACACCTACACCTTTACTGCAACTGCAGATCTGTCTGCACTTGCCGTTTACGAGTTTGTTGTAGGCACTTCTTTGGCTGGTGATGCTGACACTACTAATGATGCTATCACTGTTGAGGTTGAAAACACTGTTTGTCAACCAGAAAGTAACTGTGAAGGATTCAACGATGGTGTGACTATGCTTCAATTGGCAGATCAAGACCTTATGGTTGACTGTAGCTCTTCTGGATATACGGACAACACAGATATCGTATTTAACTTTGTGCTAGAAGACAATCCATATGATGGAGTTCTTCAAATGGGATGGCCAGATTCATCTTACGCAATGTGGATTGACTGGAACGATAACTTCGTTTTTGAGCCAACTGAAATCGTTGAGACTGGAAGCGTACCAAACGCAGATACTGACTTCCCATTCAATATTGATCTATCTGTATTCCCTGGTTTAAATACTGGTGAGCACTTGATGCGTGTTCGTGGAGAAGATACTGACCAAGCTGGTAACGTATTGGATCCTTGTGACGATCTTGCATTTGGTAGAACAAACGACTTTACTGCAAACGTAACTGGAGTATTGGGTGTAGATGAGCAAGGTATTGCTGATGCAGACTTGATCATCACAAGCTCAAACCAAGAAGTGTTTGAAATTACTTTGAGCAACCCTCAAATTACAAGCGACCTAAACATTCAGGTACACAACGTAATGGGTCAAAAGATTCTTTCTAATATGATTGCTAATCAAGGAGGAACTTTCACCTACACATTAGATATGTCTTACGTATCTTCAGGCGTTTACTTAGTACGTGTTGGTAATGCCAACTACGGAAAGGTTAAGCGTATTATAGTTAAGTAATTAACTAACCAACCAACCCTAGAAGGCGGAATTTTATTCCGCCTTTTTTTGTATCTCAGAAATACTGACAGGACCCGCCATGTCACAGCGGTTCATGCGTCTTAGGCGGCTGAATTTTACCCAAACTTCCAATTGATCAATTTTAAATTCTTCCTTCAGATCAATAGGGTCCAGGTATTCGTTTTCTAATTTGATCACCACGGGACAGCCCGCTTCTTGCGGTTGTACAATTACAGTGGCGGCGGTAAATCCAGCTTCGGTCATCATTTGTGTTTTAGCGGCTTTGTCGGCCTCAGAAGTTGTAGCTTGCTGACTCGAAATACAAGAGGCAGAAAGGCAAAAAGCTAAGGCAAAAAGCGCGAGTAATGGTTTCATATGCGGTGGTTTTCATATGCAAAGTACAAAGAACGTACCGAACTAGAAAAACGCTCTCAATTGCACGCTACCCGTATGTATGGCCTTGCTTTGCTCACTTTTTCTCCCAAAGTAGGAGAGGTTTGCATCTAGGTATTTGGTGATCTTTTGTTGGAGTAAAAGGTTCCAAGTAAAGTTGGTTCCCGGTTGTAGGCCTTCCAGAATTTGATAAGCCACTGGAGAGAACGCACTCCCGCTAAAGCTGTTATCGATATAGTTGAATTCTGCCGTAATGGATGAATTTTGTGATTTATTATAGGCAAAAAGTACCGTGAATCGATGTTGATCAAGAGCCTCTTCTCCCAAGGCGTTGGATTTTCCCGTAAAGGTATAGCCAACGTCCAAGCGTGTAGTTTTATTCCACAAATAGGAGAGTTTTGGATTGTAGGTCTCTGTTTGAATCTCAAAATTTCTACTGGGGAAGTTTTCCGCCAAACTCTCGCTGTCAGACCAAGTACTTCTCGCGTTGAGCAAAAAGAAAGTACCGATCTTATGATTGAAGTTAAGCTGATGACTACTGAGTCTATTTTCCTGCAATCCCGTGGCCAGTAAGTTTTTGTTTGCTGTGCTGAGGTAGGTATAACTCGTTGTATAACGTTGTTTCCCGCGATTGAAGAACAGTACGTTTTTAAAGTTGAGTTGAAGCCCTAATTGATCATCTCCCGCATCTTCAAAAGGGTTGATCTTGAATCGACCTTCGTTTCTACGCACACTGCGATCAATCAAATAAGAGGCTTGATTATAGAACTGAGAAAGGATCTTTTTGAACTTGTTCTCACTGTTGGCCCATTGCTTGGGTTGCAAGGTGATGCTTTGACTAAAAGCGTTTTGGTTGATGGGCACAAAGGTTCTGTTGGGTAGCAGCACGCGTACATATTCTGCCTCATCTTGAAATTGTGCGATCTCAAATTCATCCAATTCCTGAATCCCGTTCTCGTTATAATCGTTCCAGGTATAGATTCCTTGTCCGGGTTCAACGGCCACATAAGTGAATTCTTGCTGCGGAATCACACCGCTGTTGGATTCAAAAAGCGTGGTCCCTACTACTGCACCTTTCCATAGGCGTTGATTGTAACTCAAACGTCCATTGAGCACTTGTTCATCAGGCATGTCAGTCTGATCGAAGCGCGTGCGTCGGTAATTGGCAATCAGGCTTAATTGCGTAGCCTGAGTATTGAAGATCTTGGTTTTTGCATAGTAGGATTCAGCACTGGCTACACGTTGTAGTTGATTGCTCACCACACTGTCTGTAACGCGATTGATATAACCAATTTCCACATAGACTTTGGTAGAGTCTCCAACCCCGGCATAGGCTTGGTATTCCGTGAATTTTTGACTCAAGGGAGTGAGGGAATCGTTGGGTGTGGCTCGTTGTTGGTTGTCCTCAAAATTGAACTTACCACCCACCCAGTAGGCTCCTAAATTTTGACGTGTATTGACAAACACACGGGCAAAATCAGATTTTAAACTATCTCCAGAACTACTCAAAACACTGGCATTGATAAAGGCTTGAGTGTTTTTGTGTAGCAGATTGCTATTCAGCACATGGCGTGAACCGTTAAAGCTTCCGTCAAAATCTAAATATTGAAATTCGTAACGGGCAGCTCCCCATTTCTTTAGCGCTCCTTCAAGACCTCCAATGGCATAGGTTTGATCTCCTGTGGGCATTAGCAGGTTCCAGTCTCGGGTAAATTCCACATTAAATAAGCGCTCAATGGACTGATATTCTTCTTGGAGGTAGTTGATATTGGCAAAGGCATCCAAGCGTGTGGCCAGACTGTCTTTACGCACTAAAGCTTGTGCTAAAGTTAGACGGGCAGCTAGCCCATTATTATCGTTGTCATCAATATCAGAAAAGAGGTTGCGGTCGTTTCTACTGGCGCTGAGTTCAAAGCCGATTTGCGTCTTTTTAGTAGGGCTATAGCTTCCGTGAATTCCGCCAACCTGCAGTAGGGTTGGAGCTACCAGAGGCACTACGGGTTCATAGTCTCCTTGAGGCACTCCTCCAACGGGCGGGACAAATTCAAAGATCCTGCTGATGGTATTTTCTGATTGGATCACGTAGTTCCCGTTATTGGCTCCCACAAATGAAAAACGCACATTGAAGAGCTCATCATCCGGATTGTCAGAGAACACAAAGGCCTCAATGCCGGCAATGGTCTCTCTTCTATAGAGAATCTTGTTTTCTGAGAAGGTGTCAGGAACTGCAGAAGGTGCGTTCATCAGGCTCAGATCGTCTCCTGCATTTTGCAGCACGCCTACTTGTTCTTCCGTTAGGTTTTGTTGGAGCGGCTGATTTTTAGCGTCGGATTCGCTGTAGGCATAAGCGCTGATCTGAAAGTTATCATTGCTGTAACCGCCGTTTCCGTAGCCGATAAAGCGCGTGTAATTGCGGTCTGTGAATTGATATTCCACCACAATTCGCATGGAAGCATTGATGGGGAAGGTTGGGTTGAATCTGACCTCTCCCGCATTGTAATCAATCACGTAGTCTTTGTTCTCGCCGCGCTCCAAAAGCAGTCCGTTCACAAAGACGCGCTCACTGCCAGAAATGATCAAAATGAACAATTCCCCGTTTGGACCAACCAGTTTATAAGGACCCTGGTTACCTTCTTGCCCTGCAAAGGTGCTTCTGCTAAAAACCCCGCGAACCAAAGCGCCAGCAACTCCAAAATGGGTCTCACTGCTGTCTTTATGCGTTAGGGTTCCACCAATGGAGATCCCTTGGATCTTTTTGGTAAAGTTCCCAAAATAGGTTCCGCTTTGATTCAGGTTGATATCACCAGCGCGAATGTTCCAATTCTTACCGTAAAGCTCTACAAAGATCTGGTCAAACTCGTCTAGATTTTGGGAGTAACCACCTTCTTGAGTAGGAATATTGGCATCTTGAATAGAGGCGCGAATAGAAACCTTTTCACTCAAACGTCCGGTGATTTGCAGATCCAATTCAGAATTGACCACCGCATTTTGATTGTTCCCTATCGTGACGCCTCGGGTAATGCTACCGTTAGCATTCAAGCCTTGAAAAGGGGTGCTGTTGCGCCGGGTTGTCGCTTGCTGTAAGCTGTATAATCGATCAATATTGCCCGAATTACTCACAATCAAGTTCGGGTCCAGGTTGGCGTATCTGCGGGTCAGGAACTCTGGATAGCGTTGATATCTGATCTCAATGCTGTCTGATTGAACGCTGCTGTTGAATCGCAGGGTAGCGCGGGTAAAGTCTATTTCATAATCGGTTTGATCTAGCCGAGTTCCCTCCGAAGAAAACACCTCAAAATAACTTGGGTTTATACTCACAGAATCAACGGCAATACTGTCACTTTTTGCCACACGGATACTACGACGCAGGCCATCCTGGGCAAAAGTTCCCTGGCAGATCAGCAATACGATTACAAGTATAGTTTGGCGCACCCTAAGGCATTTAATCAAGCTATATATAAAACTGAAAGGAACTAGAATTATTTTGTTGATTTGTTAATGAAAATTTATGACTTACCGCTTCAGTAAATGTACAATACTGTCTTAACTTAGCATATTGGCCAGCCGTACTATTTTTCAAGGATAGTCGCTCTTCTGCCCTGGCAATAACAACTTATTTTATGAAGATCATCTCCTATAACGTCAACGGTATCCGCGCAGCCATGAACAAAGGCCTTACGGACTGGTTGCAGGCTGCAAATCCGGATGTGTTTTTAATCCAAGAAACCAAGGCCATGCAAGAGCAGGTAGACACTGCTGCTTTAGAAGCTGCGGGTTATCCCTATCACTATTGGTTCAGTGCAGAAAAGAAAGGCTACAGTGGAGTAGCGGTGCTTTGCAAAGAAGAGCCAAAAAATGTGGTTTATGGGACGGGAATCGATTATATGGATATTGAAGGGCGTAATCTGCGTGTGGATTTTGAGGATGTTTCTGTGATGAGTCTTTATTTGCCTAGTGGGACCAATGACGCCCGTCTTGGATTCAAATTCAAGTATATGGATGACTTTAGAGCCTATATCGATGGCTTGCGAGAAGAAGTTCCCAACTTGGTGATTGGAGGGGACTACAACATCTGTCACGAAGCTATTGATATCCACGATCCGGTGCGCAACAAAAAGGTTTCTGGGTTCTTACCAGAGGAACGCGCGTGGCTGGATGCTTTTATGAAAAGTGGTTTTGTAGATTCATTCAGACACCTCAATAAGGAACCGCATAACTATACCTGGTGGAGCTATCGCGCTAATTCAAGAGCCAATAACAAAGGTTGGCGTATTGACTACAATTTGGTTTCAGAACCCTTGAAAGAGAACATTAAACGGGCTGTAATTTTATCAGAGGCGGTGCACAGTGATCACTGTCCGCATATGGTGGAGCTTGGATTTTAATTGGAGTAGGTCATGGATGCTTTTTTGAATTATCTGCCGATAATAGTAGTCACTGCTTTGATGGCCTTTTTGTTTGCACAATCTAAAAAAGAGAAAACAATTTTGTGGGATCAAATCTCGCAGGTGAAATATGCTGTACAGCGTAGGGAATTACGAATCTTTTCGTCCAACCAAAAGATTATAGCGCCACTGCATCTTGTGGGATTTCCGCAGTTGATCAAAGAAATAGAAGTTAAGACCGGTGAAAGCCTTGCCCATTTGAATATTCCCAAATAGCGAGTGTTGACCATACTAAAAAGTAGAATTGCATTATGAGATATAAAGAACTTCCTGGAACTGGAATTGAAGTAAGTAAGATCTGCCTTGGCAGCATGACCTGGGGGGAGCAAAATTCCCAAGAAGAAGGTTTTGCACAGATGGATATGGCCTTGGATATGGGTGTTAACTTTATTGACACTGCGGAGATGTATTCCGTGCCGGGCCGAGCAGAAACTCAGGGAAGCACAGAGACCATTATTGGAAATTGGTTTGCTGAGCGCGGGAATCGTGATCAAGTGATCTTGGCTACCAAGATTGCCGGGCCGAGTCCTACTTTTAAACATATTAGACCCAATCTTGGTTTTTCTGCGGATGCTTTAGAGGATGCCTTACACAAATCTTTGACGCGTTTAAAGACGGATTATATCGACCTTTATCAACTCCATTGGCCGGAAAGAGCGGTTAATATCTTTGGAGTTCGCGATTATAACCACGCACCCAATGCACGTTGGGAAGACAATATTGGGGAGATCTTAGATCGATTGGAAGGGCATGTGAAGTCTGGGAAGATCAGACATATCGCCGTAAGTAATGAAACACCCTTTGGATTGATGCGCTATATGGAAGAGCACCGCAAGGGGAAACTCAAAATTGTTTCTACTCAGAATGCTTACAGTTTATTGCAGCGCAGAGATGAGATTGGCCTCTCTGAAGTTTTGCAAATGGAAGACATTGGATACTTGGCGTATTCGCCATTGGCCTTTGGAGTATTGTCTGGAAAATATTTGAATGGAGCCATGCCTGAGGGAGCTCGAGTTACTTTGTTTCCTAATTACAACCGATACAATGGAGACGCCTCTCTGGCAGCAACTCAAGAGTATAAGAACATTGCAGAACAGCACGGAATGAGCCTAACCCAAATGGCGCTTGCATTCGTAAACGACAGACCGTTTATGACCTCTAACATCATTGGTGCGACTAGTTTGAGTCAGCTAAAAGAGAATATAGAAAGTATCGATATTCAACTTTCTGATGAGGTCATCCGCGCCATCAATGAGGTACACAGCAAAATGCCGAATCCGGCGGCTTAGCCAAAGAGAATTCGAACCAGATCAGCAACTTTGGCTATTTTGACCACATCAATGGAATAATCTCCTGGATTGACTTTGTTTTGATCGGAAATTACAATGCGTTCAAAGCCGAGTTTTTCTGCCTCGGAGATGCGTTGTTCAATTCGAGTAACTGCTCTGACCTCTCCAGACAATCCCACCTCGGCAGCAAAGCATTGCGATCGGTCTATAGCAATATCAACATTGGATGACAAGATTGCAGCGGCGAGCGCCAGGTCTATAGCGGGATCTTCCACTCGGATACCTCCAGTAATGTTTAAAAACACATCTTTTGCCCCCAGTTTAAATCCGGCTCTTTTCTCTAAAACTGCCAAGAGCATATTGAGTCGTTTCACATTAAATCCGGTTGCAGACCTTTGAGGTGTGCCGTATACTGCGCTGCTGACCAAGGCTTGAACCTCAATCAGTAAAGGTCGCATTCCTTCAAGTGTGGCAGCAACTGCGGTGCCACTCATAGGTTCCGTGAATTGTGATAACAGGATTTCAGATGGATTGGTGACTTCACGCAATCCCGTGCTTTGCATTTCAAAGATTCCAAGTTCATTGGTGGAGCCAAAACGGTTCTTATGGGCTCTCAGCAAGCGGTATACATGATTTCTATCGCCTTCAAATTGAAGCACGGTATCCACCATGTGTTCTAAAATCTTTGGCCCTGCAATATTCCCGTCCTTGGTAATGTGTCCAATGAGAATTACAGGAGTATTGGTCTCTTTGGCAAATTGCAGTAATTCTGAGGTGCTCTCTCTGATCTGCGAAATACTGCCCGCACCACTTTCAATATGATTGGTATGAATGGTTTGCACCGAGTCTATCACTAATATCTCCGGTTGTACTTCCCCGATATGTCTAAAGATCTGTTGGGTTTGTGTTTCGGTCAGGATGAGACAATGGTCGGTGTTTTCTGCTAAGCGAGAAGCTCGCATTTTGATTTGCTGAGCACTTTCTTCTCCGGATACGTATAAGGTCTTGGCCTTGAGTTGCAATGCAACTTGCAGCATAAGCGTACTTTTTCCAATACCAGGTTCTCCTCCCAAAAGAACTAAAGACCCTGGAACCAATCCGCCTCCAAGAACACGCTCCAATTCCATGTTACCTGTGGCAATTCGTTTTTGAGCTTCTAAGGAGATCTCCGAAATCATCCCTGGTTTCGGTGCGCGTTTACTGCTGACGGTTTCCGCTTCCCAGGATTTTGATTTATCGGCCTTTTGGATCACCTCTTCATTGATGGTGTTCCACTGTTTGCAGGAATTACACTGCCCTTGCCACTTGGCGTATTGGGCGCCGCAATTCTGACAAAAAAATGCTGTTTTGGTTTTGGCCATATCAATCCCGAAAATAGTCATATTTCTGCGCTCGGAGAAATTGAAAAAGACATCTTTTTGACTGAAGACAATGCCAGCATATTACTTCACTAAAAAAAAGGACTGTTTCACTAAAAATATAGCTGTAGTATATGGTATTGGATTAATTTTCGGTGGCACTTTCCCAAAGCTACCTATCTGCTGCACTATCAAACTGCTGGGACATGGCAGGTAACGCAAATTGTGGTGCAGTAGTAATTAAAAAGCCCTGCAGATGCAGGGCTTTTTTTTACCATCCAAAATCTTCTTTGATCTTGTCGGCTTTATCTAACATGAGGTCTATAGTAATGAAATCAACCTCTTCTTTGTCATAAGCGCCTTGATAGGTTCGCATGGCCTTTTTGGGTTCACCCATTTCTTCATAATGGCGGGCTAAGTAGTAATCACCCAAAACGGTATCCGGATACTGACTTCTGGCCAGTTTGGCAATTTCTCCTAAGGCTTCCCATTTCTGAGTCTTCTCCGCAGCCGTTGCGACCGCAATAATGTCTTTTACACGAATGGTGTTTTCCAAACCAAATAGCTCTTTGATGGTCCCGTACTTTTCCATTAAATAATCATAAGGCGAACCGGGAAGTTTGAGCAACACCTCTTTGTATTCCTTCTTGCTGATGGGACGATACACTTGAAAGATCTGCTCCAACGCTCGAGGGATAGCACGCCCAACTAAGGAATAGTGGGTGGCTCCGTCAAAATTGTCAAAGTAGTATTTCAGGTTGGGACTGTCAATGACCTTTAGTCGTTCATTGAGGTCAACAGAGATGTCCATCAGGTCTTTTACATCGTCAGTTCCTGTAGCCAAGTAGTAGAAGATCTTATCTTCAATGCTCGGAAGTCTTTCAGCCAAGCGCTCATCCATCAGCGGAGCTAGATCAGGACTCAGTGAAATATATCCTTGGAATAGTGGTGGCTCCTTAAACAAATAGTAGTTGATGAAGTTGGCTGTAAAATCGTGTCCTACGGCAATAACAAACTTTGCCGTTCGATAATTGTCGTCCAAAAATGGAATCAATTCCATCCCCACAAATTCAAAAAAGGCCGCGCCGGTATCTGCAGGAAAGAATTCAGTATCATCGTAATAACAATCATCATAACGCTCATCACCCGTTTGCATAATACCAACCACAATAGCTTCTGGCATATCTTCCCAGTAGGAATAATAGTCTACATTCCCGGCGACAGGTTCAAAGAGGTAATTACCGTCTAGGGCAATCACTATAGGGTATACTTTATCTTCTTCGGAATTGTAAGAACGGGGAAGTTGAATTTTGAGCTTTCGGTTTTCCCCCAAACGCTCGGAGGCAAACTCTTCATAAACAACTTGGGCTTGGAGCATTCCGGAGGTGCTCACTGCCAAAAGCAGCAGTACTAAAATACGCTTCATGATAAGGGACTTAGTTAATTATGTCCCGTAAGGTAAAAAATTATTTCTTGGCATTGAATATCGGCAGCAGTAAGAAGGAAGCACCACCGATGATAATATTGAGCACAGTTTGTGAGCCCCAGATCACCCAGCCATAAGCTTCTCCTTGTTCTTGAGGTATTCCCGAAAAGGCAAACACAGCTCCAATGATGAGTGGATAGGGAAAGATGCCCAAGCCTCCATTGGTTGTAGACATGGAAAAACTACCTGCTACAAAAGCCACCATTATGGTGCCCCAAGGAGTTTCATTCATATTGGGTACGGCGAATTTGATCACCCAAAACATCAGTATGTAGAATACCCAGATCAGAAGCGTCTGAAAAATGAATGCGCTCTTATTCTTCATGTTGAGGATACTCTTGGTGCCCTCTAAAATCCCCGTCAAAAAGGTGTTGAGCCTTTGGATCCAACGGTTTTTACTGTGCTTAATGATCCTAATTCCCACGATGAGCCCAATAAAACCAAATGCAATAGCAGCTACAGCCCAAAGTGGATTTACATTTTGACTTTCAAAATAATTGAGCAGATTGCCGCTTTGTAGCCCAAAAGCAGTGGCTACAACAATGATTAAAAGGATCAGGTCTGCAACACGTTCAGAGATGATGGTGCCAAAGGCTTGTTCAAAACGCACCTTTTCATAGCGTGAAATAGTCACAGCTCTTAGGACCTCACCAGAACGAGGAATTCCCAGATTTGCCACATAGGCAACCATTACAGCCATAAAGCTATTGCCTAATCGAGGCTGGCAACCCAATGGTTCCAATAAGTATTTCCAGCGGTAGGCTCTAATAAAGTGACTGACAAAGCCCAACAATAAAGAAACCCCAATCCAAAAAGGGTCGGCCGTTTTGATGTTTTTCCAAAGCGCAGCTCGGGCATCAGGGCCCATTTTACTCAAAGAGATCCATATCAAGGCGACTCCAATTCCTATTGGAACTCCAACTTTTAGGAATTTAAGCAGGCCTTTTTTCAAACTTTAAGTGCTATTGAAGGAGGTTGTTCTCTTCGTTCGGGAAGACTAATGCCGGTTTGAACTCTTTTGCCTCTTCGATGCTCATGATGGCATAAGTGATCAGGATCAAGATATCTCCCGGAGCTACTTTACGAGCGGCAGCGCCGTTTAGAGTGATCTCTCCGCTATTGCGAGGGCCAGGAATAGCGTAGGTTTCCAAACGCTCTCCATTGTTGTTGTTTACGATCTGCACCTTCTCTCCCTGAACAATATTTGCAGCGTCCATTAAATCTTCATCTATGGTAATACTGCCTATATAGTTAAGATCAGCTCCGGTAACTTTTACCCGATGGATCTTTGATTTTACTACGTGAATTTGCATGGTGTAAAGGTATTAATTTTACCCTAGTTAAGTCCCATATTGTCAATCAACCTTACCTCTCCGGCAAAGGCAGCGACAAAAGCGCGATAGGTATTGCTTGGGTGTTTTCTGTAGGCGGTTTTTAAATTGTGAATTCCAGCGATCTCAAAATACTCTAACTCTAAAATAGGGTGGGCCGCAAAAGCAGCCTCGGCCTCGCGAACTATTGCTGGAATTGATTTTTTATCAAAGTCTTTTTGCGCCTGCTTCAGTATTTTAAAAATGAAAGGAGCAGCCTCTAATTGCTCCGGAGTCAATCTGCGATTTCTAGAGCTCATGGCCAAACCATTGTCCGCACGGTAAATGGCACAGCCGATGATATTCACCGGGAGTTTTTCTAATTCCACAAGCTTGCGAACAATCTGCAATTGTTGAAAATCCTTTTCGCCAAAATAAGCGTTTGTCGGCTCCACAGCGCGGAAGAGCAAATTCAAAACGGTGCCAACGCCGTCAAAATGTCCCGGTCGGTGACGACCTTCCATTTCTGAAGCGATAGGGCCAAAGCGATAAGCTTTAGATTGCACTTCACCTTGATAGAGCTCTGTTGCCTCTGGCGCAAAAACTACGATCTTAGGGTCAATAGCTTTCAAAAAAGCTAAATCCTGTTCAAAAGGGCGAGGATATTTTTCCAGATCAGCAGCATTGTTGAACTGGGTAGGATTGACAAAAATACTCACCACAACGCAGTCGTTTTCTGACAAAGCTTGGGCGACTAAAGAACCGTGTCCGTCGTGGAGCGCCCCCATGGATGGAACAAAACCGATCTTCCCTCCCCGCTCGCGCCACGGCGCTAGGGTTTGCGTTAAACTCGATGTAGAATTACAAAGTGCCATAGGTAGCTGCTAGAAAGCCCGCAAAATTAAGAGTTTAGCGGGAATCTGCATAAATTTTCGTAATTTTGCAAAGTTTTTGAAAAACATCACTAATTAACAATTCTGTATGAAAGATAAAAGAATCTTGTATGTGTCTTCTGAAGTAATTCCGTATTTGCCAGAGACCGAGATTTCTTCGATGTCGTTTGAAGCCCCCCGTTTAGTAAACAACAATTCAGGCCAGATTCGAATTTTTATGCCGCGTTACGGCAATATCAATGAGAGACGCCACCAATTACACGAGGTGATCCGCTTGTCCGGAATGAACCTAGTAATTAATGATATGGACATGCCATTGATCATTAAAGTAGCATCGATCCCAAAGGAACGTATGCAGGTTTACTTTATTGACAATGAAGAGTACTTCAAACGCAAGGCAACCTTTGCCGATGAAGATGGAAACCTATTCCCAGATAATGACGAACGTGCGATTTTCTTCGCGAAGGGAGTTATTGAAACCGTGAAAAAGCTCAATTGGGCTCCGGATATTATTCATGTTCACGGTTGGTTGGCTTCTTTGTTTCCGCTTTACTTGCGTCAATACTACAAAGAAGAACCACTTTTTGAGAACAGTAAGATTGTGACCTCCGTTTACAATACCGGCTTTGATGGAACGTTAGATAGTTCCATGGTTGAGAAGGTTAAGTTCGACGGAATTGAAGGTGATGCCCTGGAGGAATTAAACGAAGCCGATTACAACAGCATCATGCGCGTAGCGATTGCGCACTCAGATGCTGCAATTATTGGCTCGGAAGAAATTCCTCAGGAATTGGAAGATTATCTTAAAAAATGGGATAAGCCAGTGTTAAACTTTCACAATAAGGATTCCTTTTCCGAAGCGTATTTGGACTTTTACAACTCCAAAGTGTTATAAATTTATGAAAAGCGTATTGAAAAGCTTGAACACCTATCGCGTGTTTCTAGCGGCCTTGGTGTTAGGTGCTATCACCATTGCCTGTGACGAGGATTCAGTTACCCTTGGAGGTAATATTATTGGAGGAAATAATTTTGAGACGAGCATTTTTGAGGATACTCAGGTAGTCTCTTATACGGCTCGTACGCCACGTGTTCAAACCAATGGACTGTCTTCTTACCAATTGGGGTCTTACACAGATCCTGTTTACGGCAACACCACTTCCAATCTTTTGACCCAGCTGCAATTCAATCAGCCTGGGCCAAATTTCAATGATAATCCGGAGTTCCAAAAGGTGATTCTGTCGATTCCGTACTTCAGTACTTTAGACATTACCGCAGATGAATCCAATATTTATATATTAGATTCTGTTTACGGAGATCAACCGGTACAATTACAGATCTTCAGATCAAACTTCTTCCTTCAGGATTTTGACCCAGACTCTGGTTTTGAAGATCCACAGGATTACTTTTCAGACCAAGGGCCAACTTTTGAAAGCTTTTTGGGTGAATTGATCTATGAAGATTTAGGCTTTTTGCCTTCTCCAGAGGCAATCACCTTGGATGAGGGAGAGGATACTGAAGAGGTTATTGCTCCTGAATTCCGTGTTGAATTGCCTTTAGAGTTTTGGGAAGAGTTGATCTTAGACATGGAGGGTTCTCCAGAGCTGAGTTCAAACAATGCCTTTAAAGACTATTTTAGAGGAATGTATTTCAAGATCACTCCTCTGGGTGATGAAGGAGTTCTTTTTTACTTCGATATCACGGAAGCGTCCATGACCATTGAGTATACTTACACAGCAATTGATGTGGCAGATACTGATGAAGATGGCGATACTACAGATACCATTACAATTGAAGAAGAAATAGACTTTAACTTCCAAGGACAGACCATCAATGTTTTTGATTCTGATTACAGTCCTGCTATTGACCTGCTATTGGCTGATCAAGATACCGACAATGGAGAACCTTATCTCTACCTAAAGGGGGGTGAAGGATCTATTGGTATCGTTGAACTCTTTGGACCTGATACGGACGGAGATGGAGAGGCAGATCAGTTGACCGAGCTCAAAGCCAACGATTGGTTGATCAATGAAGCCAATTTAGAGGTGTTTGTGGATCGTGATCAAGTGCCAGGAGGCGATACAGAACCGGACAGACTCTTTTTGTACGATTTGGACAACAGAAGAGTTTTGATCGACTATGAATTGGACAACACCTTTGCCAATAATGCCAACGAATTCAAAAGTTCGCATTTAGGCCCTGTTGAGCGTGATGCCAGCGACAATGGTATCAGCTATAAATTACGCTTAACAACGCATTTAAACAATATCGTCCGTAGAGATTCTACTAACGTTAGACTCGGAATCGCTGTTGTTCAAGACGTAATTACCACTAACTTTAGAACAGTGGAAACCCCAATATCAGAAGATATTAATAGTGTGCCTGCGGGAGGGGTAAACTCTCAGCAAGGAACTATATTGCACGGTAACGCTTCTCCGGATTCGGCCAAGCGTTTGAAACTGACAATCTATTATACAGACCCCGAGTAATACCTTATAACTATGTGTGGAATTGTAGGCTACATTGGCCATCGTGATGCTTACCCAATTATACTCAACGGACTCCGACGTCTAGAATATCGCGGATATGATTCTGCAGGTATTGCACTTTATGACGGAGAAGACATTCAGCTTTGTAAAACGGCTGGAAAGGTGGATGACCTTTCTCAAAAAGCCGATGTTCATATTTCTAAAGACGGACATCTAGGTATAGGTCATACCCGTTGGGCAACCCACGGGGTCCCGAACGACACAAATTCTCACCCGCACGTTTCCAACAGTGGTGACCTGGTATTGATCCACAACGGGATCATTGAGAACTACGCCACCATTAAAAAAGAGTTAGAAACTCGCGGTTACACCTTCCAGTCGGATACCGATACAGAAGTACTGGTTAACTTGATCGAAGAGATCAAAAAACAGGAAGACGTAAAACTTGGAAAGGCAGTTCAAATTGCTTTAAACCAAGTAGTTGGGGCCTATGCTATTGCGCTATTTGACCGTAAAAAGCCCAATGAGATCATTGTGGCGAAATTGGGCTCACCTTTAGCTATTGGAATTGGTGAAGAAGAATTCTTTGTCGCAAGTGATGCCACTCCTTTCATTGAGTTTACCAACAATGCGATCTATTTAGAGGATGGTGAGTTGGCAATTATTCGTTTGGGACGAGAGGTTCGAGTAAGAAAGATCAAAAATGACAAACGTGTCGATCCTTCAATTCACGAACTAAAGCTCAATCTGGAGCAGATTGAAAAAGGCGGTTACGATCACTTTATGATCAAGGAGATCTACGAACAGCCTAATGTGATCAAGGATACTTATAGAGGTCGACTTTTGCCGGATCGCGGAATTGTGCGTCTAGGCGGATTAGAAGATCATATCCAAAAGTTCATGAACGCAGACCGTATCATTATTGTGGCCTGCGGAACCAGCTGGCATGCCGGTTTGGTAAGTGAGTATATTTTTGAAGAATGGGCGCGTATTCCAGTAGAAGTAGAATACGCCTCAGAATTTAGATACAGAAACCCGATCATCACGGAGAACGATGTGGTCATTGCCATTTCTCAATCCGGAGAAACGGCGGACACTCTAGAGGCGATCAAGTTGGCCAAGCAACGCGGTGCCTTTGTCTACGGAGTTTGTAATGTGGTTGGTTCTAGTATTTCCAGAGAAACACATAGCGGAACCTACACCCACGCCGGTCCAGAGATCGGAGTTGCCTCTACCAAGGCCTTTACTACCCAGATTACGGTACTTACGCTAATGGCTTTGCGAATTGCTCAAGAAAAGGGAGCCATGTCTCAAAGTGACTATATGATGCACCTGCGTGAGCTAGATCTGATTCCAGAGAAAGTAGCTGAAGCACTTAAAACCAACGACCATATTGAAGCGGTAGCAGCTCAGTTTAAAGATGCAGCTAACTTCTTGTATTTAGGTCGAGGATATAACTTCCCAGTGGCCCTAGAAGGTGCTCTTAAACTTAAAGAGATCTCTTACATCCACGCTGAGGGCTATCCAGCGGCAGAAATGAAGCACGGACCTATCGCCTTGATCGACGAGCAGATGCCTGTCGTGGTTATTGCGGTAAATAGCGATCACTACAAAAAGGTGGTAAGTAATATTCAAGAGATAAAAACCCGTAAAGGAAAGATCATTGCCGTGGTGACAGAAGGAGATTCCACAGTGACAGAATTGGCTGATTACGTGATGGAAGTACCTAAAACAACAGAAGCTTTGAGTCCTTTAGTGACTACAATTCCATTGCAATTATTGTCTTATCACATAGCCGTAATGCTCGGCAGAAACGTGGACCAACCACGAAACTTGGCCAAGTCGGTAACAGTAGAGTAAAAATTTCTCAAAAAAAGCGTTTAAGCCTCCCATTTTTTCGGTTAAAGAACTATCTTTGCACCGTTAAAAATGAGGGGCTTATTGGCTCTTCTAAATGAAGAAATTAAATCCGAACAAATGTCAGACGTTTCAGGTAAAGTTGTACAAATTATCGGACCTGTTGTAGACGTAGAGTTTACAGGTGGTCAGGAACTTCCAAAAATTTACGATTCTCTAGAAGTTGCCTTGGGCGGAGGAACCTTAGTGCTTGAGGTTCAATCGCATATCGGTGAGAACACAGTTCGCACCATCTCTATGGATTCTACAGACGGTTTGAGCCGTGGGGTAGATGCTAAAGTAACCGGGCAGCCGATCCAGATGCCAATCGGGGAAGATGTTTACGGACGTCTTTTCAACGTGATTGGAGATGCGATCGACGGAATCGGAAACCTTCCTAAAACAGGTGACAACGGACTTCCTATTCACCGTGAAGCACCAAAATTTGAAGATCTTTCTACTTCTACAGAAGTGCTTTTCACCGGAATTAAAGTAATTGACCTTATTGAGCCTTACGCAAAAGGTGGTAAGATTGGTCTTTTCGGTGGTGCAGGTGTAGGTAAAACAGTATTGATCCAGGAATTGATTAACAACATTGCAAAAGGACACGGTGGTCTTTCAGTATTCGCCGGTGTAGGTGAGCGTACTCGTGAAGGAAATGACTTGCTTCGTGAGATGTTGGAATCTGGAATTATCAAATACGGTGACGACTTCTTGCACTCAATGGAAGAAGGCGGATGGGATCTTTCTAAGGTTGATAAAGCTGCCATGAAAGACTCTAAAGCGACATTTGTATTCGGACAGATGAACGAACCTCCAGGAGCTCGTGCTCGTGTGGCACTTTCTGGTTTGACTATTGCTGAGTACTTCCGTGATGGTGCAGGAGATGGACAAGGAAAAGACGTACTTTTCTTCGTAGACAACATCTTCCGTTTTACACAAGCGGGATCTGAGGTATCTGCACTTCTTGGCCGTATGCCTTCTGCGGTAGGTTACCAACCAACACTGGCAACAGAGATGGGTGCTATGCAGGAGCGTATTACTTCTACTAAGAAAGGATCTATTACTTCTGTACAGGCGGTTTACGTACCTGCGGATGACCTTACTGACCCGGCTCCAGCGACAACCTTTGCTCACTTGGATGCGACAACAGTATTGTCTCGTAAAATTGCTGAGCTTGGTATCTACCCAGCGGTAGATCCACTAGATTCTACTTCTCGTATCCTTACTGCTGACATTTTAGGAGACGAGCACTACAACTGTGCACAGCGTGTAAAAGAGTTGTTGCAACGTTATAAAGAGCTTCAAGATATCATCGCGATTCTTGGTATGGAAGAACTTTCTGAAGAGGATAAAATGGCCGTAGGACGTGCACGTCGTGTACAACGTTTCCTATCTCAGCCTTTCCACGTAGCAGAGCAGTTTACCGGTATCCCAGGAGTACTTGTAGATATCAAAGAAACAATCAAAGGATTTAACATGATTATGGACGGTGAACTAGATCACCTTCCAGAAGCAGCATTCAACTTGAAAGGATCAATTGAAGAAGCAATTGAAGCTGGAGAGAAAATGTTAGCGGAAGCTTAATCACCAAATAGATAAGACATGCATTTAGAAATCGTAACTCCAGAAGCAACACTATTTAGCGGCGAGGTAACCTCTGTTGCTGTACCAGGTGTGCAAGGAGAATTCCAAATGCTGAACAATCACGCAGCCACTGTCTCTTTACTAGGGCCTGGAACCGTAAAGGTTTGGGGAGATGTGAAGTTAGAGGAAGAGGTAGCCGATAAATTTACTCAAGGTAAAGACGGCATCACTCGTTTGGAGATCACCTCTGGAACTGTGGAGATGAGTGACAATAAAGTGATTGTCTTGGCAGATTAAGTTCTACAAATCATTAAAGAAAAAAGCCTTTCCATACCGGAAAGGCTTTTTTTATTCCCAAAAACAGGTAGAAACCCCCTGTTTTGACTTTAGTCAGTAACCGACATTTACAGTCGATCACTAAAACCTTGATCATTAAGGAAGTAGTGATAAGAATCTCACGAAAACTACTGCACAGGTCTTTGACTTGTGAAAAACTAAAGGAATGAAAAAACTACTTTACGCAGCTGCGCTGATCGTTTTGGCAGGCTGTACCTCGGACAACACCAATGAAAGTGAACAAGTATTGACAACAGCAGATAAAGTGGCCATTGTCATGGAAATGGAGCCCGACCCCGCTTTTGATACCTCCAATAGCGGATTGTTTAAAGGAATTATTGCCAGTTATGATCTTAAAACCAAAGGAACTTTAGCTATCAACACCACGGAGAAAGGTGGATATCTGGCAGCTGCCAAATTCCACAAGGTCACCGATGGGATGGAAAGCGTAGTGCTTTTTGAAGGAAACCAAGATAGTAGTGATCCCGACCGACTCTATTTTACCTCAGAACGCGGTTCTTTTGAAGTACTCCTCAATGATGAAAAGCGCTTGGTTGTTGAACATTTTGAGTTCGATGAGACCGACGCGTATTTAGTTGCTTACAAACGCAGCCGTGGTACGGACGTCTCTTTGGCCATGGGAACCTTTGATGACGATTACGGTACTCCAGGAGGTTTTGAAGGTAATTGGGACGCCATCCACCGCGGAAGCATCTATACTTCCCCAGCAGGAGAACATTCAACTTTCGCTACCAATCTACTTATGGTCGATGAAATAGTGATCTCTCAAGGAGGGAATATGTATATCAATCAAGACGGAATACAAAACGATGATCCTTTTGATGAGCCTTGCTTTTACGAGGCCTCTCCAGGAGTTCCAGAGAACTTTCCACACGTTTGGTTCTACGACACCTCAGGTTACCGTGAATTCATTGGATACAACCAGACCACTACTTTTGCATCACGCGTAGCAACTTGGTCTTTAGCATATTATTTCTTTGGAGGCGAGTTCATTTACGACACGCCTACTTGCGGAACGTCAGCAGCCGCTGGTTTCGGAACTTTTAGTTGGGATGGAAACAACGGACAACTCCGTGTAGACACCCTAACTGATCTTTAGTAATTTCAAACTGTTCTAATTTTAAAAGCCCCCAGTAGCTTGGGGGCTTTTTTTATTTTTCATAGTGGAGCAGATCTCCCGGTTGGCATTCCAATTCTTCGCAAATGGCCATAAGCGTGGAGAACCGTATGGCTTTGGCCTTTCCAGAGCGTAGAATGGACAAGTTGGCCTGGGTAATTCCCACGCGCTCTGCGAGCTCTTTACTGGTCATGTTTCGCTCGGCCAACAATTTATCTAAGGCTATGATTATAGGCACGCTTATATGGTTAAGTCGTTTTCGTCCTTCAAGGTTTGCGCTTGTTTAAACAGTTCTGCAAGTATAAAGAATCCTAAAGCAGCAGGTATTAAATAGGTGAGTTCAGTTTTGAACAACTGTATGAATGAAAGGTCGTTTTTTAGCGTAAAAGCACTTATGCCTTGCACCACCACTAAACCGATAGTATAGCTTATAAAAGCGTTTCCAACCTTTTTAAAACTATCGCTCACTTTAGTGCCGTAGTAGTTTCCTTTTTCAATCTCCCTAAGTATGGTGAGAAAGTGCGTGAACGCATAGATCAGAAGACCTCTTATTACAAACATTGCTAAGGTTAGTGAGTAATAGGCCCACTCCATAAAGTTTTCTTTAAAACTGATAGGCTTATCGGGATTGGCTGTTGCCGCCCAATCTTGAAACTCGGTGAATCGATTCAGCCTGAATTCGTTGATGTCATTCAATAAAATGCTGGCTGCACTCACTATCAGCACCCAGGTTATTATTTGTAGGGTTTGTACGTTTGATTTCATAGCCACTAAACGGTTAATTCGTTTTCTTCCTTCAACAGTCTGGCCCGATCAAAAACCTCACTCAGAACCAAGAAAAATGCACCTATACCCCCGTAAATCAACAGATCATTAGGGGTTAGACTTACGGTGATCTTTTTGAAACTCCAATAATTGATCAGAAATTTAGTAATGAACATCAGTATTCCCGCCGTGATAACCAACTTGCCAATACGCAATAAATGACCAATAACTACTTGGTTGAATAATTGCAGTTTTTTAAACTCCAGCAAGACCTTACGGAAGAGGTATAGACTGTATATGAAAAGTCCGTAGGTAATAAAGCTTAAGCAGAGGCCGACTACCAATTGAAAGCCGTTCAGATCGATCATTCCCCCATAGAGTGTGCTGGTAAAGGGTTGATCAGTCCAACTCATATAGATCACAAATCCAAGGAAGATCAATAGAGCAGGAATAGAGAGATACCAAATGATATCTACTATAGTCTTAAGAAGGTTTAATCGCTTCATAATTATTGTTTTTCGATAACAAATATACCAAAATTATCGAAAAACAATAATAAACTACAACATCGCCATATATAAAAAAGCGGCAAGTGCTCCTCCAATCAGCGGCCCAATTACAGGAATCCAGGCATAATTCCAACCGGAATCACCTTTTCCTTTTAGCGGTAAAATGGCATGCATTATGCGTGGTCCGAGATCTCTTGCAGGGTTGATGGCATAGCCCGTAGGTCCTCCTAGACTAATACCGACTGCCCACACTATAAAGGCAACTGGAATTGCTCCTAGGGACCCCAATCCAATAATACCTTCTTGTTCGCCTACCGTTAGATCTGGTTCGACAATATAGAAGACGGCAAAAACCAATACGAAGGTTCCTAAGATCTCTGTCATCAGGTTTCTAAATGTATTTGGAATAGCTGGGGTATTGCAAAATGTGGCGTGAATACTCGCCGGATCCTCTGTGGCGTCATAATGGTCCTTGTGAGTTACCCAAAGAGCCACCATCGCCGCCATAGCGCCAATGAACTGCGCCCCGATATACATGGGAACCTGCGACCATTCAAACAGTCCGGCTATAGCCAAAGAAATAGTCACGGCGGGATTGATGTGGGCCCCGCTGTAAGGTCCTGCAATAAGCACAGCCACATAAACGGCCATAGCCCATCCCGTTGTGATCACGATCCATCCAGAATCATGTCCTTTGGTGCCTTTAAGCACCACATTACAAACCACACCATTACCGAGTACCATCAAGATAAAGGTGCCTATGATTTCTGCAATAAAAGGAGTCATATTGATAAGTTGTTAGTTGGTTATTCTATCCAGTTTGCAGCGCGTTTTACTGCTTTATGCCAGGTTTCTAAATAGCCTGCTGCTCGCTCAGGATCCATGGCTGGCTCAAAGTTGCGATCCACTTTCCATTGTGATTTAAGCGATTCCAGATCTGGCCAAAATTCTACAGCCAATCCAGCCAAATAAGCCGCTCCGAGCGCTGTGATCTCTATGAGTTTGGGTCGCACTACAGGGAACCCAAAGATATCGGCTTGGAATTGCATCATGAGATTATTGGCTGTGGCGCCTCCATCTACTCGGAGTTCGGCTCCAGCAACACCAGAATCTGCTTCCATCGCCTTTACGATGTCGTATACCTGATAAGCAATTCCCTCTAAGGTTGCCCGTGCGATATGCGCCTGTGTGCTTCCTCGCGTAAGTCCGACAATAGCTCCACGAGCATATGGATCCCAATGCGGCGCACCAAGTCCGGTTAAGGCTGGGACAAAGTAAACTCCGCCATTGTCATCTACAATGCTGGCTAGGGCTTCAACTTCCTTGGCGTCGTCTATTATTTTAAGACCATCTCTGATCCATTGAACCGCGGCTCCACCCACAAAAATACTTCCTTCTAAGGCATAGGAGACTTGATCGTCTATTTGCCAGGCGATGGTGGTTAAAAGATTGTTTTTGGAATAAACGGGTTTGTCTCCCGTATTCATCAGCAGGAAACAACCTGTGCCGTAGGTGTTCTTTACCATTCCTTCCTCCGTACACAACTGACCAAAAAGCGCTGCTTGTTGGTCACCGGCAATGCCCGCAATAGGTACGGTACCTCCTAAAATGTCGCTGGCAGTTACTCCATAGACCTCACTGCTGGATTTCACCTGAGGCAAAACGGTGCGCGGAATATCTAATAATTTGAGCAATTCCTTGTCCCAATCTAAGGTGTGGATATTGAAGAGCATGGTTCTGCTCGCATTACTCACATCGGTTACAAAACTCTTTCCGTTGGTAAGTTTCCAAATGAGCCAAGTGTCGATGGTTCCAAAACACAGATTACCTTGCTTGGCCTTTTCACGAGCCCCTTCCACATGATCCAAGATCCACTTGAGTTTGGTTCCTGAAAAGTAAGCGTCTATGATCAGGCCGGTTTTCTCTTTAATGTTTTCTACATGACCTTCTGCTTTGAGTTGATCACAGTATTTAGCCGTGCGGCGATCTTGCCAAACAATTGCATTGTAGATAGGTACGCCTGTTTCTCGATCCCAGACCACAGTGGTCTCACGCTGATTGGTAATGCCGATTCCTGCAACGGCTTCTGAGGTCACTTGCGCCGATTTAAACGCTTGACGCACGGCATAGAGCTGAGATTCCCAGATCTCCAAAGGATCGTGCTCCACCCATCCCGGTTCTGGAAATATCTGCTGAAAATCCTTTTGACCCACTCCTGCGTTGTTTCCAGAATGGTCAAAGAGAATAGCTCTTGAAGAGGTGGTTCCTTGGTCTAGCGATAGGATGTATTTTTTACTCATACTCTGCGATTTAGTCTAGCAAATACTGATTTGCCAATTTATTGAAAGATTCGAGCTGTGCCTGCTCCCATTCAGAGTCTTTTTGCAGCTCTTTGGCCAAAATTTCTGCCACCTTTGGAGCGGCCTCAATTGCTGCTCGGGCATCTAAAAATAGCAAACGAACGCGTCTGGCCAAAACGTCTTCAACACTGCGGGCCATTTCTTGGCGAACCGCCCAAACCACTTGTCCCAAAGTATAGGCGAATTTGGGGTGTAAAAGTTCCTTGTAATGCTCATCATCTGCTTCAAAACTTTTGTAGGCTTGTAAATCACCGCCGTACATTTTAAAATGAGCAGGAATGTTTGGATCCTGGGCGTCAATATTGCCTCGAATGGCAAGTTCTTTGGTTTTTGACGGATTTTGCTGAAAGCCGTAATCGGTAATTATGGTATCGATCACATCTTCTGCCATTTTTCTGTAAGTGGTCCATTTTCCACCTACAATCGTGACCACGCCTTGTTCACTGAGGATTTTATGAGAGCGCGATACTTCTTTAGTATTGGTTTCGTCTTTTTTGGGTTTGGCCAAAGGTCTAAGTCCAACAAACACAGATCTTACTTCTTCACGCGTCGGAACCTTGGTCAGGTACTGGCCAATAGTATTTAAGATGAATTCAATCTCTGATTCCAAAGCTACTGGCTCTATTTTCGGCTTCTTGATCAAAGTATCTGTAGTTCCGGCAAGCACTTTTCCATTCCAAGGAATGATGAACAGCACGCGCCCGTCAGAGGTTTTAGGGATCATCAGTGCCGTTTCGCTTTGAAGAAATTCTGCATCGAGTACTAAATGAACTCCTTGACTGGGTACTACAGTTTTTTTGTGGCTTGCATCCTTCAGCTTTAAAACCTTGTCTGTAAAGATTCCAGCGGCGTTGACCACCACCTTTGCATGGACTGTGTATTCCAATTCAGTTTCCATGTCCTTTACAACAACCCCAGTTGCATTTCCTTCCGCATCGCTCAATAAATTCACGACACGCATATGATTCATGACCAAAGCACCTTGGTCGCTAGCAGTTTGTGCGAGGTTAACGGCAAGTCGCGCGTCATCAAATTGACCATCGTAATAGGAAACTCCTTTTTGTAGCCCTTTGGTTTTTAGCGTCGGAAGGGCCGCAATGGTCTTCTTCTTGGAGATCAAAGTAGATTTTCCCAGACTGAATTTTTGAGCCAAGAGATCATAGAGTTTAAGACCGATGGTATAATAGTAGCCTCCCCACCAGGTGTAATTAGGGATGATGAATTCTTGCCGTTTAAAAAGGTGTCCTGCGTTTTTTTCCAGAAGACCGCGTTCCAAGAGGGCCTCCTTCACCATTTTGACATCTCCTTGTTGCAAGTATCGAACGCCTCCGTGAACCAATTTTGTGCTTTTACTGGAAGTTCCTTTAGCAAAATCATGCCATTCAAAAAGCGCAGTATTGAGACCTCTACTGGCGGCGTCTACAGCGATTCCGAGGCCACTGGCGCCTCCGCCAACAATAATTATATCAAATACTTGGTCTCTGGCCAGAGTGGCCAATTGTGATTTTCTGGTCTTCAATGGTTGGATTCGATGTTCTTTCTAAAAATACCAAATTATATCAGCAATAGAAAGGGAGCTAAGACTTGAGATTAAAAAATTGTTAGCAATTCACGGGTTCAGTACAAATCGAGCAGTCAAATAATTTTAAGCCCTTAAAATCTCTTGTATTTTTGTGCTGATGAGCAACTTGCCTGAAAAACTGAAAAAGCGACTTTTGGCGCGACAAGCTAGCGACTCTTTGCGTACGCTAAAGACCTACAGCGCGCAATGTGATTTTTCATCCAACGATTATTTGGGCATGGGGCGTTTACAGTTTGAGTCTAAAGAAGTTTTTACCTCTGCTGGAGCCGGAGGTTCGCGTTTGCTCACGGGCAATCACGACGCGTATGGAGCGTTAGAAGCAAGCCTGTACGATTTTCACCAACAAGAGGCTGCATTGGTTTTTAACAGCGGTTATGATGCAAATTTAGGTTTGATAGCTGCGGTTGGCTTACGAGGAGATCTCATCCTTTACGATGCTTTAGCCCATGCATCTATCCGTGATGGAATACAGCTTGCTCAAGCAAGAGCAATAAAGTTTCGTCATAATGATTTGGAGCACCTAGAACAACTTTTGGCTACTTATATGCCTGAAGAAGCTAGTTGCTATGTCATTACGGAGTCTGTCTTCTCTATGGATGGGGATAGTCCAGATCTAGAGGCCATGGTGGAGCTTTGTGAAGCTTATAAAGCACATTTAATTGTTGATGAGGCCCATGCTCTTGGTGTTTTTGGAACGCGCGGTGTTGGTTTGGTTCAGGACTTGGGATTGCAAGATAGATTGTTTGCGCGGGTAGTGACTTTTGGCAAAGCCTTGGGTTACCACGGAGCTGCTGTTTTGGGAAGTGAGGAGCTTAAGTCCTACTTAGTCAATTTTGCACGGCCGCTCATCTATTCTACGGCCTTGGCTCCTAAACACCTGGCGACACTAGAATTGAGGTATCAATGGCTGTCAGAATCCGAAGAGAGTCTTCAAGCAATTCAAAAGTTACATCGTAATATTGCGTTATTACGATTATATGTTAAAGAATATAAGCTTTCGGATCATTTTATACCTTCAGAATCCGCCATTCACACGGTAGTGATTCCAGGAAATTCACAGGTCAAGGCCATAGCAAAGCAGTTGTCAGAACTCGGCTTTGGCGTGTTGCCCATTTTGGCTCCAACGGTACCGGAAGGTTCGGAGCGCATCCGAATCTGTTTGCATAGTTATAATACAGAAGCAGAAATCAAGAGTTTGGTTAAATACTTGGTGAGCTTTCTACAAGAATGATTTAAATTCTCTTAAGCCTTACGTATTTTTGTGCCATGCAAAGGATTTTTGTCAGTGGTATTGGAACCGATGTTGGAAAGACTGTGGTCGCTGCGGTGCTCACGGAAGCATTGCAAGCGGATTATTGGAAACCTGTTCAAGCAGGTGATCTTCATAATTCCGATACACACAAAGTACAACGCTTGATCAGCAATGACAAAACAGTCTTTCATCCGTCTGCTTATGCTTTGCAGACACCAATGAGTCCGCACGGAGCTGCGGCTATTGATGGTATTGAGATTGACCCAGAAAAGATCATCCGCCCAAAGACGAAGAACCACTTGGTCATTGAAGGAGCCGGAGGCTTGTTGGTTCCGCTTAATGATAAGGATACCGTTATTGACATTGCTCAAGCCGATGATCATATAATCCTAGTTTCCCGACACTATTTGGGCAGTATCAATCATAGTTTGCTCAGCTTAGAATTACTAAAAGCTCGCGGGTTTAAAAAGGTTAGTTTGATCTTTAGCGGAGATGAGCATCCGACTACAGAGAGTATCATTACCACCATGCATCCAGAGGTGCCTGTTATTGGTCGTATTGATGACGAACCTTATATTGATCAGCGCGTTGTTGCCTACTATGCCGATAAGTTTAAATCTGAGCTGAAATGAGTCTTTCCAAACGCGATGCAAAACACCTTTGGCACCCGCTAACGCAGCATAAAGTTGCGGGTGAGGCCTTTCCAATTGCACGCGCAAACGGAGTTTATCTTTGGGATGAACAGGGCAATTCTTATATCGACGCGATTTCCAGCTGGTACATCAGTATGTATGGGCATTGCAATCCCATGATCACTTCTCGAGTTGCGGAGCAAATGCTGCGTATGGATCAGATTGTCTTTAGCGGATTCACGCATGAAACTGCGGTGGAGATGTCTGAAAAACTCATGGAGCTGCTCCCAGACAATCAGCAAAAGATCTTCTTCTCAGACAACGGCTCTACCAGCATAGAGGTAGCCGTTAAAATGGCTTTGCAGTATCATTTCAATCAGGCTGAAAAGCGTGATCTACTGGTTGCTTTTGAGAACGGATTTCACGGAGATACCTTTGGAGCCATGTCTGTTTCGGGTTTAGACGTTTACAACGGTCCTTTTAGTGATTTTTCCTTGGAGGTGATCCGTATTCCAGTGCCTAATGGATTGAACAACAAAGAGGTTCTTGAACTGCTTGAAACTAATTTGGCAACCGGACGCGTGGCTGCTTTTGTCTTTGAACCCTTGGTCCAAGGAGCGGCTGCGATGCAGCTAAATGATCCAGCAGGTCTGTCTGCTTTAATTGAAGCTTGCCATAAAGCGGGAACTTTGTGTATTGCTGATGAGGTCATGACCGGATTTGGCAAGACGGGAACGCACTTTGCTAGTCAGCAGCTAAGTCATTTGCCAGACATCATGTGTTTGAGTAAAGCGCTTACTGCCGGACTTTTACCCATGGGACTCACCACTTGTTCCCAAAAGATATACGACGCCTTTTATAGTGATCAACTAGCTGATGGCTTCTTTCACGGGCATACTTATTCCGCTAATCCGCTGGCCTGTGCTGCGGCAATCGCAGCTATGGAGTTGTTGGTTTCTGATGAGATTCAGCAAAATATCCAAAGGGTCATTGCATCGCATGCTGAATTCGATAAAGGTATTCGAGAGCATGAAGCGGTCTCGCAAACACGTCAATGCGGAGTGATCTACGCTTTAGATCTTAAAAAAGAGATTCCACGTTATGGCCCCGAGCGCGATGCGGTGTTAAAGTTCTTTATGGATCGCGGCGTTTACTTACGACCTTTGGGCAATACTATATACATAGTGCCGCCTTTTGTGATCAAAAAGGAAGAACTAGATAAGGTTTATACGGTGATAGAAGAGGCTTTAGTCGTCTTCGGCTAGCAGCAACCTATTGTTGATCAGATCATAAACCTCTTCAGACCCTGAGACTTTAAAACGAATGTAGGTATAGGTCCAAGAATCTCCAGATTTTTTACCCCAAACCAAGATCTCTC
>NZ_JABSPU010000040.1:0-12965 GCF_013214815.1 Gilvibacter sp.
CCCATTGCCGATCTTATGAAAAGTGAGGTTTACGCTGTTGGAGCTCATATAGGAGTTCCTGCGGCGATCATGAATGCAGCACCAACCGATGGTTTGTTTGGAGATAGCAGAACCGATGAGGATCAAATTGGTGCCTCCTACGACGAATTGGAATGGGCCATGGCCATGCAAGATCAGGGCAAAAAACCAGAAGATTTTGAGGGTCGTGAGCAAGAAGCCTACAAGATCTATTTACGGTTAAACCGTATAAATCAGCACAAAATGCAGCCTATCCCAGTCTGCGAAATCCCCCATGAATTGCGTTAATCCGTGCTTTATCGAAAATTTAGGACGTTAAACGAAATTTAATTCCACCCCTCCGGCTTTTTCCTATTTTTGAAATTGTAGTATTTCTACTACACATATTTAAACTGTGAACTTAATGTTCGCGGCAACATAACCTCACAATTATGACCAAAGTATTAATAGCGGATCATCACCCCGTAGTACGCAAGGGAATTGAATGTCTGCTCCAAGGACACGAAACGATTGAGATCGTAGATAAAGTCCACAACGGAACAGAACTTTATAAAGCATTGCGTGAAGAAAAACCGGATGTACTTGTAATGGAAATTGACATTCCACAAGTCAACGGAATCACGGCGCTAAGAACTATCAAGGCAGAATTTCCAGACGTACGTGTGCTGATCTACTCCACCAATCCAGAAGAGATATACGCCTTGCGTTCCATCAAATCAGGAGCGGCAGGTTACGTGCCAAAAACAGCATCGACAAAAGTATTTGTAGACGCGCTTGAGTTAGTAGCCAAAGGTGGAATTTTCTTGAACGAAGAATTGACATCAACTTTCACATCCCGAAATGTAGGCGAATCCAGTGCGATTAGTCGTTACAAGAAGCTTTCTTCAAGAGAGATCGAAGTACTCAATTTATTGTCTAGTGGTAAGCGAAACAAAGACATCGCTAACGCCCTTGACATTAACGAAAAAACCGTGAGTACGTACAAAACAAGATTGCTTAAGAAGCTTAAAGTAGACAATTTGGCGGATCTGATCCACCAGTCTCGTATGTTTCAATTCAGATAAGCTTTAGAGCACGCGACCGAGCTTGTTGCTCAAGACCTTTTTAAGCCCCTGGTAATCAATTATGGTTTCTAGGGGTTCTTTTCTTTCGGCATCCTCAGCTTCTTTGACGATATTGGCCAACTCTTCTATCTTTTGTGAGATGAGCAAACGACGCAAATTCAATATGGTTTGACTCACATACTGCCCAATGGAATAGGTCTTGTCTTTGACATAGATTTCTTTGGATTCCCAATTTCCTAGCTGATAGCGCTCGTCATCCATTAAAATACTCGTAGCCATCGACGCGGGTCCGGGTTCTAATGTGTGAATTAGCGAATCGATCTTTTCTCCTCCCTGATTGAGATGTTCAATCAAAGCATAGTATAGGGCTCTAAAGTCCGGATTGGCCAACTCGACCTCATCGTCTTGTAAATCCAAATACACCTTTTCAAAAACTTTGGCGGTATGAAACTCGGGCTTGTGTTGCATCTCGCCTTGATCGTCCATTTCTATGACGAGATCTTCAAACTCAGCTTCGAGGTTCCCATAAAGCAACAAGATCTCCAATATTTTACGCTCGTATTCGTAGAGCGGGTCTACCTTTTGCGTAGGAAGCTCCTGATTGGCAATCACCTCAAAAGGAGGTTGCTCTGGCTTTCGAGCTGTCTTTTTCTGCTCTTTTTGCTCTTTACTGAGCAATTGTGCGAGCGCATTGAAAAGCACTTCCTCACTCATCTCCATGATGCGAGAGCACTCTTGTAAATAGACCTCACGTTGGATGACATCCGGAATCTTGGCGATGCTTTGTACCATTTCACGAATGGTCGCGGCTTTCTTTACAGGATCGTTAGCTGATTCCTGAGCTAGTAGTGAAGCTTTAAAATTGATGAAGTCTTGACTTTCTCCCTCCAAAAATTTAATCACCTGCTCCTGCGTATGGCCTTTGGCAAAACTGTCTGGATCTTCGCCTTCTGGGAAGGTGCATACTCGCACATTCATGCCTTGCTCAAGAATAAGGTCAATTCCTCGCAGAGAAGCGCGCAACCCTGCAGCGTCGCCATCAAAAAGCACCGTGATGTTTGGTGTTAATCTACGAATCAAACGTATTTGATCCGGAGTCAAGGCTGTACCCGATGAAGCTACCACATTGGTCACTCCAGTTTGGTGCATTTGAATCACGTCCGTATACCCCTCAACAAGATAACAGCGATCTTCTTTTGCTATGGTTTGTTTGGCCTGATACAGACCGTAAAGGATCTTACTCTTCTGATAGATCTCGCTCTCAGGAGAGTTCACATACTTGGCCGCTTTTTTATCGTTGGTCAAAATACTACCGCCAAATCCCAAGACGCGACCACTCATGCTGTGGATTGGGAACATCACCCGACCCTTAAAACGATCAAACTGCTTGTCTTCACGGACAATGGTCAGTCCTGTTTTGTCCAGATAATCGAGTTTATAACCCTTCCCTAAAGCCTCTGAAGTAAAGGCATCCCAACTGTTGGGATTGTAACCCAGTGCAAAATCTTTAATCGTTTGGTCTGTAAAGCTGCGCTCTTTAAAATAGGTCAACCCAATGGCTTTACCCTCTTCACTGTGCAATAAGGTTTTATGGAAATAATCCTTGGCAAACTCACTGACCAAATACAAACTCTCTCGTTCACTGGCCAGTTGCTTTTGCTCATCGGTTTGCTGAGTTTCTTCTACCTCTATGCCGTATTTTTTAGCGAGGTACTTAATCGCCTCTGGATACGAAAAATGCTCGTGTTCCATCAAAAAGGCCACGACATTCCCTCCCTTACCACTGGAAAAGTCTTTCCAGATCTGCTTTACCGGAGATACCATAAAGCTCGGCGTACGCTCCTCAGTGAACGGACTCAAGCCTTTAAAATTCGAACCTGATTTTTTGAGTTGCACAAAGTCACCGATCACCTCTTCCAGGCGAGCGGTTTCATATACTTTGTCTATGGTGCTTTTGGAGATCAATACTCAGGTCTAAGAGGATAAAAATAGCAAAATAGGCCCTATTTACACTAAAAAAGGCACCCTAAGGTGCCTTCTTTTTTAAAAATGAGAACGGGTTTAATCCACGTCGAATCGTAAGCCGACAGAAATATTGCGCTGTTCCACCGGATTGTCTTTAAAGATCGGGTTGAGATCGTACTTCACATAGAGGGCCATTCCTGTCCATCCAATGTATCCACTCAAACCGTAAGCAAAGTTATTGGTGTTGAAATTACCGGTTTGTTTTTGCTCCACTTCATTACCGTCCGGGCCGTCAAAACGCAGCTTTTGAACGGTGCGCAATCGGAATCCAGCATATCCACCCAAACCAACTTTAAGTTTATTACGGGTTGAATAACGGAAGTAGTTTTCCTTTTCTATTTTTCTTGATGGTCCAAATTCAAAGTGCATCGGGAACACCAAATAATCATTTCTCAGTTTTGATTTATCCAAGCTCGCACCAAATTCGCGCACTACGGTCTCTGTTCCGGTATCTTCAAAGAAGCGATCGTCAGTCAGCTTAAGTCCATTGAACTGAAAAGAGAATCCGTACTTGAAACGCAGCCAATTTGAGTTTTTAAACACGCGAGTTTTCCAAGCCCATCCCAATTCAAAAAAGCGACTTCCTGCAATTTTAAAATCAGTATCTCCAAAGGACTCACCCTCTGTGATGGCATTGTTCAAACCAAAGGCCAATACCAAGTCGCTGGTTGTTCTGCGGTCGTACTTGCGTTCTTTTGGAGTGTAGTCAAAATCAAGGACCTTTCCTTTAGAAAAAACAACCAATTCAAAATTATCTGTGGACGTCGTGTTCAAGGAACCGTTGCGTTCTAAAAGATCGATCTGATTTTGAATGATCACCACGCGATTTTCAATGTTCAAGGCGCGCTTTTCTGCTGCTTCTTGTTTGAGCTGAGTCGCTTCATCTTCTGTGATCTCTCCTTTATCTAAGCGATCGTTGATGGCGATTACCTCATCTTTTAAGGCTTCTTTTTCTTCGGTCTGAACCGCCTCTATCTTTCCTTGTAGATAGTCGATCTGTGCCTGTGCATCGTTGGCATCCTGCGCTGATAGTGATACTGTAGCGAGCAACCAAATAACAACAGCGGTACTGTAAGTAATGATTCTCATAACGTTTTTGATTTTAAGTAGAAGCAAACCCCACCCCTACCACCGCAGGGGTAGTGCTATGCTTCCAGATTGATGAATGAATGAATTAATTATTGCGAGTGGCCATAGCCGTTCGAATCTTGTTGTAACCGTCTCCCAGGGCGTCAAAGACCTTATCTCTAAAGGAGCGTTCTAAATCGTACTCCACGTCCATAAGTAGTGCATTGGCGTCTACTTTGAGGGTCTCCATATTGATCATGGATTTGGTCTTAAGTTCTAGCTGGGCTTGCAGTAAAAGATCCGCGATCTCTTCCTCGGAAACTTCGGCATTAGCTGCTTCTAAATCTTTGATCTTTCCAACGACCTCCTCTACTTTAGCAGCTACCGCATCCTGATCTTGTGTATTCACATCTGCAGTATTCACTGCAACTGCCGTATTTTCAATTTCCCTTGGATCTACAAGGATCACTTCGGATTCTGTCGGAGCTTCTTCTACCGGAGTCTGAGCAATTGAAGTTTTCTTCTGCTCAACTACTTCTTCTACTTGGATTTCCTTTTCAGGAGTATCCTCTTGCTGCTGATTTTGTGCAGCAACCTCTGTCACTTCTTCTTGTTGCTCTAGCTCATTCTCTAAAGGAATCGCGGGGATCACGTTTTCTGTCTTTGGAGCTTCTGGAGCAGGCTCTTCAATAACGATCTCATTTTGCTGCTGGGCTGGATCTCCACTCCAGATCAAAGAACCTATTAATGCTAATCCAGCAATTCCTGCCGCAATTGCCCACCAGATCCCAAAGCCTTTCTTTTCGCGCTTTGGAGCCTCGTCCAGGCGAGCCGCTAGTTTATCCCAGGCCTCGGCACTTGGCTTGATCTCGCGATTTTTAAACTGATCGCGTATGTTGTCTTCAAATTTAAGGGGTGCCATAACTTGTCTTGTTTTGAGCGTTTAACTGGCGCTGTAATAATTTGCGCGCCTTAAACAATTGGCTCTTTGAGGTGCTTTCACTGATCCCGAGTGCTTCGGCGATCTCACTGTGCTTATATCCATCTACAGCATACATCACAAAGACCATTTTGTAACCTTCTGGCAACTCGTCAATAAGGAGTTGCAAATGTTCCACTTCCAAGGGACTGTCTAGATAAACGGCGTGTTGCGTAGTGTGATCGATGGCTTCTTCTGATTCGAAGTGAAGTTTTCGCTCTTTGCGCAACCAAGAGATAGATTCTCTAACCATGATTCGGCGCAACCAGCCCTCAAAACTTCCGCTACCTTTAAAAGAATCCAAGGCGGTAAAGGCTTTAAAAAATCCTCCTACCATCACCTCTTCTGCCAGAGATATGTCTTTGATGTATTGTCGACAAACACTGAGCATCTTTGGTGCGAACATCTCATACAATTGCTGTTGGGCCTTCCGATTGTTTGTTCGGACCTTTTCCAAAAGTTGTTCGAGATTCTTATGTAACGTGATCACTTTCACTAAAGCAGACCTTGTTGGGTTTCGCTATAAAGACGCAAATAGTTTCCCAAAGGTTGCCTGAGGTTTAAAAATTATTTTTTTCTGTCGATAACGTAGTCTACCATCAGCACCAAAGAATCCTTGTAAGGCGAGTCTGGGTAAGGCTTTATAAGCTCCATGGCTTGCTCTTGATAGGCCTTCATTTTTTTTACCGCATACTCCAAACCACCCGCTTCTTTAACATAAGCAATCACCTCTTTGACACGTTTTTTGTCTGTATTGTGGTTTTTAACCGAGTTGATCAACCAACGTTTTTTGTCAGCCGGAGCTGTATTGAGTGCGTGTATAAGCGGCAGCGTCATCTTTTGCTCTTTAATGTCTATTCCTGTGGGCTTCCCGATCTTGGCTTCTCCGTAGTCAAACAGATCATCTTTGATCTGAAAGGCCATCCCAATCAATTCTCCGAACTTCTCCATGAGTTTCACCTCCTCTTTGGTGGCCCAAACGGATTGTGCTCCCATGGCGCAGCAAGCCGCAATCAGTGTAGCGGTCTTTTTGCGAATGATCTCGTAATAGATATCTTCTGTGATATCGAGTTTTCGAGCTTTGTCTATTTGCAGCAATTCTCCCTCTGCCATCTCCCGAACCGCTTTAGAAATGATGCGTAATAGATCAAAATCGTCATTATCAATACACATCAACATCCCTTTAGAGAGCATAAAATCTCCTACCAGAACAGCGATCTTGTTCTTCCACAAGGCATTGATGGAAAAGAACCCACGACGCTTATTGGAATCGTCTACCACATCATCATGCACCAAAGTGGCCGTATGAATGAGCTCAATAACACTCGCTCCTCGATAGACGCGATCACTCAAAGGGTCATCTCCGTGAATCATCTTGGCAATGAGGAACACGAACATAGGGCGCATTTGCTTGCCCTTGCGATTTACAACATAATGGGTAATACGATTAAAAAGCGGTACACGAGATTGCATGGAGTTGGAGAATTTCTTCTCGAAGAGTTCCATTTCGTGTTCAATGGGTAATTTGATTTGACTGACCGCCTTCACCTTACAAAGATACGAGAAAAGCGCGCTATACTAATGCTTATTAGCCAGTTGTCCGCAGGCGGCATCTATGTCCTTCCCACGGCTTCTTCTCACGGTCACAGGGATACGTTTGGCCTCCAATTTTTGAATGTAGCGATCCAAGGTGGCGTCATCGGCTTGTTTGAATTGATCATCACCAATGGGATTGTATTCAATGATATTGACCTTACATGGCACATACTGACAGAATCTTACTAAGGCGTCAATAGCTTCTTCGGAATCATTAATATCCTTCCACACCACATATTCATAAGTGATTCTGCGCTTGGTCTTGGCATACCAATACTCTAAGGATTCTCTGAGATCAACTAAAGTAAAACGCTTAGCAAAAGGCATGATCTTTTCTCGAGTCTCTTGAATGGCGCTGTGGAGCGATACGGCGAGGTTAAACTTTACCTCATCATCTGCCAACTTCTTAATCATTTTAGGCACCCCAGAAGTAGATACTACGATCCTCTTGGGAGACATTCCCAAACCTTCTTTACTGGTGATCTTCTCTACAGCAGCCAAAACATTATTGTAGTTCATGAGCGGCTCTCCCATACCCATAAACACAATGTTTGATAGCGGTCTGTTGTAATACAACTGACTTTCCTTGTGAATGGCCATGACTTGATCGTAGATCTCATCTGGATTCAAGTTTCGCATACGCTTGAGTTGCGCTGTGGCACAGAAGGCACAATCCAGACTACATCCTACTTGAGACGAAACACAGGCTGTGGTTCTGGTCTCCGTGGGAATTAAAACCGATTCAACGATCAGGCCGTCGTGCAAGGCTACCGCATTCTTGAGCGTACCGTCCTCACTTTTTTGAATCTGATCTACAGCAATGTGATTGATCACAAAATGTTCGTCCAAGAGCGCACGAGTCTGTTTGGAAAGGTTGGTCATGGACTCAAAATCATGTGCACCTTTGATCCAAAGCCATTCATAGACCTGATTGCCGCGAAAGGCCTTATCACCTTGTGCTACAAAAAAGTCGCGCAGTTCCTCTTTGGTCAATGCTCGTATATCCTTTCTCTTGGATTCCATGCTGCAAAATTACCACAATTAGGCATAAAAAAACCCTTTCTGCTTCCAGAAAGGGTTTTGAATTTTATTCGCGTTGTGATTAATGACGAACGACGATCTTTTTAGTAAGACTCGCTCCATTCTCATCATCAACGATTTTTAAGAAGTATACTCCGTTTTGAAGACCAGAAACGTTCAGCTCATTGTTAACTGCTCCAAAGCTTCCGCGCTCCACAACCTGTCCTAAGATGGTGTAAAGTTCGTACTCTAAGTCACTGCTTCCAAAGTGAACCACATTAACCAGTGAATTCGCAGGGTTCGGGAAAATCGAAAGATTGGACTCGAACTGGAAGTCTGTTGTAGAAAGTGTCTCTAAGGTATCACCTGCAGTTCCGTCTGGATCTAACCAGAAGCGAACACTATTAGAAGCAGAAGAACCAAAGTCCCAAGAAACATCAAAACGTCCGTAGATATCAAATCCGCTGTTGTCTGAAGTTCCTGAACATGCAGCAGTACCTCCGGCCAATTGACCAACAATTAGTCCGTTTTGGTCAAAAAGTGGAGATCCAGAAGATCCACCTTCTGTAACACCTATTTCCCAGCCGCCACCGCCGCCGCCGCCGACGCCGTTGATTCTCCACATTTCTGTAGATGGGTTACCGTTGAAATTGTAAATAGCTCTAGATGGTGAGTTGTTATCACGACATACCTTCATAATGTCCCCGCTTGGGTGGTGAATACCTACAGAGTAGTTAGGAATAGCAGTTGTACTGCGGTTCCAACCTGCCCAAACTAAATTCCAAGAATCTGGAATAGCACTGTTGAGCTCTACCAGACGAACATCTGACTCACTGTTTATGGCGCGGTTTACTGCTCCGGAAGTGGTGTTGAACGCGCTTGAGGTACTCGGTGTAGTGGTACCGCAAGAAGGATCTGGACTTCTCCAGTTAAAACGGAAAGACCAAGTTGCAGGACTACCCGCATCACAGTGGTTGGCAGTCAAGAAATATGGAGTCTTATCGTTGTTGGTGTTATTGATCAAAGCACCAGAACAAACAAATCCACCCATAATTTGTAGTGCAACAGAACGTTTAAGATCTTCTTTAAAAGGATCCCAATCTGCTCCTACTGGACAATCTACATCGTGGTTACAGTTTCCAGAATCGTTCAACCCTTTAGCCTGAACACCATCACTGAACAATTGTGATTTAGAACGGTATCCGTGAACCACTTTGGCCAAGTTTAACTCACCTTGACCGCGAACGGCCTTAGGCTCGTAGTACTCAATCCAGATATTATCACCGTCAACCAACCAAGTACCGAGCATTTTCTCAGCATTGTTTAGGTTGTCCGTGTAAGCTCCCAAAAGACTAGTACGATCATCACTGTACAAATACACTTTGGCTCCCGGAGGCAGATCATAACGATCAAACACAAAGTTCAAAGTCTTAGCTCCTTCAGAAACTAAATTGATTCTCCAAATTCCATCTCCGTTTGGAAGCTCGTCCCAAACTCCAGCAGTCTCTAGCCCAAGATCTACTGAATATTCATAACCGAATCGCCATGGGCGTCCGGACATTTTATCATTTACGGCATCTTCTGCTTGAAGAGCTTTGAGGTCAATTCCCTCTAAAACCACAGGATTTAGGGCAGAACGAGTGTTGAGATCCCAAGAAACTGGTTCTCCTTCGTTGGTTACCTGAGCATGAGTAGTCACGCCTAGGAGCAGAAGTGCAAATAGCAAAGTAATTTTTTTCATGTAAGCATTTTTAGTCAGTTGCCACAGTCAAGAACTGTGACAGAATAGGTTATAAGCTCTAAATGTACGATTTTTTTGCAATCGAGGGTGGAGAAATCCCCCCTTTCTTGGGACACAAAAAAAGCCCATTGCAAACAGCAACGGGCTTTCAAAGTTTTTTTTAGAGCGTATTATAGGATCAACATAGCGTCTCCGTAGGAATAGAAACGGTATTTTTCCTTCACTGCTTCCGCATAAGCTTCTTTAATGAATTCATGGCCAGCAAAGGCAGAAACCATCATCAACAAGGTTGATTTTGGTGTATGCAGATTGGTGATCATTGCATTAGCAATGCTAAATTCATAAGGAGGAAAAATGAACTTATTGGTCCATCCTGCATAAGGGTTCAAAGTTCTGTTCGATGAAACTGAACTCTCTAGGGTTCTCATCGCTGTAGTTCCAACAGCACAAACGCGCTTTTTATTGGTAAGCCCGGTGTTGATCATATTGGCCGCTTCTGGAGAAATGATGATCTCTTCAGAATCCATTTTGTGTTTGCTAAGATCTTCTACCTCAACCGGAGAAAAAGTTCCAAGTCCAACGTGCAAGGTCACTTCACTAAAGTGAACCCCTTTGATCTCCAAACGCTTCATCAAGTGCTTCGAAAAGTGCAGCCCGGCAGTCGGAGCAGCAACAGCGCCCTCGTTCTTGGCGTAGATAGTCTGGTAACGCTCTTCATCTTCTGGCTCTACATCACGCTTGATGTATTTTGGAAGTGGAGTTTGCCCGAGTTCGTTAAGCTTCATACGGAACTCTTCATAAGAACCATCGTAAAGAAAACGAAGGGTACGCCCTCTAGAAGTCGTATTATCAATAACCTCAGCTACCAGGCTTTCATCCTCTCCGAAGTACAACTTATTACCGATACGGATCTTACGTGCAGGATCAACCAACACATCCCAAAGACGGGTTTCAGCATTTAGTTCACGCAATAAGAAAACCTCGATACGCGCTCCTGTCTTCTCCTTATTTCCAAACAAACGAGCTGGGAACACTTTGGTGTTGTTTAGTACCAAAACATCGTCTTCATTAAAATACTCGATCAAATCTTTGAACATGCGGTGTTCAATGGTTTGCTTCTCGCGATCCAATACCATTAAACGCGACTCATCACGATTGGCAGAGGGATATTCAGCAAGTAATTCGGTTGGAAGATCGAAGTTAAAGTTAGAGAGCTTCATAGGCCTTCGGCGGTTTTTTTAGTTTACAAAGGGGCAAATATACAACCTCGGCATAGGGGTTGTCAAGTAAATGGCGGTTTATCTTTGATTTTCAATCTGAAAACCCAAGGTTTTGAGATCTTCCCAAAATTCTGGATACGATTTAGACACTACTCCCGCCTCCTCAATAACCAAATCCGTTTTCAAAGCCAAGGGCGCAAAAGCCATGGCCATTCGGTGGTCTTGATAGGTTGCAACACTAACTCCTGATTTGATTCCTTCAGACGGCGCCAAACTCAGATGATCATCGGTGATATTAACTTGAGCGCCAAACTTCTCCAATTCGTTTTTCAAGGCTTGTAAACGGTCGGTCTCTTTGATCTTGAGGGTGTGTAATCCAGAGAGTTCACAACCAATACCCAACCCATAACAACAGACCGCAATGGTCTGCGCAAGATCAGGGGTGTCTGCCAGATCCGCGGTGTAGACCTCGGGGAGGTCGACTGCGGATTTAGTCAAGTTCAAACTAACTTCATCAGCATTAAAAGCACTTTGCACTCCTAAGGGCTCAAAGAGCTTGACAAGGGCTGAATCGCCTTGTAAGCTATCGGGTTTATAACTGCTGAGGACGATAGAATCCGCTTGCCCTAAGGCCATCAAACTGTAAAAATAAGAGGCTGAACTCCAATCAGACTCCACGGTAAAATCTTTAGTTTTTAAAGCCGTGATGGGCCCAACAAATACTTCCTTATCGGTCAAGAGTGTCTCGGCTCCAAGTGCTTCTAAGAGCGTCAAAGTCATTTGCAAATAGGGCACAGAGGTGAGCTTGCCTTCTAGCTCTAAGACCAAGCCAGAGTCTAGACTGGATCCCGTCAGCAATAAGGATGACAAATATTGACTGGAAATATTAGCGGCGATTCGTACTCGATTCCCCGTAGGTTTTACTCCGCTTATCCGCAAAGGTGGGTACCCTTCCTCTTTCTCATAATCGATTTTAGCTCCGAGTTGCCTTAAGGCATCAACCAAAACCCCAATAGGGCGTTGTTGCATCCGCTGGCTTCCTGTAAGCACACCTTCAAACCCAGGTTTGAGTGCTAGATAGGTAGTTAAAAAACGCATGGATGTGCCTGCGTGATGGATGTCCAAAACGGACCCATCGCTGGCCAGTGCGGCTTGCAAAACATCGGTATCATCACTGTTAGACAGATTGTCTATGCGCAAATCCGGATAAAGCGCTTGCAGGATGAGCAGTCGGTTTGATTCACTTTTGGAGCCTGTTATTTTCAGGGCTCCAGATTTCAAAGTTGAAGCACTAAGCTTTAAGTTCATTGCTGTTCGCGTTTGTATTTTGCCCAAAATTTTCCGTAGGTCACAAAGAATCCGTAAAACAAGCCACTGGCCAAACATACCGCTACCAATTGCACGGGGTCACGATCTTCCCAAAACGACATTTGAAAACCGTTGACGCCCCAAAAGAGAAGTACAAAAACTACGATGAATGCGGTGCCTAATGAGACTACCGATTTCCAAAATTTGGAATCGCTTAAGATTCGTTTGATCATGCTATTTCAGTTTTGGATTTTGCTGATGCCTGTCGTGATCGCGCTTGGTTTTAATGTCCATCTTTTTGTCAAAAGCTGCCTGCAGGTCTATTCCCGTTTGATTGGCCAAACACAAAACCACAAAAACCACATCGGCGAGTTCCTCTCCAAGGTCTTTCTCCTTGTCCGATTCTTTTTCACTTTGCTCCCCGTAGCGGCGGGCAATGATTCGGGCCACCTCCCCAACTTCTTCTGTAAGTTGGGCCATATTGGTCAATTCATTAAAATATCGGACGCCGTGGGCGTTGATCCAATCATCTACAGCTTTTTGAGCGTGTGCCAAATTCATAGCTTAGGATTTACTGATTATTACCCGCTCACTCTCCTTAGCCACACGTTGACCATAGAACTCCTTTAAAGTGTCATAGTATAAAGACGGAACCACCGCTTGCTTCATGGTAATGGAACACACCACATTGAGTTTTCCATTGGACTGGCCAATATTATAGGTGTAAGCTCCTAAACCATCGGGAAGAGAGATATTTAAAGCTTCCGGGACGCTAGTCACCGTATAGCCCTCAGGTAAAGTTATGTTAATGATCTTACGGTGCATATATGGATGCACAAAGTTGATGGGATAGTTGCGCTCATCCAGTTTGAATGGATTCTCATACCACGTTTTACCGGAGATATCTATCTTCCCAGGGTTAAGCT
>NZ_JABSPU010000040.1:12975-25611 GCF_013214815.1 Gilvibacter sp.
AACAAGAATCCGCCTAATGATGTTTAAACACATTAAATAGTTGCAACTAATAATATGCTGCTTCCTTCTTTTTCAAAGCTGTAACTCATGCTCACCGGTTTGGAGGTATCGTTGAGATTCTTGAGCTCAAGATCACTCACCAAATCTAGATTGTAATCATCCATTAGGTCTTCTTCTATTTTAGAAGGACTTTCGTTCTCAAAAGCACGTCGTTGATCCAAAGCCTCCAAAAGAGTTCTGTTAGCACGCACGCCTCCGCTGATATCGCCAAAGTCATCCAACTCTACATTGAGCATGGTACTCACCTGACTGATCGTTTTAGGATACAGGTCCACACTCATAGACAGCCCGTTCTCCATCACCATGGTTCCGCTCCAATTCAATACGCGATTAGGCAATACATTAGGCGCAGCCATCTTTTCTGTGGCATCCAATAAATAACGTTGTCCGTCAATCTCAACGGCGGCGATCACATAGTTAAAGCCATCAATTGTTGGGTAGGCTGGAATTCCGTGACTACGCGTACTCACCAAAACAGGGTTGGCGTTTAAGCCAGCTTCCTTAAGCATAGCGGTAAGCAGTAAATTGATGTCTCCTGTATTACCGGTCTTTTCGCGATAGGCCTTTGCAATTCCACTTGCGGCACTCATTCCGTAGCGCTTGTTCCAATTCATGTGAGACTTCACATAGTCAAAGATGCGGTTCATGCGGTCCATATAACCACTAGCCCCTTCTAGCACTCCTGCGAGATCATCTTTAAAGAAATTGGTACGATCCAGCTGTTTTCCAAAGCCGTCGTACTTGTAAATGGTAGCCACAACATCTTCCCAACTTTTAGAATACTCTTTCACTACTCCAGATTGACTTTTGGTACTGCTGAGTTCATAGACCACAGTGAATCGGTAATTGTCAATATTATCCACGTAGCGCTCCTCTTTCAAAGCGGGAACATGCATGTATTCATACTCAGAGATAAACTCTTCGAATATCGCTGCAGCGTCTTTAGTGGTCGAGGTAAGCCCTCCGCCTTGCTCATAAGTAAAGTCAATTCTACGGGTATCGGTGTAATCTTTAGGGTTGGCGTTAAAGTTCCCTTTGATCAAACGGCTGAACTGGAAATACTCCAGAATCTGAATCTTGGTATAGTGGTGTGCCGTAGGAATATCCTCTTGGATCACCACATCGTCAATGGTAGTGAAGAAAGGAGAAACAATGCGGTAAGAGATCTCAAGCACAGATCCTACTTTAACAGCAGGCATGGTAAGACTGACCTCCAGGCGATTGTCGGTCTCCATATTTTCAAAGATTCCGGACTTGCTGAGTTTTTCTGATCTGACCTTTCCGTCTTCCAAATTAAATGTAAAAGCTTTGATGCTTTCTACGCGTTCTTTTAGACGCCCTTTGAGATATAGATTGATCTTTCTGGTGGCGTAATCCAAGCCGTCTTTGTTCAGGATCTTAATACGCTCATGTACATCTGTGTAAAGCACCCATCCTTTAACTTCGTCATCTTCATAATAAGTGTTTCTCGATTTGTGAAGATAAACAGCGGGTGCCGCGGTATCTTGCGGATACACACTCATACTGAGTTCTTCTTTAGAAACTTTCTTGAATTCGTAGTCTTGGGCAAACGCATTATGACTTAAGCCCATGAAAAGCAATATCACAATACATCCTACTTGGGATACTTTTTTAATCATTTTGCGCTACTTAGTGGAGTTATTCTTTATTTTTTGTGTCGATAATCAAGGTGACGGGGCCGTCATTGGTTAGTTGCACGTCCATCATGGCTCCAAAGGAACCTGTACCTACTTTTTTACCGACTACTCTCTCAAATGTACTAATAAAATCCTCATAAAGTGGCTCAGCAATGGAGGGATGTGCTGCCTTAATAAATGAGGGTCTATTGCCTTTTTTGGTGGAACTGTGTAAGGTAAACTGACTCACTACGATAGCGTCGCCATTTACATCACCAAGTGCCAAATTCATAGCTCCTTGTTCATCACCAAAAATTCGCAATCGCGCGATTTTTCCTGCCAACCAATCAATATCTTCTCGGTTGTCTTCTGCTTCAATTCCCAAAAGAATCAACAAGCCTTGTTCTATGGATGAGATCTGCTCTCCAGCCACCGTTACCGATGCCCGACTTACTCTTTGAATTACTGCTCTCATGTTTGTTGGAACTCGTCTTTACGGTAGGACTGATCTTGTTCCTCTTCTAACAGAGTCACATAACTTTTATAGCGGGACCAAGAGATCTCATCGTTTTCTAAAGCTTCTTTAACAGCACATTTTGGCTCTTCTAAATGCAAACAGTTGTTGAATTTACATTCGGATTTTAGGGCGAAGAATTCCGGGAAATAATCACTGATCTCGTCCTTGTCCATATCTACAATACCAAAACCTTTGATTCCTGGAGTGTCTATGATTCTCGCGTCAAAATCCAAATCAAACATCTGCGCAAAGGTAGTGGTGTGCTGCCCTTGCTTGTGTTGATCTGAGATGGCAGCTGTAGCCAGATTCAAGCTCGGAGAAACCGCATTTACCAAAGTGGATTTACCCACACCGCTATGCCCTGCAAACATAGAGGTCTTGCCTTCCATCATGGCTTTTACTTCATCCACGCCCTTTCCGGTCTTGGCACTGATAGCTAAGCAGGTATACCCGATCTGTCGATACATATCCATCAAATAGAGCTGTTCTGCTTTCTTTTCAATATCATAGGTGTCCATCTTATTAAAAAGTAAAACGGCCGGAATGCTGTAAGCCTCCGCAGTGACCAAAAATCGATCTATAAAAATGGTAAAGGTGGGCGGATTGTCATGAGTGATCAGCAAAAACACCTGATCGATATTAGAGGCAATGATGTGGGTCTGCTTGGAAAGATTGACCGACTTGCGAATGATGTAGTTATCGCGGTCGTCGATCTTTTTGATCACTCCTACGGTCTCGTCGCCGTTGGTCTCTAATTCAAACTCCACCCGATCTCCAACAGCCACCGGGTTGGTGCTTTTGATTCCTTTGATGCGAAACTTGCCTTTAATTCGGCATTCGTGGAATGTGCCGCTTTCATCTTTGACGGTATACCAGCTGCCGGTTGATTTATAGACTGTTCCCTTCATAGGTGTCACAAAAATAGGGAGTTTGATAGAATAAGTAATATTTTTACCTCACACAATAAACCTACGCAATGAATAAAATAATCTTAATCTTAGTTTTGACCCTTGTAAGCGTTGATCTGCAAGCACAGCAACAATACGAGGTAAAAGTGATCACAAGTGTCGAATCCATAGTTCCTAATGGATTGGGTAGATCCAGATTAATCTCGGCCAATGAACAAAGAGACTATCAGGAATTTACTTCAACTCAAACTGAGGATGACAATACCCGAAACAAATCCAAACGAAAAGATATTCGTGTAAAGGATTTTGAAGAAACAAAATTGCTCAACTTCTACAACATTGGCGGAATTAGATTCCAAAATATTGCAGCTAATGACGCGTTAATTGAATCTAAAATCAATGCCATGCTAGCAGAGGGCTGGGATCTAGCATTTGTCACCTCCGCTGTAGAGAGTGATTCAGGAGACAAAGACGGCCAAGGTATTTTTATTACCCGATACATCTTTAGGCGTCCAATTCAAAACTAAATCAAAAGCCCGCTTCCCGCGGGCTTTTTTATTGCTTGTAGATTTTTTCTTGGTGGTTGATCGATTCTTGGTGGATCGCTTTAAACACACGTAGAATAAACTCTTCGCTGAGTTGGTGCTGCTCTCCTTCTAAAATCATTTTGCCCAAAATCTCGTTCCAACGCTTGGTTTGCAATACGGCCACGTTGTTGGCTTTTTTAAGCGTTCCGATCTCATCGGCAACCTTCATACGTTTACCCAAGGTCTCAATAAGTTGGTGGTCAATCACATCAATTTGCGTACGCAAGGTGTTCAGTTTGTTTTTAAACTCCTGCTCTTGACCTTCTTCTTTTCTGATGGTGAGCTCTACCATGATCTCCTTCAAACGATCCGGTGTGATCTGCTGTTTGGCGTCACTCCATGCGTTGTCTGGATCGTAGTGCGTCTCTACCATGAGTCCATCGTAGTTGAGATCCAAAGCCATTTGACACAGATCAAAGATGATATCTCTGCGCCCGGCAATGTGGGAAGGATCCAAAATCAATGGCAGATCTGGGAAACGGTTCTGCAGATCTACGGCAATTTGCCATTCTGGATTGTTTCTGTAACGGGTCTTTTCATAAGTAGAGAATCCGCGGTGAATCACACCCAAATTAGCAATGTCAGCCGTGTGAAAACGCTCTACGGCTCCCAACCAAAGGGAAAGATCTGGATTCACCGGGTTCTTGATCAAAACCGTTTTATCCGTTCCTTTGAGCGCATCTGCAATTTCTTGCACAATGAAAGGCGATACCGTGGTTCGCGCTCCAATCCAAAGAATATCCACATCATGCTGTAAAGCTAGATCCACGTGATTGGCGTTAGCCACCTCTGTAGTGGTCAATAAGCCAGTTTCTTCCTTGGCCTTTTGCAACCACTTTAAACCTAAAGCTCCTACTCCTTCAAAGTTGCCAGGACGCGTTCTGGGCTTCCAGATCCCAGCACGTAATACACTTACGTCACTGTCTTTGAGTTCGTGGGCTATCTTGAGGACTTGGTCTTCGGTTTCCGCACTACAAGGTCCTGCGATCACAAGTGGGTGATCCAGTCCAAAGGCGTCCAACCAATTTCTGAGTTCTTTTTTATTTTCCATAGTCTTATTAATTCTTCTTAATTCCGTTTAATATATGTTTGATGCTATTGATTGCTGTCATTTCCTGATGCATAGCGGGTTCGTCATCGCGCTCTAGTAAAGCTTTAAAGGCTTCTAAATTTTCTATATAGGCATTGAGGCTGTCCAACAAATGATCGCGATTTACCGAAAAGATCGGCGCCCACATATTGGGACTACTTTTTGCCAAGCGAACGGTAGATTCAAATCCACTGCCTGCTAGGTCAAAAATATCACGCTCATTCTGCTCAATGTCCATGACCGTTTTGCCCAGCATGAAGGAACTCACGTGTGACAAATGAGACACATAGGCTAAATGTTTGTCATGGGCTTCAGGGTCCATATAACGAATCCGCATCCCCAACTCTCTGCAGAGTTCTTGCCCTTTCTCTTGAAGGGTCAAACTGGTTTTTTCTACTTCACAAATGATGTTGGTCTTGCCTTCAAACAAACCTGTGATGGCTGCCTTGGGTCCAGAATATTCGGTACCGGCAATAGGATGCATGGCCAAATAATTTCTGCGCTTAGGATGTGTTTTTACTGCGGAGCAGATCACGGCTTTGGTGGAGCCCATATCGGCCACTAAAGTCTGATCACCTACTTGATCCAAAATACCACTCAAAATTTGTGCAGTGGCATGTACAGGGATAGCGAGAACAACCAGATCGGCTTTGGACAGATCTTTCTCTGTTGCTTCCGAATCTACCAAACCTAGATCCTGAGCTTGCTCTAAATGATCCGGATTTTGGTCCATACCTTGCAGCAACACCTTAGGGTATAGTCTCCTCAAGTCTATCGCCAAGGAGCCTCCAATGAGTCCGAGTCCAATGATAACTACCCGATTCATAGTTGTATGTTTTTTTCAATGATTCTGCGATGCGCAGCTTCCAAATCAGTCAGAGATACACAAAGCGAAATTCTTATATAGCCTTCACCCGCGGTTCCAAAAACTGTTCCTGGGGTGATGAAAAGATCTACCTCATCTAAGAGGCGATCTGCAACAGCTTCTGCAGAAACTCCCGCTGGTAATTTCACCCAAACAAAGAGTCCTTGTTGATCATCACTAAAATCTCCACCCAAAGCATTGGCGATCCTCCACGCCCATTCACGGCGTCTGGCATAAGTTCCATTGAGCTGTTCAAACCAGGTTTTGTCCATACCCAAGGCAGCAATGGCACCTCTTTGTAGGCCGTAGAACATCCCGCTATCCATATTGCTTTTTACTTTAAGCACAGCCTGGATAAACTCCGCATTACCACAGAGCATCCCTACGCGCCAGCCAGCCATATTGAAGGTCTTGCTCAAAGAGTTCAGTTCTAAAACCACCTGTTTAGCGCCTGGAATCTCTAAAAGCGATACAGGGGTATCGGTGAGAATGAAACTATAAGGATTGTCATTGACAATCAAGATCTGATGGGCTTTGGCAAAGGCAATGAGTTTGACAAAAAAGTCTTTGTTAGCGGTAGCCCCTGTTGGCATATGTGGGTAATTGACCCACATGATCTTCACCTTGCTTAGATCTGTCTGTGCTAAAGCATTGAGATCTGGCAACCAATTTCGATCTGCGCTAAGATCATAAGTACGAATATCGGCTTCTACCAAACGCGCCACAGCAGCATAGGTCGGGTAACCAGGGTTCGGGATTAGAACCTCGTCACCTGGATTTAAAAAAGCCATGGAAATATGCATGATCCCTTCTTTGGATCCCATTAACGGTAAGACTTCCGTCTCGGCACTCAAGGCAACCTTATAATGCGCTTCATAAAAACTAGCGATGGCCTTACGCAATTCTGGAATACCTTGATAGCTCTGGTATTGATGCGCTTTGGGGTGCGCCAAAGCATCTTGTAAAGCGGCAGTTACTTCTGGTGCAGGCGGCAGATCTGGCGAACCAATCCCTAAGTTGATCACCGGTCTTCCATCTGCAATACGCTGACGTACTTCTCGCAATTTTCGCGAAAAGTAGTATTCCTTGGTTTGTGCTAAACGACTTGCAGTTATCATAAGTTAATCTTCTTGTCGTTATACGTACCCAAAACCTTAAAATGTTTGGCCATTATTCCTAACATGGCGGTTGCTTTTTCAAAATCAGCAAGACTTTCAAAGACCACATCCACAAAAAAAGAATAGCGCCAAGGCGTTTCAATTATGGGTAGCGATTGAATCTTGGTCAAACTCAAATTGCAGTCACTCATCACATTCAATGCAGTTGCCAAACTCCCTCTTTTGTGATCCAACTCAAACTTTAAAGACGCTTTATTAATGGCCACCCCAGGTTCTTGCACCTTGGTTTTACTCACCATCACAAAACGCGTGGCATTTTTTGAAATGGACTGTACATCTGGAACTAAAACATCCAAACCGTACAAGAAAGCTGCTAATTCTGGCGCTAAGGCAGCAATCCCTTTCAATTTCCCTTCGGCGATCTCTTTTGCAGCTAGTGCAGTATCTGAAGCTTCAACCAACTTTATATGCGGATGTTGACTAAAAAATGCCTTACACTGCAACAGGGCCATATAATGAGAGTGCACTTCTTTGATCTCACTGATATCTTGCCCCTCCATAGCCAATAGGTTATGGCTGATGTTCAAATAGTGCTCGCCACAAACGTGTAGATCATTGGTGTCAATTAAAGCGTAATTGGGCAGAATAGACCCAGCTGTAGAATTCTCTACAGCCATGATTCCAAAATCTACTTCTCCCCCTACGAGTTTAGCGATCAAACTATCAAAGGTCTCGCATTCTACAACACTGGCCTCTGGCCCAGCCCATTGTGTAGCGGCCAAATGATGGTTGGAACCACGAACTCCCTGAATGGCGATCTTTGCCCCTGGATGCGTTATGGAATCTTGTACCGTTTTGGTTTCTTCGTTCATATCAAAAAAAAAATCCCGAGACGAGCTCGGGATTTATATGTGTTTCACTTTAGTTAACTACATAGGTTACCCGATCTCCTTTCGGAAATAAAAAAACCAATAGTTATAAAAAGTACTAAAGTTGTTCATTTTCTGTTATTGAAATGCTAAAGTAGCCAATGCAAGCTATGCAGCAAAATTTTTTTGAGATTTTTATAATTCCTAGCTTTACACAAACTATAAATATGTCAATTGCAGTCACAGATCTTACCAAATTCTACGGAACCCAAAAGGCCCTAGACGGCGTTAGTTTTTCTGTGGATAAAGGAGAGATTGTTGGTTTCCTGGGACCTAACGGCGCGGGAAAATCAACTTTGATGAAAATTTTAACCACCTATTTGGAGCCGAGCTCGGGGAGCGCTAGCGTAAACGGACAGGCGGTCTTGGACAACCCAATGGCGGTGCGCCAGAGTGTTGGATACTTGCCTGAGCACAATCCACTGTATCTGGAAATGTATGTCAAAGAGTATTTGAACCAACACGCGCAATTGCATAAGAGTCCAAAGAACAGAATCGCGGAAGTTATTGAGCAAACCGGTCTTAGCCCGGAAGCTCATAAACGCATTGGCAGCTTGAGTAAGGGATACCGACAGCGTGTTGGATTGGCAGCAGCACTGCTCCACGACCCTGAAGTTTTGATCCTAGATGAACCTACCACAGGGTTGGACCCCAATCAAATTTTGGAGATTAGAGAACTCATTAGAAATGCAGCAAGCTCTAAAACGATCTTTTTATCTACACACATCTTGCAGGAAGTTGAAGCGCTTTGTGACCGCGTTATCGTGATTGACAAAGGACAGATCGTTGCCGACCACAAGCTCAGTGAGCTCAAAGGAGATCAACAACAAATTGTTGAAGTGGCTTTTGACTTTAGAGTTGAGGAGGTTGCTTTAAACCGTTTGCCTAAAGTAAGCAAGGTGGAAAACGTTCATGAGTTTACGTATTTGATCCATTTTGACACCAAAGAGGATATGCGTTCTACGGTTTTTGATTTCGCTCACGATAATGGCCTTAAGATTCTTCAGCTGAATCAGAAGAACAAAAACTTGGAAAGTCTATTTAGAGAGCTGACTAATCCAGGAAAATAAGACGGCCCGTATAGAATTCAGTTACCTCAACAACAGGCGGTGTATTGGAGCAGATCACATCTCCGACGCTTCGAATCTCTCCGCTGATTTGTTGCTGCGGATTTACAAACATCTGATTCGTCCCGCGGTGGAAAACTTCTAGATTCTGCACGATGAGTTCCTGGGCTTCAATGCGACAATCTCCACTGAATATTTGAACATAAGCATCCATTGCACTTCCCCTCAAAAAGAAATTGGACAAATTGTTGGTCAAGATTCTGAGTTCTTCCACCTCTAGATCCATATCAAAATCGCCATCGACATTTATGCGATCATTCTCTGTAAAATCTTCTGATTTCAAGCTGAGTTCCGGGTATTGCAAGACGCCATCGCTGCGAACCGTGCGCCCCGATTGATTACTCACCACCGTTATATTAGGACTGGTCACATAGGCAATAGTGGGTTGATAATCACGTGTGAAATTACAAGCGTTAGCGTCGCGCAAAATAAGCTCACCGTCCTCCACTATGGCGGAGATGTCTGGAAGAAGATTGGAGCCAGCAACTATACGAACTTCATGATGATCACCTTGCTTGAGAACAAGTTCGATACGCTCTCGGACGCGAATACGGTCAAAGGCCGCAACCTCATAATTGACCTCTATCCGATCCCCATTAGTTTGGAAGCAATCAAAAGCATTTTCGCTGTCACAAGACAGTAACGTCAACACAATAAGTAAAGTCCAAATTCTCATCTTACAGTTTGTTAAATCTAATTCCTACCGCAAATTCCACGGCTTCCGCTTTGGCCCCATGCGCTTTTACAGTGACACCCGCAAAAACCCTGTCGTTCTTACCGAAATACCTTTTTAAACCCAGCCGATTGTACAATTGCCCTTCAAAATCAAAAGGATAATACACGTAATAACCCAATTGCGACACAAAGGCCACTCTGTTAAATCGCAATTCATGACCGATAAAAATTCCCACGCGCTTCCAGTCTTCATCACCGGTAACATTTTCTTCAGGAAAGGCTACAGAACGGAAATAGATCAACTCTTTCAGAAACTCAGCAAAGAACAGATCAACTCCCGCTTGAAGCGTTGATTTGTGATTGATCCGTTTATCTACAAAAGCAGAGACCACATAAAAGGGAAACTGCCCTTGGCCCACAATATCACTTTCGTTGACACCGCCTCTTAGCACCAAATTGAAATGCACCGGTTCGCTGTAGGGCGTTTTGCCTTCAAAGGGAACATACTCTGGGAAATTATCGTGATCAAACTGATAATTCAACCCTGCGCTAAAGGCAAAGGTATTGGTACTGTTGTTAGGCGCTTTTAAATTGGCGTTGGAATAATGTATGACTGTAAAACCAGCCTGAAGACCCAAACCGCGCCAAAGTCGCTCTTTTACATAATCGAATTTGAGCATGGTTGTGCTCAGTAAATGCGTTCCATAGGCATTGTTGAGGAAGTTCTCATCCCGATCGTAAGGGTTACTGGCATAGGCAATTCCCTGTCCGATCCGAAGCACCAAAGAGCGCTTTAAAAAGTAGAAATTGAAGTGACCGTACAAGCCATAATTCTCACCTAAGGCTTGATTCTTAAAATTTTGGTAGGTAAAGGTGAACCCCCAATCCGGATAATTGTAACGCCGTTCCCAGGCATTGAAACCATAAGTCTTTCTGTTATAGCTCAAAACAAAACCCTCCGGATGATCAGTTATCAAATGACTCAGATCTGGGTTGTGCTCCATGATGGTTCCGTAGAAATAGTCGAACTGGAGCGAAAAAGGCTTTTGCTCCTCTTGTTCTTGTGCCAGACTGTCTGCAGCGCCTGCAACCAGAAAGAAGAGGAAGAAGAGAAGAAATCGCGGGTTCATAATATGTATACGCAAATGCAGTGCGGCTTGGTTTTTAGTCTTCGAAAATTAGGGTGCCAGTAAAGAGTTCTTCAACCTCAACAAGCGGGGGTGTATTTACAGAGATGACATCACCGGCACCTCGAATGACACCGATAATACTTTGCTGTGGATTCACGATCATTTTATTCGCACTGACTTGAACGATCTCTAAATCTTGAATAATCAAATCCCGCCCTTCTAGCCTTGGCTGCTCGTCACTGAATTGGACAAAGGCATTGTTAGCGGTTCCTGAAATATAAAACACACTGATCCCGTTGGCATTGATTTGCAGATTATTGACTTCAATATCTAAGAAGAAATCACCACTCTTTTTACCAGAACTTCCCTCACCAGAGGTATTGCTAAGTAAATTAAGACTAGGATACTGCAACACACCATCACTGCGTACTTCAAAACGAGAACTGTTTCTGATCTGCACTAAATTCGGGGCGTCCACGTAAACGGTTGTCAAACCGTATTCCCGCACAAAATTGCAGCGGTTATCGTTGGCAACTACGAGCAAATTATCTTCTTTTCTTACGCTGATGTCGTCAATAATGAATTCACCACTTTCCAAGACAACTTTATAGCTGTCTGCTTGGCGAATCACCAGACGCACTCCGTCTTCAATGCGAATGCGTTGGAAGTCTGATAGCGCAAACTCTTTGGTCACCAAGTCTCCTGCCGCCTGAATACAATCAGGGGCATCACTGCTGCTGCAACCGAGCAGGAGTGAAACGGAAATTATCAGAAGCGTGAGTTGTTTCATATTAGTTGAATCGATATCCTATTCCAAAAGCCAAGGCTTCTGCTTTAGCCCCGTGGAGTTTTAAAGCCAAGGAACCGTGAAAATTTTCGCTGATCTTATGTTTTAAGCCGACGCGTTGGTAGAATTGACCTTCAAAATCGTAGGGGTAGTAAAAATAGTAACCCACATGCGTTAGAAAAGACAACGGCCCAAAATGCAGCTCGTGCCCCACAAATACACCTGCGCGCTTCCAGTCTTCATCACCTGCAATGCCTTCTCGTGGAAAAGCTATGGCTCGGTACTCAATTTCTTCTTTCAAGAATCGCGACATAAAAAAGTCCACTCCACCGAGTATAGAACTGCGCCTGTTCAAGCGCTTGTCTGCAAAAGCCGAAACCACCAGAAAAGGATGCTGTCCAAGACTGACATAATCACTCTCATTAAGCCCAAAGCGCAGCACAGCATTGAAGTGCCAAGGCTCTTTGTATTGATTGGTCAACTCTTGATTCTGATATTCAAAATCAGTAGTGTAATCCAAATCGTAATTCAAACCTAAATGCACCGCCAAGGTATTGGTACTGGTATTAGGCGCTCTAAAATTGGCGTTGGAGTAATGCACCAATGATCCTCCAATGTGTAATCCTAACCCTTTATAGAGTCTGGGTAGGATAAAATCGCCTTGTACAAAAGTGGAACTCAACAAACGCGAACCATAGGCATTATTCTTGAAGTTGGTTTCCAGATCAAAAGGGTTGGTAGCATAAGCTATTCCCTGTCCGATCTTGAAACGAAACATGCGTTTAATAAAGTAAAAGGAGTAATGGGCATACAAACCATAGGTCTGACCCAATGCAGGTTCTTTAGGGTCTTGATAAATGAAGGAAAACCCAAAATCGGGATAATTGTAAAGCGCTTGCCAAGGTTTTTCACCAAAACTGCGTTTGTTGTAGCTTAAAATGATCCCTTCCGGATGTCCCGTGATCAAATGCGCTACGTCTTTATTGTGTTCTACTATGCTACCGTAGAAATAATTCGCCTCCAGAAAAACGGAGTCGTCGGTAGTGTTCTGCCCATATAACGCAAAAGTCAAACAGCAAATAAAGACAGCAAGCCACTTCTTCATGGGCTTAAAAGTAACTAAAATCCTTACAGTTTAAAAAGGGAGATTACACCGATAAACATTTCCGCCGGCAAGCACAATTCCGATCTGCTGTCCTGCAAATA
>NZ_JABSPU010000041.1 GCF_013214815.1 Gilvibacter sp.
TTGTTTTGAATCCCAACTGCTGCGTTACCCCCGTTCCAACCTGGACATGAAGGCTTGTCTTGAATGTAAATATCAATAATGTTAGAGAACTCATAGATCACGATCATATGAGTAGCGTTCAGATCGGTACAAGAGAACATGGCCACCTCGTAGAAAGAAACTACCAAGGCTCTGTTTGGGAAAGTACCCAAAACCTCATAACCAATTTCATTGGCAGGATTTACTCCCGGGAAGATATCGTGAACCGGAGAGAAAATATTGGCCTCTCCAAGAGTTTCATTGGTGTTATTCGGAAGGTCTTCTGTAAAAGCCCAGCCGTTACCGGCATCTCCAGGATCTACATCAAAACGCAATACCCCGTTTGATCCTACCTGGAACTCTTGCTCCAAGTTTCCGAAGAAACAGAACTCAAAAGGCAGGGTATCTACCCCAGACCAGGTATCATCCGTAGAAATATCAATGGAATTTGCTAAGCCATCGAACGGGAAAGGCGGACTGTAAACAATCGGTGATACGGTATAATCGGTACTAAATGTTTCAAAGATCTCTTGAAAATCTGCAACCAAGGTGACACTACCACCAGAACCACAATCAAGGGTTACGTCTGGTCCTGCATCTACAAAGAGGTTTCCAGGGTCTGCACCCCCAAAGCCGATCAGCGCGGTGATGTCAATATTGTTGTTATTGGTACAGCCGGTTGCATCGGTAACTGTCAAGGTAACGGGATAAGCTCCGGAAGCTGCATAAGCGTGATTCACGGTTGTCCCAAAGGCAGTTGTACCGTCTCCAAAGTCCCATTCATAGGTGGCACCAGTACCGTCCATAGAGAAGGTTGCACTTCCGTTGAAGGTAATATTTTCACCAACCGCTGCATTGATAGTTCCATCTGGCGCCGCTGGAGGCGTTGAACTGTCAAATACCGCATTGATCACTTGGCAACAACTGATGTCTGCAACCCAACCTGGTGAATTGATCACAAAATCCGAGTTCCATTCCAAGGTCAAACATCCAGAGGCACCAGTCGCGGCGACAAATCCCGGGCCAGCCGTTCCAGAGAAATCTCCAATAACAGGAGATCCCGTATCTGGACCGTCATAAATGGTCAGTACGTCGACTCCAGCTTGGGTGCTGAAAAAGGTAAAATCGAGCTCAATTCCAATACCCGGAGTATCCGAACAAAGGGTCATGACTATGGTTTCGTTATTGCTGTAGGGAGCTGCCGGTCCTCCTGTATCATAAAGAGTTCCTGTACAAAGGAAGAAGGTACCGTCCTGAATGTTTATGTCCTGCGCCTGAACTGCCGTCCAGCCAATAAGCGCAAGAAGTAGTAAGGTAATTTTTTTCATAATTTTAATTTCTCCTTTCGGAAGATGAGCACCGCAGACCTACGCCTTAGGCTCTCATATCATAGCTAGTTGATGTTGTGTTTAGCGATCTGCCGCACTAGTTTGCGGTGCAATCACTATAAGATAATTGGTTCCGTCTACATGGATCACCTGAGTTTCCTTCTTATAAAATCCAAGGTGGTACTTAAATGGATTGAATGTTGCTGGATCAAACCCTGCATCGCGCATTAACGCCTTGTTGTAATGATTGAACAAGGGTATATCAGACAAACGTGTAAAATTAGCATTGGCCAATTTGTCCTTATCCGAAGTAATAAAAGAAATACGGTTTTCAAAGCACTCTTTCATGAATGCATATCTGCGGCTTTCCGGGCCAATAGTTTTTTGACCTTCACCAGTATAAACCTGTTGAACAAAACGGTCAAAATTTCCCGGATTTGGTTTGGTGGTCTGCGCAAATACCAGCGGCGCGCAGATCAAGGCGAACAGTAGGCTCACCCAACAAATTTTTCTAATTTTCATTGCAGGGAATATAAAGCGGGAAAATTAAGAAAATTTTATGACTTTGCTGCCTTAAGTTTACCGGTTTAAGCACAATTTTACGATAACTTTCCATCTAAAAACAGGGGTTTGAGTATCTTTGCAGTCTGAAATTAATGTTCGTGTTATGGATTTAGAAAAACAACTCAGAGACATCGAGGAACTAGGAAACAATCACGTGAGCACATCTACGGATACCCCTATGCGTCCTGATGCCTTTGACATGAGTGATAAGGAAAAAATACAAATCATTGAGGAACACTTCAAGATTATCATGGACACTTTAGGACTTGACTTGAAAGACGACAGCCTTCGCGGTACTCCATATCGCGTTGCAAAGATGTTCGTCAATGAAATATTCAGCGGATTGCACCCTGACAATAAACCCTCAGCCTCAACCTTTGAAAACAAATACAAATACGGTGAAATGTTGGTCGAAAAGAACATTGTGGTCTACTCTACATGTGAGCACCACTTTTTACCGATTGTAGGTCGTGCACACGTAGCCTATTTTTCTCAAGGTAAGGTTGTCGGCCTATCAAAGATGAATCGCATAGTAGATTATTACGCCAAGCGCCCTCAAGTGCAAGAGCGAATGACTATGCAAATTGTTAAGGAACTGCAAGAGGTTATGGGTGTAGAAGACGTAGCCTGTGTTATTGACGCCAAACACCTTTGTGTGAATTCGAGAGGAATTCGAGATATCGAATCCAGTACAGTAACCAGTGAGTTTGGAGGAAAATTCAAAGATCCGGCAGTACGCAAAGAATTCCTTGATTACATTAACTTAGACACCAAATTCGAATAGTTCCATATTTAGGAACAAAATTTAATCAACTGGCCACTCCATGATCCAGCAAGAACTACGCATTTACAACTCCTTGACTAAGGAAAAAGAAGTCTTCAACCCCATAACACCCGGCGCTGTTGGGATGTATGTCTGCGGACCTACTGTATACAGCAACGTGCACTTGGGGAATTGTCGAACCTTCTTGTCTTTTGATATGGTTTTCCGTTATCTGCGTCATTTGGGATATAAAGTGCGTTATGTGCGCAATATTACCGATGCTGGCCACTTGGAAAACGATGCCGACAGCGGGGAAGATCGCATCGCGAAAAAAGCGCGAATTGAGCAGTTGGAACCGATGGAAATCGTGCAACGATACACAGTCGATTTCCACCAGACTATGGCCAAGTTCAACGCTTTACCACCAAGCATTGAGCCTACCGCAACTGGACATATCATTGAACAACAAGAAATTGTACAAGAAATTCTGGACAAAGGATACGCCTACGAAAAAAATGGATCGGTTTATTTTGACGTGCAAAAGTTTAATGAGGACCAAGAGTACGGAAAACTCAGCGGGCGTAAACTGGAAGACATGATTGCGAATACTCGTGATCTAGACGGTCAATCTGAAAAGAAAAATCCACAAGATTTTGCCCTTTGGAAAAAAGCCGAGCCACAACATATCATGCGCTGGCCCTCTCCTTGGAGTGATGGCTTTCCGGGCTGGCACTTGGAATGTACAGCCATGAGCACCAAATATTTGGGCGATAAGTTTGATATTCACGGTGGTGGTATGGATTTGAAGTTTCCTCACCATGAGGCGGAAATAGCTCAGGCCGAAGCCTGCTGCGGTACTTCTCCCGTGAACTATTGGATGCATGCCAATATGCTTACGCTTAACGGGAAGAAGATGGCTAAATCCACAGGAAACAACATACTACCAGAAGAGCTCTTTTCTGGAAACAACAATATCCTGAGCAAGGCTTTTGCGCCTACCGTGGCTAAATTCTTTATGTATCAAGCGCATTACAGAAGCATTCTTGATTTCTCAAACGACGCGCTAGTCGCCTCAGAAAAAGGATACTTTCGTTTGATGGAAGCCTATGCAATGATTGATAGCTTGAAGCCTGGAAATACCTCTAACACTGATATCGCTGCTTGGCGCCAGTCTTGTTATGATGCCATGAATGACGACTTTAACAGTCCGATTTTAATTGCTCATTTGTTTGATGCTGCGAAGATCATCCATGCGGTTTCTGAAGGAAATCAGACTTTAACTGCAGCAGACATTGCCACCTTAAAGCAAAGCATGCACGACTTTATCTTTGATGTACTTGGTTTGGAAGCGGTTGGCAAAACAGCTGAGGATACCGATAAGTTGGATAAAACGGTCAGCTTGCTCATCGAACTTAGAAATCAGGCGCGCGCCAATAAAGACTTTGCAACCAGTGATGCGATTCGTGACCAATTGGCTGAAGCTGGAATTCAGCTAAAAGACAGTAAAGACGGAACGACCTATTCCTTAAAATAAATACTGTGGAGCTGCTCAAGCAAATACTGATCGCTCCTTTTTTACTGCTGATCAAGTTGTATCAATGGATCATTTCTCCATTGACTCCTGCCACTTGTCGATTTGAACCTACCTGTTCTCACTACGCAGTGGACGCTTTAAAAACCCATGGTTTATTCAAAGGAGGTTGGTTGGCCGCTAAAAGGATTGGTCGTTGTCACCCATGGGGTGGATCGGGCTACGACCCAGTTCCTCCCAAATGCTGTGCGAGTAAAACCTGTTCAGAAACACAAGAAAATTAAGAAGACCTTAAGGGCAGAGCCGCGTAGCTTTGTTATCTTTAAGGCGAAATAGACTACCACCATGCATTATTTAGGTTTTACCTGGAACCCATTGGAAGGGTTTGAAATCGGTTCATTCACGCTGAGATTCTACAGTTTATCTTATGTTTTAGCCTTTGTAGTAGGCTGGTATTTGATGAAGAAGATTTTCTTGAATGAAAGGGAGGATATTGAAAAGCTGGACAGTCTATTCATCTATATGGTTCTAGCAATTCTCTTTGGAGCACGTTTGGGCCATGTGATCTTTTACCAACCAGAACTCTTTAAACAAGACTTCTTCTCAGTGTTCTTACCCATAAGAACTACTCCAGAATTTGAATTTACAGGCTTTAAGGGACTTGCCAGCCACGGTGCAACTATTGGTGTGGTGATCGCGCTGATCCTTTACAATAAAAGAAAACTCCAAAAGAACGTGCTTTGGATCTTTGACCGTATAGCAGTTCCAGCTGCCATTGGGGCGGCCTTTGTGCGTCTCGGGAATTTTATGAATTCAGAGATCGTTGGGAAGATCAGCGGAGATTACGCCTTTGGGGTTAAATTGGTTCGTAACGACCTCAACCCTGGAGAGGTAATGTCCATTACTGGAAAGAAAGATGTGGGTGAGGCCTACAGCGCTATTGTGAACGATCCGCAATTTGCGGAGGTGTTGGCGGCTGTTCCTTACAGACACCCCACTCAAGTTTATGAAGCTTTGGGTTATGTGCTCACCTTCATTATCATGCTAGCCGTTTATTGGAAGACCGACAAGAAGTGGCGTCTGGGTTATATGTTTGGACTCTTCTTTGTGTTGCTTTGGTCTGTACGCTTCTTTGTAGAGTTTTTAAAGGAATCTCAGGGAGACGAATACTTAAGCACCTTTGGACTCAACACAGGACAGTTGTTGAGCATTCCTTTTGTGATCTTTGGTTTGTACTTGATGTTCCGCAAACCTACTATTTACACGCCTAAATCAGCTTAAAATGCGACGTATTATTTACTGCGGATTCACCCTTGCCCTACTATTGAGTAGTTGTAAGGATACTTCGGATGCAAACAAATCCGTGACCACAACAGAGATCTCCTTTACCAAAGAAGGTGATTTGACCATAGTAAAACCCGACAGCATTGGCAGCATACAAATAGACATTGAGGTTGCCGACAATGACTATGAACGTCAAACGGGTTTGATGTATCGCAACAGCATGGAAGAAAAGCAGGGCATGCTCTTCATTATGGATGAAGAACGGCAACAAGCCTTTTACATGAAAAACACACGCTTCCCTTTAGACATTATCTATGTGGGTAGCGATCAAAAAGTAGTGAGCATTCAAAAGAACGCACAACCGCTAAATACTAGCTCGCTGCCCTCTGGAGCGCCCGCCAAATATGTTTTGGAACTCAACGGAGGCCTCACTGACAAATGGAACATTAAGCCAGGAGATTCCCTCAGCTGGCAAATTCAATAAAACATAACGCATAAAAAAAAGCCACTCGAGTGAGTGGCTTTTTTAATTTATCTAAGCGGAACTTAAGCAGCTTGGTCTTCTGCCTCTTCCTCTTTTTTAGCATTCTTGTCCGTAAGGTCGATTCCGCGTTTTTTCACAGTATCGAACATTACTGGAGTTGCAATGAACATCGATGAATACGTACCTACTACCACACCTACAATCAAGGCGAAGATCAATCCACGGATCGATTCAGCTCCTAAGAAGAAGATCGAAAGAAGTACGATCAACGTAGTTAAGGATGTATTCAACGTACGACTCAAAGTACTGTTCAAGGCTCCGTTGATGATACGGTCCATCTTCCATGTAGAGTGCTCGTTAAAGTATTCACGAATACGGTCAAACACAACCACGGTATCGTTGAGCGAGTAACCGATCACCGTCAGGATCGCTGCAATGAACGATTGGTCAATCTCCATATTGAATGGCATGATCTTATAGGTGAGCGAGAATACTCCAAGTACAATAAGTACATCGTGGAATACCGCAACTACTGCACCCAAAGAGAACTGCCATCTTCTAAATCGCAATAAGATATATAGGAATACAACGATCAGCGATCCGAGTACCGCCAAGAAAGATCCTTGTTGGATATCATCCGCAATAGTTGGACTCACTTTGTTGGATTCCATCACCCCTACTTGCTTGTCTACTTTACCACTGCTACTAGAGAACTCAGCAAAGCTCAGATCTGCAGGAAGGTTTGACTTCAATCCGTTGTAAAGCAACTCTTCGATCTCACGGTCAACTTCCAAGCCTGTTTCTTCTACCTTGAACTTGGTAGTAATTTTAAGCTGGTTGTCGCTACCGTAAGTTTTAGCTTCCGCAGAACCGTATACATCAATAAGGTCTTTAGAAATTTCTTCTACATTTACATCCTTGTCAAAACGCACGATATAGGTACGTCCTCCCACAAAGTCAACCCCCATATTCAAAGAGTTGGTGAAAAGAGATCCTAAACTGATCGCGATCAAAATACCAGAGATGATATAAGCGATCTTGCGCTTTCCAAGGAAGTCAATATTTACATTCTTGAATAGGTTCTTGGTTGCAGGCGTTGAGAAGTTCAAGCTCTTACCGTTCTTAGTATACCAGTCAATCAACAAACGGGTGATGAAGATCGCAGTAAACAAAGAAGTCAAAATACCGATCAATAAGGTAGTGGCAAAACCTTTAATAGGTCCTGTTCCAAATACCAAAAGGATAATACCCGTTAGACCTGTAGTAATGTTCGCATCCAAGATGGAAGACAAGGCGTTGTTGAAACCGTCTTTAATGGCTAGTTTCTGAGCCTTACCTTTTTGCAATTCTTCACGGATACGCTCAAAGATAAGTACGTTCGCATCCACAGAAATACCAATGGTAAGTACAATACCTGCAATACCAGGCAGGGTCAATACCGCTCCAGGAATACCGGCTAAACATCCAAAGATGAACAAGATGTTTGCAATCAAAGCAACGTCGGCAAAAAGTCCAGCAAAGCCGTAGTAGAATACCATCCAGATCAAAACGAATAGCAAGGCAATTCCAAAGGAGATCATACCACTACTAATTGCTTCTTTACCAAGAGTTGGTCCTACAACCGCTCCTTGAATCATTTCTGCACGTGCAGGAAGTTTACCAGCTCTCAATACGTTCGCAAGGTCTTCCCCTTCTACAACAGTGAAGTCTCCAGTGATCTGTGTTCTACCTCCAGAGATAGCTCCGTTACTTACAGTTGGCGCAGAGTATACAACATCATCAAGAACAACAGCGATCTGGCTTTGATTCTTGTATGCCTCACCCGTCATTTTCTCCCAAGTTTGGGCTCCAACACCGTTCATCTGCATATCAACAGCAACCTTGTTGTACTGGTCATAAGTTTGAGCAGCATCAACAATCACACCTCCGCTAAGTGGTGCTTTTCCGTCAGAACCACGCTTAAGAGCGTAAAGAGAAACAAGCTCTTCTCCAGTAGTAGGATCTGCACTTGGGTTCCCCCAAACAAACTTCGTATAACGAATGCTCTGTGGCATTCTCGCTTGCACTTGAGGGTGATTCAAAATAGCGTTCACCGCCTCTACATTCTCTGGTTTAACACGCATAAGCGTTGCACCACCAGTGAATCCAAAGTTCTCAATAAGGTCATTTAATGGCGTAGTAGAAACAGAAGCAGTTTCTGTTCCGTCTACGTTGTCTCCCCCTAAAAGGTTAGATACATCCTCGTCAAGACCTGTAGTGTCTTGCGCAGTTTCTGTAGTCTCAGCAGCTTTTTTGTTGATGTTTGCCATCACAGCATTGGCATCGTTCAAATAAGCAGCAACGTTCTCGTACTTGTAAAGGTCCCAGAATTCCAAAAGTGCGGTACTGGTCAAAAGTTCTTTAGTACGCTCAATGTCCTTAGCACCTGGCAATTCTACCAAGATACGTGCAGACTGCCCAATACGCTGAATGTTTGGTTGAGTAACACCGAACTTATCAATACGCTTTCTAAGTACTTCAAAAGCAGAAACGATAGACTCATCGATCTTTTGACGCAAGATAGGCTTCACCTCATCGTTGGTCATGTCCAAGTCGATAAGATCGTCCAAGGTACGGTTAGCAAAGATCTTTGGGCTCGCCAATTGGTTGTCACCAGGAATAGCTTCAAAGGCCTCAAAGAAAGACTCCAAATAAGTGTCTTGGCTCTGTGCCTGTAGCGCGTCAGCATCATTCAATGCCTTTACAAAAGCAGGGTGCTCAGAATTGTCTGCCAATCCTTTAAGGATATCGCGAACAGAGATCTGTAGCGTTACGTTGATCCCCCCTTGAAGGTCAAGACCACGCTTTAATTCTTTTTCTTTAGCCGATTTGTAATCGATCCCGAATAGTACAGGTACATCGGCAACAGAATCCAAGTATTTAGTCTCCAAAGCTTCACGCCCTTCTGGGTCGGTCTCTGGCAACAAGGATTGTGCATAGGTTTTAGCGTCACCTTCAACCTTACCGGAAATGAAAGTGTAGGAAAGTTGGTAGATACTTACCAACCCGAACAGTATAGCGAATACCGTTATAAGTCCTTTGTTTTGCATGATTATTTTTTTTGAGTCGGATTTTAAACGCGCAAATATAAAGCTTAGCGTCTACCCCGACAATGAATATGATATATACTTTAGTAATAAAGATCGAGGTAGGATTCCTCGATAAAAACGAAGTCTGGAAACTGGATCAACGCTCCTAAAGTCAATCCAAAAATATTCCCTAGGCTAAGGGTCCCGCACGCACCTCTGGGAGTAAATATGCGTAACGTGATTTTAATTGGTCATTAGCAAAAGTGATCTGAACCTTGGTTGCATTAGGCAAAGCAGCCAGATCAATCTTTGCATCAATAAAGAAACCAGCACCAGTTGGAACCGTTAGATGCTCTTTCACTTGAACCTCAACAACGGGAGCACCTTCAATGTCAAGGTCTGTTCCGCTTTCATGTAGTTCATAAACGTCCAATTGATAGGCCGTCAGTTGGTCTTGGTCAGACGTCTGAGGCGCTTCTAAAGGCTGATGCAAGGCCAGACCTGCATCGATAAGTAGCTGTTGGATCTGTGTAACGCCCAGCTTGCTGGAATAGGTGATCTTAAGCTGACCGGCTTCTAGCTCTAAGATCTGAATGTCGGTCGCCCCTGCATTTTGAAGTTGTGTTTTAACCTCTGAAAGCGCGAGCTCTGCGTTGTCTTGATTGAATCCTTGCTCGGTAAATTGCAGTGCGATCTCTTGCTTAGAAAGCAAGTTACGATCCATTTGCACCCCTAGAGAAACTAGCAGGACAAAGAGCACTCCGTAAAACCATTTTGAATTCATGCGCCAAATATAAAGGATTCTAAGGGTTTTTAAAAGCCACTACCCTATTGAAAATCAAAGCGATTCCAAGTGGGTTTAAACCATAAAAAAAGCCACCCGAAGGCGGCTTTGAATATTTATATCGAAAAGCGATTATAGCTCTAGCAAACCGTTGGTTTTCTGTACACCAGCAGCACTTTCTTGCAAGTGTGCTTTCTCAGCATCAGAAAGGTCGATCTCTACGATCTTCTCAATTCCGTTTCTACCCAATACCACAGGCACTCCGATACATAGATCGTTCAATCCAAATTCTCCTTCTAACAAAGCAGAACATGGGAAGATCTTCTTTTGATCACAAGCAATTGCTTGTACCAAAGCGCTTACTGCAGCACCTGGCGCGTACCATGCAGAAGTTCCCAAAAGCTTGGTCAAAGTAGCTCCACCTACCTTAGTATCTTCTTTTACTTGGTCTAGACGTTCGTCTGAGATGAATTCGCTTACTGGAACAGAGTTACGAGTTGCCAATCGCGTTAGCGGCACCATTCCTTTATCACTGTGTCCTCCGATCACCATACCGTCTACGTCGCTAATTGGTGCTTCAAGAGCCTCAGCCAAACGGTACTTGAAACGAGCGCTGTCTAGTGCTCCTCCCATTCCGATGATGCGGTGCTTAGGCAATCCTGTTGTTTTGTGCGTCAAATACGTCATCGTGTCCATTGGGTTACTCACCACGATCATGATTGCATTTGGAGATTGCTCGATAAGTGCAGCAGATACTGACTTTACGATCCCAGCATTGATTCCGATTAATTCCTCACGAGTCATTCCTGGCTTACGAGGAATTCCTGAGGTGATCACTACGATATCACTGTTAGCCGTTTTGGAATAGTCATTAGTGGTTCCAACAATGCGTGTATCAAATCCGTTAAGAGAAGCCGTTTGCATCAAGTCCATGGCCTTTCCTTCTGCATATCCTTCTTTGATGTCTAACAGAACAACTTCTGATGCAAAATCCTTAATGGCGATGTACTCTGCGCAACTCGCTCCAACAGCTCCGGCGCCTACAACAGTAACTTTCATAGTATATGTGTTTTATTTGGTGTTAAATTTTGGGCAAAATTACGAAATAAAGCAGTTTGTAGCAGCACCTTAACCTAATATTAAAGCAAAACCCTGTTGGCAATCTGTCAACGGTTTAAAAGGGCGACAAAGCGCAATTGGTGTTAGTCATAAAAAAACACCGCACTGGGCGGTGTTCTTTTCTTTTATGAGAAGCCTTTTAATTAGGCATCGATATTAGCGTATACTGCGTTTTTCTCGATAAACTCACGACGCGGCGGAACCTCATCTCCCATCAGCATAGAGAAGATTCTGTCGGCCTCGGTTCCGTTGTCGATTGTTACTTGACGCAGGGTTCTGAACTCCGGATTCATAGTAGTGTCCCAAAGTTGCTCTGCGTTCATCTCTCCAAGACCCTTATAACGTTGGATCGTTGCTGAACCGCCAAAGCTCTCCACAATACCGTCGCGCTCTTTATCATCCCAAGCATAGGATTTCTTAGCACCTTTCTTCACCAAGTATAATGGTGGAGTGGCGATGTAGACGTGTCCGGCCTCAATCAGATCACGCATATAGCGGAAGAAGAAGGTCAAGATCAAAGTAGCAATGTGACTACCATCCACATCCGCATCACACATGATCACAATCTTGTGGTAACGCAGTTTCTCTAAGTTCAAAGCTTTACTGTCCTCCTCGGTCCCAATGGTTACCCCAAGTGCAGTAAAGATGTTGCGGATCTCCTCGTTTTCAAAAACCTTGTGTTGCATGGCTTTCTCCACATTCAAGATCTTACCACGAAGCGGCAAAATGGCTTGGAAGTTACGGTCGCGACCTTGTTTGGCCGTTCCACCCGCCGAATCTCCCTCCACAAGGAATACTTCGCATTTTTCTGGGTCCTGCTCAGAACAATCAGAGAGTTTTCCTGGTAGCCCTCCACCGCTCATCACAGTCTTACGCTGCACCATTTCACGAGCTTTACGCGCTGCATGGCGCGCCTGAGCCGCTAGGATCACCTTTTGAACGATAGTCTTGGCATCTTGAGGGTTTTCCTCCAAATAGTTCTCTAACATCTCAGAAACCGCCTGAGAAACCGCAGAGGTCACCTCACGGTTACCGAGTTTGGTTTTGGTCTGTCCTTCAAATTGTGGTTCTGAAACTTTTACAGAAACAATAGCAGTCAATCCTTCACGGAAATCATCCCCAGAAATATCAAACTTCAACTTATCCAACATCCCAGAAGCATCTGCGTACTTCTTAAGTGTTGTAGTAAGTCCACGTCTAAAACCAGAAAGGTGCGTACCCCCTTCATGGGTGTTGATATTGTTTACGTAAGAGTGCAGATTCTCACTGTAGGAAGTGTTGTAGATCATAGCCACCTCAACTGGCGTACCATTCTTCTCTCCTTCCATAGAGATCACGTCTGCAATGATCGGCTCACGCGTATCGTCCAGATACTTGATAAACTCTTTGAGCCCTTCTGTACTGTGGAAGGTCTCACTGATCTCATTCCCTTCTTCGTCTTTGTGACGACGATCGGTAATGGTAATGGTGATTCCTTTATTCAAGAAGGCCAGCTCGCGCAAACGGCTCGCTAGGGTATCGTAATTGTATTCCAGGACCTGAGTGAAGATAATCGGGTCTGGCTTAAAGGTTACTGTAGTTCCGCGCTGGTCTGTAGTTCCTGTGGATTTTACAGGATACAAGGTCTTTCCACGCTCGTATTCCTGTTCCCACACTTTCCCTTCACGGAAAACGGTAGCTTTTAGGTGCTCGGAAAGTGCGTTAACACAACTCACCCCAACCCCGTGAAGACCACCAGATACCTTGTAGGAGTCTTTGTCAAACTTACCTCCGGCTCCGATCTTGGTCATCACCACTTCTAGGGCAGAAACACCTTCTTTTTTATGTATATCGACCGGAATCCCCCGACCGTTATCCTGTACTGTAATGGAGTTGTCCTCATTGATCCAAACTCCAATGGTATCACAATGGCCTGCTAAAGCTTCATCGATCGAGTTATCGACCACCTCGTATACCAAATGATGCAGTCCGCGAACGCCCACATCTCCAATGTACATGGAGGGTCTTTTTCGAACGTGCTCCATGCCTTCAAGGGCCTGGATACTGTCTGCACCATACCCTTTTTTATTTTGCTCGTCACTCATAAAAGTTAGCTGATTTTTTGTGTGATTTTATAAGACTAACAAATATAACGAAAACCGCCGTAAAATATAGTATTTCGAGCGATTTTAACCCCTTAAGTTATTAACATAAAATTGTGAAAAAAAGACCCTCTTTTGAGTAGGGTAAATCCGTGTTTGGCAGCGTGCTAAATCTTAAAGAATCATAAAATGTTAAAAAGGCCAGTAAGTTTTGAATATTTTTGTGACTAACACTTAGTTAAGCAATCCAAAATATTAACATAAAACCAAAAATCATGAAACTAAAAACTATCCTTAAAGGCCTTGCTTTTAGCCTTTTATTCGTTGCCGCTGGGAACCTAAATGCACAAGACTTCAAAGGTCTTGACAAGTCTCCAATGGATGTAGCCTCTTATCCAGACAACTACCGCGACGCTAACAAGCTTGTGAAAGTACAATACAGCCGTCCACAGCTCAAAGGACGTAGTTTAGCTAAATTGGCTCCAAACGGAGAAGTTTGGCGTACAGGAGCTAACGAATGTGCGGAGATCACTTTTTACGTAGACATGACCCTTGACGGCAAAAAAATTCCTGCAGGAACTTACTCTTTGTTCACCATTCCTGGTGAGAACGAGTGGACCGTTATCATCAACAGCGATCTTAACGCATGGGGTGCTTATTTCTACAAGCAAGAGAACGACGTAGCTCGTGCTAATGTAGCAGCAACTATGGGCTCAGACAGCGTTGAGGAGTTCAGCATGCTATTCACAGAAGGTGAAGGCGGTGTGGATCTTCACATGGGCTGGGACAAAGTGCGCGTGACAGTTCCTTTCAAGAAGGGATAATTCCCCGATCCTATAAAAATAAAAACACCGCCTTGAGCGGTGTTTTTTTATACTGTTTAGGGAATGTTCAAATACTTGTGGGTCTGCAAGGAAACCTTCCATTTTGGATTGGCCATTACGTAATCCACAATCAGTGGCATCACCTTATCACGCACACTCCATTCAGGCTGCATGTATAAGATACATTGCTCCCCTACTTGAGCGGCTTGCTCCTCTGCAAACTGAAGGTCGTGCTTGTTGTAGATAATTACTTTTAGTTCGTCAGCCTCTTTATAGATTGGTTTGAGGGGAAGTTTTATTTTCTTCGGAGACAAACAGATCCAATCCCACTGCCCGGTCAATTCATAAGCCCCTGAAGTTTCAATATGCACCTTAGCGCCGCGTTCCTTTAGAGCTGACGTGAGCGGCTCCATGTTCCAAGTGAGCGGTTCACCACCTGTCACAACAACCGTGTCGCTGTGTTTTAGCGCTTCTGAGACGATATCTTGGGTCGGGGTAGGCGGATGTAGCTCCGCGTTCCAACTCTCCTTTACATCGCACCAATGGCAGCCAACATCACAGCCTCCAATGCGCACAAAATAGGCAGCTGTCCCCTTGTGAAAGCCCTCTCCCTGAATGGTATAAAAGGCTTCCATGAGCGGCAACTGTATGCCTAAGTCTACTTCTTTTTTTACTTGTGGATCCACAGGCGGCAAAGATATGCATTGCCCGGCAACTGACCTTATTTATTCGCTTTTAACTGCAATCACCTCGATCTCAATTTTAGCTCCTGCAGCCAAGGCTTCAGCAGCAAAGGTGGTCCGAGCTGGTTTTTGAGGCAGATAGGTGGTATAGATCGCATTAAAAGCTGCAAAGTCTTCAATATCGTCCAAGATGACCAAGGCTTTGACCACATTGCTCATATCCATTCCGTGATGATTCAGTACCGCTTTGATATTCTCTAAGGTCTGACGGGTCTCTGCTTCAATTCCACCTTCCACTAACTTACCTGCAGCGTGATCCCTCCCGATCTGCCCGGAGAGGTAAAAGATATTCCCTACTTGAACCGCATCACTAAAAGGTGTATTTTGCCTACTTTGAAGATGCGAAGCATGGAACTCCGATGCGGGTGATACAGCTGCATCTGGAGTATTTGGAGTATCAGGCGTTGGGTTTTCTTCTGAGGCGACTCGGCAGCTAAAAGCAGTCAAACTCAAAAGCGTTAAAAACGTTAAAGCATAGATCTTCATAGTGTATTTGCTATAGTATTGTATTAAGGTAGCAATAATTTCAGTAGCTAAAGGACAATTCCTATTTTTACCACAAAATCCATCAGCATGAGTCAGACTCAGGAATTCTTTGATCATATTAACGACGGCTATAAGTGCAAAGGTGATTTCATTACCCTAGGCGCTGGAATGCTCAATGACGAAACGGTAACTAATGCACTGATTAAAATTCCGCTTAAAACCATGAACCGTCATGGTTTGATTGCCGGAGCTACGGGAACGGGTAAGACAAAGACGCTGCAAATCGTGGCAGAAAATCTTTCCGCCCATGGTGTACCTGTGCTGTTGATGGACATGAAGGGTGACCTTTCTGGGATTGCGCAACCGAGTCCCGGGCACCCTAAGATTGACGAACGCCACGAGAAAATCGGCTTTCCTTTTGAAGCCAAGAAGTTTCCTGTGGAGATCCTTTCACTCTCTGAACAGGACGGAGTTCGATTACGAGCGACCGTAAGTGAGTTTGGACCGGTGCTCCTTTCGCGAATCCTAAACGTTTCAGAAACGCAGGCCGGGATCATCTCGATCATCTTTAAATATTGTGATGACAATAAATTACCGCTTTTAGACCTGAAGGATTTCAAGAAGATCTTGCAATATTCTACCAATGAAGGCAAAAAGGAATTCGCTGATGAATACGGACGTATTTCTCCAGCATCTACGGGAGCTATCCTAAGACGTGTGGTTGAATTGGAACAACAAGGCGGAGATCTGTTCTTTGGTGAGAAGTCATTTGATACGGACGATTTGCTGCGTGTGGATGAAAACGGAATGGGTTATATCAACGTAGTTCGCTTGACCGATATTCAAGACCGCCCAAAACTCTTCTCCACCTTTATGCTTTCCCTCTTGGCAGAGATCTATTCCACCTTTCCAGAACAAGGAGACAGTGGCCGACCAGAATTGGTGATCTTCATCGATGAGGCACACCTGATCTTTAAGGAAGCCAGTGATGCCCTTTTGGATCAGATTGAATCTATTGTAAAGTTAATCCGTTCTAAAGGAGTGGGACTGTATTTTGTAACGCAAAATCCAACGGACGTACCTGAAGCAGTTTTGAGCCAATTGGGTCTTAAGATCCAACACGCCTTGCGCGCCTTTACCGCTAAGGATCGCAAAGCCATCAAATTAACTGCTGAAAACTATCCGCTCTCGGACTATTACAAAACAGACGAGGTTTTGACGTCTTTAGGAATTGGAGAAGCTTTAGTAACTGCTTTGAATGAGAAAGGTATTCCGACGCCTTTAGCGGCTACTATGCTCAGAGCGCCTATGAGTCGTATGGATGTTTTGGAGGACGATGAGCTCAAAGAGTTGATCGATAACTCCAAACTCATTAAAAAATACAACGAGGAGATCGATCGCGAGAGCGCATACGAGATGCTCAACGAAAAAATTGAAGTGGCTGAACGCGAAGAAACCCGCGCCAAGGCTGAAAAGGAGAAAAAAGAAACCAGCAGATCCAGCAGCAGCAGACGCTCAAGCAGCCGTCGCTCAAGCAGACAGAATCCGGTGGTAAAAGTATTGACCAGCCCTACGGTGATCCGTTCGGTATTGGGAATTTTAGGAAAACTAATCAAGTAATTAAAAAGATAAACATGCGTAATTTTTGGCTCGCTGCTGCAGTGGTAGCGCTTACCTTAGTAAGTTGTAATACAGAAAAAGACCCCTTCTTGATTGACCAAGGTCAGATCGGAAACCTCAGCAAAACGATACAAGTAAAACAACTCGATTCGGTTTTTGCTTTGGACTCTGTAGTTAAAATTGCCGTTAATGAGGATCAAATTGTTGCCGGCGGTGATGTAGAGATCTACGACAAGGCCGGAAGCCTGCTGTTGGTTCTTACTCCGCATACTCCAAAAGCAGATACCAACACCATTCAAAACATTCGTATTGTGGATCCACGTTACAAGACTGCGAAAGGATTGAGTGCAGATGGAACCTACAAAACCATTAAGGACAATTACACCGTTTCTGACATCTACTCTACTTTGAGTTCTGTTGTAGTGAACCTCAATGAAACTGATGTTTATGTGGTGATTGACAAAGACCAGCTACCCGAAAGTCTGCGTTACACTTCCAACAAAATTGAGGCGACTCAGATTCCAGAAACAGCTAAGTTCAAATTCATGATGATGAATTGGGACAAAGAAGACAATAGCGCAGAGTAATGAGCGATTTGCGTCCCTTTCACCTCGCTATACCCGTACACAACCTGGATGCATGTCGCAGTTTTTACCGCGACGTGCTGGGTTGTAGAGAAGGCCGAAGCAGCGATCATTGGGTAGATTTTGATTTCTACGGACATCAATTGGTGATTCACTACAAGGAGAAATCCGCAGAAGACCTCCATACCAATGCCGTAGATGGCAAGGCGGTTCCCGTTCCACATTTTGGTGTTGTTTTAACCTTAGAAGACTTTGAAGCGCTTTCTGCTAGACTCCAAGCAGAAGCTATTGAATTTATCATTGAACCCTATGTTCGCTTTAAAGGTGAACCGGGAGAACAGGCTACAATGTTCTTTTTAGATCCCGCGGGAAATGCTTTAGAATTTAAAGCCTTCAAAGACCTTTCACAGCTTTTTGCAATAGATTAACGCCTCCAAAAACAGAGCGCGCGGGTATTTCTTTATATTTACTACAAAACCCGCTCTATGTTATCAGCAGAAGAAAAGCGCTTATACCGCAGTGAATTGTTCCGTCATTTAGACGGTATTGTTACTGCTCCTGTTGCCTATTCCCTATTCCAGAAAGGTGTTCTCACCCAACTTCTAGAACTCCAAAATACTACGCTTGATACCCTGAATGCTCAAGTTGGCGGTAATGAGGGTTATATGAACGTAGCACTGCGTGTTTTAGCCTCTCAAGGCTGGATATCCTATGCGCTCGATCCGGCAGATGAATCCATTAGTATAAAATGCAATGACCAAAGCGCTTATGCTTTTGAGGCCTTTTCACGTTATGCCGATGTGGTAGATTTTTTGCAAACTGCAGAAGAGTTTCATCCACGCAGTTTTGACTTAGAAACTATAGCCGCTTTAAACAGAATCTTTAAGCGCTATGAGAAGGGCGATTACGACGGTAACGGCAAAACGGCCTTAGAGCAAGAAATTGACCAGCAGATCAAATTGCATATAGAAGGACTTTTAGTGGGGCCTATTACCGTGATGCTGGGCATGGACGGAATGTTCCATAAATACTTTATGGAGGCTTCCTTTGGTGCAGACGAGTTCCATGAAGACCCAGAAAACTTCAGCAAGATCTTAGACTTTTTGACCCATATCGGTTGGTTTAGCAAACAAAATGGACATTATAAATTCACCAACAAAGGCCTGTTTTTTGCACGACGTTCTACCGCCTATGGGGTAACCGTTTCTTACCTCCCCACCTTTAGACGCATGGATGACCTTTTGTTTGGAAACGCTGCCTTACTCCGCAGTGATATGCCCAATACGCCAGAGATCCATGTAAATAGAGAAATGAACGTTTGGGGAAGCGGTGGCGCACACTCTGCTTATTTTAAAAAGATCGACGAGATCATCATTGAGCTTTTCAACAAACCCATTGCACAGCAACCCAAGGGAATCCTAGATATGGGATGCGGGAACGGTGCCTTTTTGATCCATCTTTTTGATGTGATTGAACAACGGACCCGCCGAGGGCAAATGTTGGAAGAATATCCGCTGTTCTTGGTCGGAGTGGATTTCAACAAAGCGGCTTTAAAAGTGACCCGAGCCAATTTGATCAAAGCAGACATTTGGGCTAAGGTCATTTGGGGTGATATTGCCGATCCCGAAACCCTAGAAAAAGACATTCAAGCCAGTTATGATATTGAGCTCGCAGATCTTTTGAACGTACGTACCTTTTTGGATCACAACAGACCCTGGTCGATCCCTAAACAGGAACCGGAGCATCAAAGCAGCAGTACTGGAGCCTATGCCCATCGGGGAGAGAAACTCAGCAATGCGGCTGTGGAACAGAACCTCTATGAGCATATGGCAGACTGGCTGCCTTATATAGAAAAGTTTGGGCTATTGGTGATTGAATTACACACCTTGGATCCGAAAATTACTGCAAAGAATATAGGAAAGCCCGCAGCCACGGCTTATGATGCCACCCACGGATTTTCCGATCAGTTTATTGTGGAACTCGATGTATTTACCAAGGTCATCGAGCGCTTAGGCTTACAAAGTGACCCGAAGTATTTCTCCAAATATCCGAATAATGAATTGGCAACAGTGAGCATTAATTACCTCACCAAAAATGGAAGCGATTAAGCTTTTCTAGCGCGTGCTAGCAAGGTATTTTGCAACAGCATCGCAATGGTCATAGGACCTACACCGCCAGGGACAGGAGTAATGTGTGAGGACTTGGCACTTACCCCATCAAACTCAACATCGCCTTTGATGACATAACCTTTTGGATGAGATTCATCAGGCACTCGGGTAATTCCCACATCGATCACCACAGCGCCTTCTTTGACCATATCGGCCTTTACAAACTCAGGCACACCCAAAGCAGAGATGACAATATCTGCGGATTTAATGTACTCTTCAATATTTTGGGTTCTGGAATGCGTTAGGGTAACTGTTGAATTCCCAGGGCTTCCTTTACGACTCATCAAGATACTCATTGGGCGACCTACAATATGACTGCGTCCAATAATTACAGTATGCTTTCCTTGAGTGTCCACCTCATTTCTGCGGAGCAATTCCATAATGCCAAAAGGAGTGGCTGGAATAAAACTCTCCATGTCCAAGGCCATGCGTCCAAAGTTGGTCGGGTGAAAACCGTCAACATCTTTGTCTGGGTCTACCGCCAATAGAACCTTCTCTTCATCAATATGCTTGGGCAATGGAAGCTGTACAATGAATCCGTCGATCTCATCATCATTGTTCAGGTTTTCAATGGTCTTTAAAAGAACCTCTTCTGTGGTCTCTTCATCCAAGCGAATCAAAGTAGATTCAAAACCTACGCGTTCACAAGCGCGAACCTTGCTACCTACATAGGTAAGCGAAGCTCCGTCGTTTCCTACTAAGACTGCTGCGAGGTGCGGTACTTTTTGGCCTTTGGCCTTTAGAGCATCTACCTGCTCTTTGATCTCATCTTTGATCTCGTTACTGCACTTGCGTCCGTCTAGTAGTATCATATGTTTAAAAGTATTATCGTTGTTTGCCCAACATTTGCATCATCTTACGACCGCCACCACCTTGCATCATCTTCATCATCTTACTCATCTGATTGAATTGCTTGAGCAGTTGGTTCACCTGCTGTACAGAAGTACCGGAACCTTTCCCGATGCGCTTTTTACGACTGGCGTTGATCAGTGCAGGATTGGAACGCTCTTCTGGAGTCATGGAGTGAATAATGGCCTCGATATGTTTGAATGCATCGTCATCAATATCCACATCCTTTAATGCCTTTCCTGCTCCAGGGATCATTCCAATGAGGTCTTTCATATTCCCCATTTTCTTTACCTGCTGGATCTGCTTTAAGAAATCGTCAAAACCAAATTGGTTCTTAGCGATCTTCTTTTGGAGTTTACGGGCCTCTTCTTCGTCAAACTGCTCTTGAGCGCGTTCCACTAAAGACACTACGTCTCCCATCCCCAGGATACGATCAGCCATACGTGAAGGATAGAAGACATCAATGGCCTCCATCTTCTCTCCCGTACCGATGAATTTGATCGGTTTGTTGACCACACTCTTAATAGAGATGGCCGCACCACCACGAGTATCACCATCTAATTTGGTGAGGATCACCCCGTCAAAATTCAAACGATCGTTAAAGGCTTTTGCTGTATTTACAGCATCTTGACCGGTCATGGAATCCACCACAAAAAGGGTTTCTTCTGGCTTGATCGCTGCGTGTACATTGGCGATCTCGGTCATCATTTCTTCATCCACTGCCAAACGACCTGCGGTATCCACAATAACCACATTGTGACCGTTGGATTTGGCGTGTGCAATGGCCGCTGTTGCAATAGACACTGGGTCATTGTTGCCGCGGTCTGAATATACCTCTACCCCGATCTGATCTCCTACAACGTGAAGCTGATCAATTGCCGCCGGACGATAAACGTCACAGGCAACCAATAAAGGTTTTTTAGATTTTTTGGTCTTTAAGAAGTTGGCGAGTTTTCCAGAGAAGGTCGTTTTACCACTACCCTGCAATCCAGACATTAAAATCACAGAAGGGTTTCCGCTCAAATTAACTCCGGCAGCGTCGCCACCCATGAGCTCTGTAAGCTCATCTTTCACCAATTTGACCATCAACTGGCCCGGTTGAAGAGTAGTCAATACATTCAGACCCAAGGCCTTCTCTTTCACCGTATTGGTAAAGTCCTTGGCGATCTTGTAGTTGACATCCGCATCTAAAAGCGCTCGGCGTACTTCCTTTAAGGTTTCGGCCACGTTTACTTCTGTAATTTGACCGTGCCCTTTGAGCACGTGTAAGGCTTTATCTAACTTATCACTTAAATTATCAAACATTGCTAAAATTGGTAAAGGGCAAAGGTACATTTTTGCCTGAAGTTGGACAAGCCTCTTAAACGCAAAAAGACGACCGCAGAGGGTCGTCTTTTCGTTTGGCTGATTCTTAAAAAATCATTCACATAACGAGGCCAAAATGGTGATCTCCACCAACTCGAACTCCACATCAGTCGGGTCTGTAATCCGTACGTAGATCGTTTGGGCATTTTCAATATTGGTATATCCGTCTTGGGGCAAGGCATTTACATTGGCTTCTGCATCTGCCTCAGTTTCAAAATAGTCAAAGCTATAGCCTTCTTCTAAGGGCTTTTCTGTGATCAAGCCGATGCAGCGGCTGTAATTCTCAAATTCAAAATTAGCGGTGAACGGCGGTAGCGGATCGTCATCATCTGAAACACATTCCTCAAAGAATAAGGTGGTACAGTAGATCTCTGGTTCACAGATCTTATTCAGATCATAAGTAAGTTCATCGCGCATGATCTGCAGGGTATTCTCGCCGTAAAAGGTCACGATCCAATCTTTGTTCCAATTCTCCTCAATAGGATCATTAACTCCGTCAAGATTGATATTCATATGGAGCTGATTCGCAATGAAATAAAAGATCCAGGCTCCCGGAGAACCTAATCCCGCGTCGTAGAACACTACACCTCCGCTCGGGGTGACTTCAAAAACACTGAATTCGTATTGATCGGGTTCATTGCCATCCACAGCTCTCACTTCCCATCCACATTGCTTAAAGGCCTCAGCAACACCACCGAGCACTTCTTGTTGAATTTCGGTTATACACCCTTGAATGCTCTGGGCTAACTCATCGGCAGAATTGATCTCAAAGAGGGTTCCATCTTCTAAGGTCGCTTGAATCGGAAAACTGATCCCTACGGAATGCTCCTCTGGAATATTCAATAGGAATTGCCAAAACTGAAGATCATTACCTACACGAGTAGCCGAAACATATTCGTCCTCTTCATCGAAAACATAAACGACAAAAGAATAAATAAAGTCAATACAGGTGACACTAGTTTGAGCAGATTCATCTTCAGTGATCTGCGCTAAAAATTGGAACAATTCTGAAGATTCCTCAATAAGATCGCCTTGAGCTACAGGATCAATATTGAGTGGTTCGTTTACACAGCTTAAGGTCGCTGCGGCGAAGAGAAAAAGAAAAAAGTGCTTCATAACTAGGTTTTATCTCTAGTACAGTAAACACTAAAAGGTTGCTTCAAAAAGCACATAAAAAAACCGCCCCTGCCTGTAGAAGTGTGGCAGAGACGGCTTTCATCAACTAACTAAACAATTAAAATATGAACAGTTACAGCTCTGGCAAGATCACTCTATTAATAGCGTGAACTACACCGTTCGCTGCCTGCACATTCGTTACGATGATGTTAATAACACGACCGTTCAAATCTGTAATAGTCGCGTTAGAAGCATCGATCTCAATATCTGCCCCTAGGGTACCAACTGAACCACTTACAAGGTCTTCTGCGCGTACATTGGCCCCTGCGATCACGTGTGTGTTCAAGGTAGCAGTCAATGTAGCACCGTCAATATCATCTAAGCTTGAAGCTCCTAGTTCTGTCAAAAGATCACCGAAGGCGTCGTTTGTTGGAGCGAATACAGTAAATGGAGCAGGCTCTGCACCGTTTCCTGTAGAAAGAACACTTACAAAGTCTGGCTGATCATCTCTGGTCAAAGCGGCAACTAGTGTTCCGAAAGTAGCGTCTGCAGTAGCGAAAGTTACTACAGTTGGCAATCCGATTACAGCGTCAACAACGTGAGCTACACCATTAGTAGCAGTCACGTCAGGAATGATCACTGAAGATTGTCCGTTAAGAGTTACGCCACTGTCTGTGTTGATGTAGATGCTCAAGTTGGCATCAGTATCTCCAAAAGTAGCTAGTGTGTTTCCGTAAGAAGTAGTAAGATCAGCAGCAAATAATGAACCGCTAATTGCGTGGTTCAATACTACTTGAGTCAATACTTCAACAGGAACCTCATCAATATTGTTGAATCCAGCAGCGTCTAAGAAAGCTGCGAAAGAATCGTTTGTTGGAGCGAATACGGTAAAGTCAGCGCTTGGGTCGGCAAGAACAGCATCCAATCCTGTAATTTTCAAAGCAGCAAACAAGCTGGTCAATGCTGGGTTAGTGTACGCCAATCCCGTTAATGTTGGTGCAGCACCGTCAGCGATAGCCATTGGCAACAACACTTTATCCACAGCGTGGATCACTCCGTTTCCTGTTTGTACATCAACAGCAATAATGTTAGACGGTACTCCGGTAGCATCGATCACCTGAGCTCCAGCGTCAAGGCTGATCTCAAAAGTTGATCCTTCAAATGTAGTTGGGGTCTGTCCGTCTTCTAAGTCACCTGAACGTACATTGGCAGAAGCCAATACGTGGTAATTTAAGATTGTACGTAGCGCGCTTTGAGGTACATCGTCCAAAGAAGCAAACCCTAAAGCATTTAATAGGTCTACGAAAGCTTCATTTGTTGGAGCGAATACTGTGAAAGGTGCACTGGTTGATCCTGATAGCAATGCTACATAATCTAAATCTGTGTCAGAAGCAGCGATCAAAGCATCAACTAAAATTGAAAAGTCAGGGTTGGCTATGGCTTGTGTGGTCACGTTAGCTACTCCGATAACTGCATCAACAGCGTGAATCACTCCGTTAGAAGCAGCGATGTCTGCAGTAGTTACGTTAGAAACACCATTTACATTAACACCAGATGCGGTGTTGATGAAAAGGCTCAAATTAGCTCCAGAGGTAGCTTCTGTTGCTAATGAAGATACATAACCAGTAATAAGATCTGAAGACTCATTAGTTCCCGCTACTACGTGGTTTAAAAGAATGTTAGTCAAAACATCTACTGGCACATCGCCTAAAGCTGCAAATCCTTGAGCATTTAAGAAAGCTTCAAAAGCAGCGTTGTTTGGTGCGAATACGGTGAACTCACCTGCACTCAATGTTTCTGTTAGACCTGCAGCCTCAAGCGCAGCCTCTAAGGAAGAATAGTCGTCGTTGTTGGCAACAAACTCGGCGATACTCACGTCAGTTCCCGGGTCGATCGGGTTAGAGTTGTCGTCGTCGTTGTTACACGCAAATAGCGTTACTGTCAGTAACGCGATTAGTGAAATTTTGAATACGTTTTTCATGTGATTTTTTTTGGTGTAATACATTTGTCTATACAACAACAGCACAACACAAAGTACTACCAAAAAAACCGAAATTAATAGAACTTTAACATTTTGTTTAACTTTTTAAATCAAAGATTAAACAATTAAAATTCTGAATATCAATATGTTACATCATAAATTATGGAAAATCGCGAATTATTCGCAAAAATTGAGGTTGGTGTTGATGATGGATTTTAGATCCTCATCTGAATCGATTTGAAGGGTTTCACCTTCAAAGATGGTTACCTGGACAGGATATTGGATTTGAGCGATCATGTCCTCATCTAATAGATCCACAATACCGTTAAAGGTAGCGCGGTCGTG